>JAFGHU010000021.1 GCA_016929955.1 Bacteroidales bacterium | reverse complement strand
CGCTGATAATGACGTGGATTGATAATCCGTGTAAAGGCTTCGCTAAACATTGGGTTTTCGCCGTGTATCTGTTTGATTTGCTTTGCAATCTCACGAATCAATTCTGCTTTAATCGATTGATGAACAAGCAGATAATCGGGGGCCACACAAGTTTGGCCTCCATTTAAGAATTTACCCCAAACAATGCGTTTGGCCGCCATCTGTAGTGAAGCATCGGCATCTACTATAGTCGGGCTTTTACCACCAAGTTCTAAAGTAACAGGAATTAAATGATCAGCGGCTGCACGCATAATTATTTTTCCTACAGCTTCTCCGCCGGTATAAAAAATGGAATTGAAAGGAAGTTTTAGCAATGCGGATGCAATTTCAACACCGCCCTCGATCACTTGTAAAATATCTTCATCAAAATTTTCGTTGATGATTTTTGCCATCGCATAAGAAGAATTCAAAGCCAGTTCGCTTGGCTTAATGATCGCTGTGTTGCCGGCAGCCAATGCCGAAACTGCCGGTAAAATAGAAAGCTGATAGGGATAGTTCCAGGCACCAATAACCAATACAGTGCCCAAGGGTTCTTGTACAATAAAACTCTTACCCGGAAAATTGCTTAAGCCCGTATTTACTCTTTTTGTTTTCGACCAAGTTTTAAGTTGGCGAATGGCCAACTTAATTTCACTATAAAGTATGGCCAATTCCGTTTCGTAGGTTTCAAAAGCCGATTTTTTTAAATCTTTATACAAAGCCTCATTCAATACGTTTTCGTTGGCTTTTAGTACTTGCATAAGCTTTTTGAGCTGTTCAATTCTAAAAGCGGTTTTCTTGCTGCGGTTACTCGCAAAAAAGGCCGACTGCTTTTCAAAGATGATTTTACAATTGTTTTCCATTTTTAAGCTGTTTCTTTAATAAGTGAATAATAATTAAACAGAACGCTGTGAATGTTTCTTTTTAAGGCTTCAATGGTATAAATCCCATCTAAAATAGTAGTGCCGATAAGCATGTTAAATAATTGACGAGCAGCAATTTCAGAATCAATTTTCGATTTTATTTCACCCGATTGTTTTGCTAGCTCAATTATTTGATAAAGATAATACCCTTTGCGGTAAAAATGTTTGTTAATTCTACGCCGAAGTGCATCATATGTAGAGGCAGCCTGAAATAAAAATCTAAAATATTCGGTCAACTGATCCGCTTTTAATAAATCGGCAATTTCCTGGTAGGGATCAAGAAAACTTTTTTCAAATCGCTCCAACTTCTGGGCGAAAGAGTAGTCGTTTGAATAAAATACATTTTGTTTCTTGAAATACGAGAAAAAGAAACGATCGAGTACTTCCATATAAACGCTTTCCTTACTCTCAAAATGATAATAAAAGGCGCCTTTAGAAACTTTGCAACTTTTTATAATTTGGTTGATGCTAACTTCTTTTATTCCATACTTTAGAAAAAGTATAAAACTATTTTGTATAATGAGTTCGCGGGTATCCATAAAGCAAAGATAATTCAAAAACCGACCGGTTGGTATGTTTCTGGTATTATTTTATAGCTTGCGACTTGGTTAATCGTATTCGCTTAATATTAAAGGCAGATTGTGAGCGCAGATGTTTGTTTTTTCCTTACTTTAGCAGCCCTAATTTTTTATTTATGATTGAAATAATTGACAAAGTCACCAATACTGAGGTGCTTGAAAAAGCTGTAAAACGCTACCGCGAAAAAGGAATTATTCTTCCAACTTTTAAACAAATGGAAGACCCCACTTTAATTCCGGATAAAATTGTTAAACAATTAAAATCAATTGGTTTATGGGATAATCATCCTCTAAATCTTTTTCGAATTACATGGAAAAATGAACCTGTTAATCACGGTGGTGGATTTGGTGGTGTTAATTATTTGGAGATTCCTAAAGAAATTAGTGGTGTCGATGCGAAAATAGTGATGATACTTGGCAAGTATTTTCCAACTGGTGCTCACAAAGTGGGTGCTGCTTATGGTTGTTTAGCTCCTCGCATTATTACCGGTCAGTTCGATCCTACCTATCATAAAGCAGTTTGGCCATCAACCGGAAATTATTGTCGCGGTGGCGCTTTCGATTCTTTTTTAATGGATGTTACTGCGGTTGCCATTTTACCTGAAGAAATGAGCAAGGAGCGATTTACCTGGCTCGAAGAAATTGGTGCTGAGGTTATTGCAACACCAGGTTGCGAATCGAATGTGAAAGAAATTTACGATAAATGTTGGGAAATTAGAGATACACGGAAAGATGCAGTCATTTTTAATCAATTTGATGAATTTGGAAATTCGGCCTGGCATTATAATGTAACCGGAAAAGCTATTCAAGAAGTATATGATGGAATAAAATCAAAAACTTCTCGTTTTTCTGCTTATGTTTCGGCTACAGGTTCGGCCGGAACAATTGCTGCTGGTGATTATTTACGCACATTATATCCTCAAGTTCAGGTGGTTGCATCTGAAGCGCTTCAATGTCCAACCTTATTAAGAAATGGTTTTGGAGGACATCGTATTGAAGGAATCGGCGATAAGCACGTGCCTTGGATACATAATGTTAGAAATACAAACGTGGTTACGGCCATCGACGATGAACATACAATGCGATTGTTGCGCTTGTTTAACGAAAAAGAGGGGAAAGCCTATTTAAAATCAAAAGGAATTGCTCCCGATTTAGTTGATAAATTGTATTTATTAGGAATCAGCAGTATAGGTAACTTACTCTCAGCCATTAAAACCGCAAAATATTTCGAATACGATAAAGACGATGTTATTTTTACTGTCGCTACGGATTCAGCTGAAATGTACGAAAGTAGAATAAAAGAGCAAGAAGTTGAAAAAGGTGCTTATAATCAATTTCAAGCAGCACTTGATTTTGAAGCAACTATTAATGAGCAAAGTACTGATCATATGAAAGAATTAAATTATCAAGATCAGAAAGCCATTCATAATTTAAAATATTTTACCTGGATAGAGCAACAGGCCAAGCCTTTGGAAGAATTAAACCAGATGTGGTATGATAGAGGTATTTGGGATAAAGTATTTCATCAACCCGATCGTTGGGATGAATTGATCGAGGAATTTAACGACAGAACAGGTTTGTTAAAATAGGTTTTATCTTCGCATAATGCCAAAGAAAAGGATACGAACAACATAATCTATCCTTTTCTCTAAATTTCTTTTTTCACCTTTTATCAGTAGGGGAGTTTCCAATCCTTTGATTGCTGTAACTAAAGCTATTGCAGCTAATTCAGGGTCTTGAATAGAGAATTCGCGACTCTTTACGCCTTCATTTAAAATGTTTTGAAGGATACTGATTTCTCTACTGTGGTATTTGTTTCGCAATTCCACAATAAAGTCCAACTGATGCAAGGACTCATTTTTCATCACATCGTAAAAATTGTTTAATTCACGGATCATATTTAATCGCGTGAGTACATATAGCCTGAACTTTTCGCTGGCCGGAACAGGCTTTTCAATCTGGCTTAAAATATTGTCAAACAGCATATTAGATTCGGTATCTACAACCGCTTCGTAAATTTCTTCTTTACTTTTAAAATAATAGTAAATAGAGCTTTTGCCTTTGCGTGCACCTTCAGCAATATCGTCCATGGTGGTCTTTTTATAACCGTAACGACTAAAAACTTCGCGAGCAACTTCGATAATTAATCCTTTGACTTTTAATTTATTGGCCATGATTTTCAATTTTTCGACTAATAGAATTTTAAAGTCCAAAGTTAAGAATCTATTGATTTAAATACAAGTAAATTATCAATTATTAATTAGTAGCTAAAGAACTGATCCAAATTGGTGGAGATACTCAGGTAATTTGCCGATGGTGTTAAATGTTGTGCGTTGCGTGCATAATTGAATTCGAATTTTGCAATATGAACTCCAAAACCCCAGGAAAATCCAACAGTAGAAAGCCTTGTAGCTATGGCCATTTCCTTTCGTTTCAAATAATTATAGCCCAATCGAAGGCATAAAGCTGGAATTGGTTTGAGTTCTGCACCAAGAATAATATGGCGCATTAACTTATCCGCAAAAGAATCGATACTGGAACTTTGATTTGTTGAGGCTTCTGTAAAAGTGCTTGTTTGCTCATCAAAATTAGTCGAATACGTTAAATCCCATTTTTGAAGATTTGTTAAAACTACCGAGAAACGTAAAGGAAGGTGAGCCAATTCTTTCGAAAAACCGGCTTGAATTTCAAAGGGCAATGCTTCCTGCGTATCGGAAGTATAAGTTATAATCTGTGTTCCAATATTCCGAAAAAGAATACTGGCACTTATTTTGTTTTCCGGAATAAGATAAGTGGTCGCTACATCTACTGCCAGACCAAAAGAACGATAGGTTTCATAGGCAGAATAAAGACCTTTTAGATTGGCCCCAATAAATAGATTGGCGCTTAAAGCGCGACTCCAACCTATAGTTAAAGCATAATCATTTGCATAAAAATTTCCGGAGCGTTCACCTGTTTCGGAAGCATAGTCAAATTTGCCATAATCCATAAACTGCATACTGGCTACAAAAGTGCCTAATTTTTCAAAGGTGCGACCATAACTTACTGAACCATAATTTATACCGGCAAAATAATCGATAAAACTTAATTCCAATTGATTATGCATTTTGCTCGAAATTAAAGAAGGATTGCTTAAAGCCAGACTGATATCATGATCGTAAATGCTTAAAAAATTGCTCCCCATAGCCATTTCTCGGGCTGAATAGGGAAGGTTTAAAAATGCATACGTCGATTCCGATGCGCTTTGCGAAAATCCGGTAAAAGGGAGTATTAGTAAAACAAAAAGGAAGCTTTTAAAGTAATTTTGCACGTTATTTAACATTTGTTTTAATAAACGAAAACAAAGCTTTTAAATTGTCTGTTTATTTTTACACAAAGATAGAAATCCAATCAGAACTTTGTGCAGATCGTGCAATTTTCTAAATGAATCTTGGTGCGTGCAGCTAAATAAATTACTTTTGTAAAAACACAATTTTTTATGGCTAAGGTATTGGTAATTGACGATGAAAGAAGCATACGGAATGCAATCAAAGAGATTTTGGAGTTTGAAAAATACGAGGTCGCATTGGCTGCAGATGGTATAGAAGGTCTTGCTTTGATAGAACAAAGTATGTTTGATGTTATCCTTTGTGATGTAAAAATGCCGGGAAAAGACGGTATTGAAGTATTGCAAGAAGCTATGCGACTGACGGATACGCCATTTATTGTAATTTCAGGTCATGGAACTATCGAATTAGCCGTAGAGGCCATAAAAAAAGGAGCTTACGATTATATTGCTAAACCGCTGGATTTGAATCGCTTATTAATTGCACTGCGCAATGCGATGGAAAGAGGCAAGCTAGAGGTTGAAACAAAAAAATTGAGGAAAAAGATTGCTACTAAGAATAAAATGGTAGGAGAATCAGCCGCTATTAATCAATTGAGAGATTTAATTGAGAAAGTTGGCCCAACGCAGGCACGGGTATTTATCACAGGTGAAAACGGAACTGGTAAGGAGCTTGTTGCCAGAGCTATACATAATGCCAGCGATCGATCGAAAGCGGCCTTTATAGAAGTAAATTGTGCAGCTATTCCCTCAGAATTGATCGAAAGCCAGTTGTTTGGTCACGAAAAAGGTTCGTTTACATCGGCCATAAAACAGCGTAAAGGCGATTTTGAACTGGCTAATGGCGGCACCTTATTTCTCGATGAAATTGGCGATATGAGCTTATCGGCACAAGCCAAAGTTTTACGTGCTTTACAAGAAAATAAAATTGTAAGGGTAGGTGGTGAGAAAGAAATTCCTGTAGATGTGCGTATCATTGCGGCTACCAATAAAAATATCAAAGATGAAATTGCCAAGAATAATTTCCGCGAAGATTTATACCACCGATTGAGTGTAATTTTGCTCGAAGTTCCTCCTTTAAGAAAGAGAAAGGATGATATTCCATTGCTGGTCGATTATTTTCTATCAGATATTGCTGATGCACAAGGAAAGAAAAAAACGGAAATTACCAAGAAAGCATTGGAAAAACTAAAAGAAAAACCCTGGACCGGAAATATTCGTGAATTGCGTAATGTAGTTGAACGCTTGGTTATTTTAGCCGGCCATAAAATTGAGGAAAGCGATATCGATCGCTATGTTTAAACGATCGGGAATATACTTTGCAAGATAGGTTTTAATCCGGCAAAAAAGAACTCTACGGCCATTACCATAACAATCAATCCCATTAGTTTAAGCATAATTTTGTTTCCTGTTTCGCCCAGAAATCGAGTTATTTTTGAACCACCCATATAAATAAGCAAGGTAAGCAACATTGTTAATACAATTGTCCCGATTAATATCGTTTTTAACACAAAACTTGGGGAATCCTCCATCAATACAATGGAATTGGTTATTGCTCCAGGTCCCGCTATCATAGGAATTCCAAGTGGAGTAACTGAAATATCGTCGACATAATCAGCTACTTGTTCTTGTGGTATACTTTTAAAAGAACTAAAACGAGCGTTAAGCATATCATAGCCCATTACAAAAAAGATGATGCCTCCAACAATCCGGAAACTATTTACTGAAATCCCAAAGAAATCGAATAGCATTTGACCGCCAAAAGCAAAAATTAGCAAGGTGATAAAGGCGGTTAAAACGGCCTTAAGTGCTGTTTTTCTTTTTTCCGGCTTTATTAATTTGGAAGTCATCGTTAAAAAAACCGGCATAGAGCCCAATGGATTTATTAAAGTGAAAAAAGAAGTAAAGTACAATAAACCCACTGTGATCAAATCGTGCGTACTATTCATCGCTAAAATTTTTTGCAAAAGTAGCAAATTATAAACGGAAGTGATCGCTTAAAATGAGGTCTTTGAACAGTAGAAAAAATTGCGCAAAAAAAAATACAGGATAATTTTGTTTTTCATTTGGGAATTTAAAGATTTTTATATCTTTGCACCGCTAAAAACAACGGTCCGTTCGTCTAGGGGTTAGGACGCCAGGTTTTCATCCTGGTAACAGGGGTTCGATT
>JAFGHU010000193.1 GCA_016929955.1 Bacteroidales bacterium | reverse complement strand
ATATCATGTTTGTTCAATTCTTTTATTTTTTTAAAAAATAAAAATTAAAAAACGAATCGTTTTTTTGTGTTTTTGGCACAGACCTATACACCCTGCGCTAGTAACAAGCATATCAAGGTTTTTAGAATTTAAGGCCGGAATATTCGAAAAAAATCAGCAAAAAAAAAACGGATAAAATTAGTCGCCTTTATTTAAAAAAATAAGTGATAATTGGAGGTAAAATCTCCTATTATCACTTATCAAAACTATTTTTTGCTCTTTATATATCTAAATTAGCATTTCCGCTTTTTAATAAAACAAACGGGGATCATTCTTAAAAAATAAAAGAAACCCAGTTTTAGCTTTATTTTAATAACGGTAATGATCTGCCTTATAAGGGCCATCTGCATTCACGCCTAAATAGGCTGCTTGATCTGCTGTTAATTTTGTCAATTTTACGCCTATTTGTTCCAAATGTAAGCGTGCCACCTCCTCATCGAGGTATTTTGGCAAACGATAAACGCCAATTTCGTATTCGTTGCGTTTTTCCCACAAATCAATTTGAGCTAAGGTTTGATTAGTAAATGAATTACTCATTACAAACGATGGATGTCCGGTAGCACAACCCAGGTTCACCAAACGGCCCTCAGCCAGGATAAAGATTGAACGACCATCTTCCATATAATATTGATCGACTTGAGGTTTTACATTCACCTTTTTAACACCTACGGCATTATCTAAAGCAGATACTTGAATTTCGTTGTCGAAATGACCAATATTACATACGATGGCTTGATCTTTCATAGCTAACATGTGCTCCAAGGTGATCACATCTTTGTTTCCTGTGGTCGTAACAAACACATTTCCTTCTTTAACAGCCTCTTCCATTGTTGTAACTTCAAAACCTTCCATTGCCGCTTGCAGCGCACAAATGGGATCAATTTCGGTTACAATAACACGAGCGCCATAAGAGCGCATGCTATGTGCAGAGCCTTTTCCAACATCGCCATAACCGGCAACTACAACTACTTTTCCGGCCAACATAACATCGGTAGCCCTTTTAATACCATCGGCTAAAGATTCGCGACAACCGTAAAGATTATCAAATTTCGATTTTGTTACAGAATCGTTTACGTTGATAGCAGGAATCAACAATTCCCCTTTCTCAAACATCTGATATAAACGATGCACCCCAGTAGTAGTTTCTTCTGAAACACCTTTCCAATCTGCAACTGCACGATGCCATTTTTGATTGTCTTCGGCTAAGGTAGATTTGAGTAGTTTTAAGATTTCTTCCTCTTCTATACTGGAAGCCTTAACATTCAATATTGAAGCGTCGTTTTCAGCAGCATAGCCTTTGTGAATTAATAGCGTTGCATCACCTCCGTCATCAACTATCAGTTGAGGACCTTTTCCATCAGGAAAACTCAAAGCTTCTTTTGTACACCACCAATATTCGGCTAAAGTTTCACCTTTCCAGGCAAAAACAGGAACACCTGCAGCAGCAATTGCAGCGGCAGCATGATCTTGAGTAGAAAAAATATTACAACTGGCCCATCGTACATCGGCTCCTAACTCAACAAGCGTTTCGATAAGAACTGCTGTTTGTATGGTCATATGCAAAGAACCGGTAATTCGAACACCTTGTAATGGTTTATTTATACTGTGTTTTTTACGGATTGCCATTAAACCGGGCATTTCCTTTTCGGCAATTTCTATTTCTTTTCTTCCCCAATCAGCCAAAGCGATATCGGCAACTTTATATTGAAGTGTTTGCGTCATAGTATCGGACATTGTTCTATTTTTATCTAAAATTAATTTGGCCGCAAAGATACACATTTTACAAATTCAATTTGGTATGCGCTTTGTATCAAATCAATTATAAATTGTATTTTCGTACTATGAGTAAAAGAACCAATACCCGTTTCAGTTTATTTTTCTTTTTTATCGTCATTTTTTTGGGGATTAGCCTAAGTATTAACAATACACAAGGCTATGATGAAGTAAAAATCAAAAACGATTTACAGCATAAAATTGATACGTTTTCCGGTGAATTAAACAGCACGCTCAACCAACTGATTTACACCCTTCAAGAGGATGGTTTACAGGCTTTTGAAGAACAAGCGCTAAAAAATAAAGACGATCAAAATAAACATTTGGCCTTTTATTTATATAAAGATCATGAGCTTATTTTTTGGACAAACAATCACCTACTCATTCCCTCTAACGACAGTTTATTTGAGCCTAGGCTTTCTTGTTCTCAAATTGGGCCTCATTGGTTACTCACGCAAAGCGTTACTGAACAACAGTACACTTTAGTGGGTGCAAAAACTTTAAAAGTCAATTACGCCTTAAAAAACGATTTATTAAAAGACGCTTATTTAAAGTCCTACGGTATCGAAGGCGATTTAACTTTATCAAAAAACAGAGGGGAATATGAAATAACAGATAAGGATGGAAATTTCATGTTTTCCTTTCTTTATCATAAAAACGCTTTGGGAAATAACGAAATGCCCTATGTTCTTTTCTTTACTTTTTTGCTTAGCTATTTATTTTTTGTTTTTTGCCTTGATATCGCTATAAAAAATTCCAAAATAATAGCGCTTTCAGAAACATCAAAAACAATAGCTTTTAGTGCTTTAAGCGGAATCTTCTTCGTGTTCTTTTCGACAATCAATTTTCCTTCGACGCTTTATCAAAGTCCTTTATTTCAGGCTCAAACCTATGCAAATTTAAGTGTCTACTCCTCGTTGGGACAATTATTCCTAATTAGTATTTGGCTGTTTTCTAGTACTTTATATGCCAGCAAACACTTAAAACTAAACCCGCCGAAAAAGCAAAGCGTATTCAAGCAGATTGGCTTAACAATTATTATTCTTTTGGTACTTACCCTGCTTTATTTTGGTTTATACGCTTTGTTGCACAGTTTGGTATTCGACTCGCAAATCCCACTCGAAATAACCTCCATCACCAACCTTAATTTTTACAGTTACACGATCTTAGCCCTCGTTATGTTTTTACAGCTGTCGTGGTTTATCATCAGTAAAAAACTCATCGATTTTGCTTTAACACTATTAAAAAACAAGCTTTTTTATATCCTTATTTCTTTTTTTATTGCGCTATTATTTGGGTATTTACCTCTTCAGGAAGAACCTATTGCTCAATTTAATCAGCTCTTCTTATTCATTTATTTCCTATCTATCTTCTATCTTTTCCCAAAAAGAGAGAAGGTTGAATTTTGGCAAAATGTCTATTATTTGATACTGTTTATTTCAATTAGTGGCATTTATTATATATCGCTTTCTAACCAAAAAGAAGAAGCTATTCGAAAATCAGGTTTTTCCACCTATTTGCTAAAAAACGATCCGCTGTTAGAAAACAATTTTCTGAATGAAAAAGAACATATCCTTTCTGATAGTTTGGTTTTCAACTACTTAAATAATGATAATTATTCGCAAGACGAGTTAATTGATTTTATCAATACGACGTATTTTAAGGATGACGCCAAAAATTATGAAATCAGTATGGTTTTTTGCGACGCTGAAAGCAAACTACTTCTGCTTCCCGAAGAATTAGAAACACCCTGTTTTCCTTTTTTTGAGGAACGGATCAAAGACGCTAGTGACACCATTCAGGAAAATACACTTTATTTGGTTGATCAGCATTTTAGAACCAAAAACTATATTGGAATAATCGAATTCGACAAAAAAAATGGCGAAAAAACAAAATTGTTTGTTGAGTTTTTATCTAAATATCAACCCAAAGAATTGGGAATGCCTGCCCTACTCTCTAATGCAAAAAACTGGGATTTGCGCTTTTTTAGCAATTATGCATATGCCTATTATTATGATGGAAAACTGAGCGAGTGGTTTGGAAAATTCGACTACAAGCAAACACTGGAAGCCTATGGCGAAAACACAATAATAAATGAAAATTCGTTTTCGTACGAAGGCTATATGCATTATATCTATGTGCAAGATAACCAAAAAGTTATACTGGTTAGCAAACCAAAAATTTCCTGGCTCGAACAATTTGCTTCCCTGGCTTTTTTGTTCCTATTTTACAGTTTGAATATCTCCGGCTTGTTTTTGCTTATTTATTTAAGTCAAAATTATGCCAATCTGAATATTGGCTTTCAAACGCGACTACAAATCAGTATGATTGCCATTTTGCTTTTCTCTTTTTTCACTATTGGATTGGCTAGTTTATATTACCTTAACTATTTAAACGAAGAAAAAAACAAGAGTGTATTGATGGAAAAAGTGCATTCTGTTTTAATAGAACTTGAGCATAAACTGCAAGATATCGATGATAACTCAGAAGATCAGAAAGATTATCTGGAGAGTTTATTGATTAAATTCTCACAAGTCTTTTTTACTGATATCAACCTCTACGATTTAAACGGTCGTTTACTGGCAACTTCAAGACCCCAACTATTTGATTCAGAATTACTTTCTGAACGCATGAATCCGGATGCTTTTTATAATCTTGGACTGATGAAAAGCTCTTTATTTATGCATAACGAACATATCGGATTGCAAGAATTTTATTCTGTTTATATCCCCTTTCGATCTATCGACAATCAAACTGTTGCCTATTTAAATCTACCTTATTTTGCCAGACAGCACGAGTTGGAAGAAGAGATTTCAGGTTTCCTGGTAGCCTACCTCAATATCTATATGTTTCTTATTCTGCTTACGCTTGCATTAACAATTTTGATATCAAATTACCTTTCTAAACCACTTAAGTTTTTAAGGGAAAAAATTCGTCACCTTAAACTCGAGTCGGCCAACGAAAAAATTGAATGGAATAAGAATGATGAAATTGGTGCTTTGGTTTTAGAATACAACCGTATGGTGGAAGAGTTGGCAGAAAGTGCTGAAAAACTTGCCCGTTCGCAACGTGAATCGGCCTGGCGGGAAATGGCTCAGCAAATTGCTCATGAAATAAAAAATCCGCTTACTCCTATGAAACTAAATATTCAATATCTTGAAAAAGCGTGGGTAGAAGGTGGAGAAGATTTTGACAATAAGCTGCACAAAATTGCGAAAAATTTAAGCGAGCAAATCGATAGCTTATCCGATATTGCTTCACAGTTTTCTAGTTTTGCAGCCTCCAATCAAATAAAAGCAGAACCAATTGCTGTTAAGCCTTTAATATTGAGTACTATCGATTTATTTTCAGGACATAAAAATATCCGTTTCGAAAATCATCTCCCCGAAGAAGAAGTTCTAATAAAAGCAGATCGAAATCAGTTTATTCGGATTTTAAACAACCTTATTAAAAACGCCATCCAATCAATTAGCGATAAAAATAAGGGGGAAATTCAAATTAAACTTACCTTGCAAGATCAAACAGTTGAAATACAAATTAAAGACAATGGCTGTGGAATTTCTGAAAAAGAAAAAACACACGTGTTCGAACCTCGTTTTACTACAAAAACAGGAGGCATGGGATTAGGTTTGGCTTTGGTTAAAAAAATGGTTGAAAATGCCGAAGGAAATATCCGTTTTGAATCGCAAGAAAACCTCGGAACTCGCTTTATTTTGCAGTTCCCTAAATATACAATAGTATGAAGTTAGACATGTTTATTTTAGGCATTGCCTCATTATGGGGGCTTTATTGGACAATCAGAAACAAACACATCCTCAGCGGATTAGTAACTTTAGGACTAATTGGAGGTATTGTTTTGGCTTTCTTAAACCTACACGATTCTTCTTTTATTGGAGTTTCTGTTTTTCTTATTTCAGCATTTATTGCGCTTGTTTATAGCTTATTTCACAAGCAATTTAGCTTATCAAAAAGGGTGGTTATTATTTTAATTATAGTGCCCATAACACTTTATTGGATATTTTTGCTAAACCATTTACAAGGTGCTGATTTTTTTTGGTATGGCTTGTTTATTCCGTTTATCGCTTTAATTTACGGAATTATGCAACAGGTAAATTTAAAAAACGAATGGGGATTTATCATTATACTTTTAGCAGAATCCTTCACTCATATCTATCCCGTAATTATTGACCAAAGACTATTTTAATATGAATCAAAACAAATGGCGGCTGGAAGGAAAAAGAGCCGTAATAACAGGTGGAACAAAAGGAATCGGATATGCGGTCGCCAACGAATTTCTTCAATTAGGAGCAGAAATTTTTGTTATTGCTCGCGATCAAGCGCTGCTTGACGAGCGCTTAAACTCGTGGAAACTACAAGGTTATCCTGTATTCGGAATGGCTGCCGATGTGAGTTCTAAAGAAGAGCGAGCCTTGGTGTTTAAGGCTATAAATAAAGTATGGGACAGCTTTCATCTTCTTGTAAATAATGTAGGCACCAATATCCGGAAAAAAGCAATCGAATTTACTTTGGAAGAATACGAAAAAATTATGTCGACCAATATGACATCCAATTTTGAGATGTCGCGCTTGTCGTATCCTTTTTTAAAAACGAGCGGAAATGCCGCCATCGTAAACCTGCTTTCAGTAGCCGGATTTACGCATTTGCGCACCGGACCGCCCTACGGAATGAGTAAAGCAGCACTTTATCAATTAACAAAAAATTTAGCTGTTGAATGGGCAAAAGACGGAATTCGTGTTAACGCAGTCGCACCTTGGTATACACGAACACCTTTGGTCGAAAAACTTCTGGAAGATGAAACCTATTATAAGGATATTATAGCTCATACGCCTATGGGAAGAATTGCCGAAGCAGAAGAAGTATCCAGTTTGGTGGCTTATTTATGTATGCCGGCAGCAAGCTATATTACCGGACAAAGCATTGCCGTGGATGGAGGTTTTTTGATTCAGGGGTTTTAAAACATCATCTTTCTTAGCATTTTTTTCACATTATCCTGCATCGGGAGTAAAAGCATTATGCTTAACTTTGCCGCCCAAAATCGATGAAATGAATATCCGAGAAGACCGCCAAAATAAACGCATAAAACCCGATTGGCTCAAGATAAAAGTTCCTTACGGAAAAACCTATTTAGGTGTAAAAGAGATCATTAGCAAAAATAAATTGCATACAATTTGTACCAGCGGCCAATGTCCGAATATGGAAGATTGCTGGGGTAGAGGAACGGCAACTTTAATGATTTTGGGTGATATCTGCACACGCGCTTGTAAGTTTTGCGCTGTAAAAACAGGAAAACCATTGGCTGTAGATTTGCAAGAACCTGAACGTGTAGCCGAATCCGTTGAACTCCTTAAGTTGAAACATGTTGTTTTAACTTCTGTAGATAGAGATGATCTTGAAGATGGTGGCGCCGCAATATGGGCCGAAACTGTGCGAAAAATTAAAGCGCGTACACCCGAGGTAACTATTGAAACTTTAATCCCCGATTTTAAAGGTGTTTATAAAGATCTGAAAACGATGATGGATTCTCGTCCCGAAGTGATTTCGCACAACATGGAAACTACACGTGTGCTTACACCACGATTGAGAAGTTTGGCCAAATACGACCGCAGTTTAGAAGTGATCAAACACATTTCTGAGTACGGCATTGTTTCTAAATCGGGAATTATGGTTGGTATTGGCGAAACCGAAGAAGATGTTTTGCAAACTATGGACGATTTACGCGCAGTAGGTTGTCAGGTATTGACTATAGGACAATATTTACAGCCTACCAGTAAGCATCTGCCCGTACGTGAATATATTCATCCCGATGTTTTTGAACGTTATCGTTTAGCAGGCATCGAAAAAGGGTTTACGCATGTAGAAAGCGGGCCTTTAGTGCGTTCGTCGTACCATGCCGAAAAGCATATTACCAAATAAAAAATTATGGATGTTTATACGCTATTCACCGATTTAGGAAGTATTCCTTATTTAAAAGCATTGGAATATCAGGAAAAACTCTTTAATGAGATTTTGCATATCAAAAAATGCAACGAAGAGCTGCCTCAATGTGAAAAGCAGGTGCAATACAACCATTTACTTTTTTGCGAACATCCCCATGTGTATACGCTCGGAAAAAGCGGAGATCAATCCAATTTACTAATCGACAGTATACAACTGGCCGCAAAAAATGCCGAATTTGTAAAAACAAATCGCGGTGGAGACATTACCTATCACGGTCCCGGACAATTGGTGGGCTATCCTATTCTCGATTTAGAAGGTCTGCACCTGGGCACCAAACAATATATCGAGAAAATGGAAGATGCTATCATTCTTACTTTAAAAGAATACGGCATAAATGCTTATCGAAAATCAGATGCTATTGGCGTTTGGTTGGCTGAAACTGCTGACAAATCTGAACGGAAAATTGCAGCGATAGGAGTTAAAATTAGTCGACAAGTTAGCATGCACGGTTTTGCACTCAATATCTCTACCAATATGGATTATTTCAATTTTATCAACCCTTGTGGATTTATTGATAAAGGCGTAACATCGATGGAAAAAGAACTTGGCTATATTCCTGATTTAAAAGAGATTAAATCCAAAATATTAAATCATTTGGTTCAGCAACTCGAATTAAATCTATACCATTTTGAAGAACCGAGGAACTAAAACATACCCGGAAGCATTCCTTTTGCGGCATTCGCCATTTCCATTTCATTCACATTATCAGCGTGTTCCATAGCCTTATTAAGTGCAATCTGCATCAACTCTTCAATAGCTTCTTTATCGCCATCATCCATTAATTTCTGATTGATATTGATTTCAGTAACTCTTCTATTACCATTCACATACACGGAAATTAATCCTCCTTCGGCTTCGCCTTTTACTGTAATCGTATCCAATTTTTTCTTGGCCTTATCCATCGCTTCTTTCATTGGACCAAGATTTCCCATCAATTTATTGAGCATAAGTGTAACTGTTTCTTTTGAATTGCAAATATACAGCCTTTATCCAAAAATGACGGGTCAATTGAACAAATGAAAACAAAAAATAGCTTATAATTTGGGTCGATACACTCGTTTTTTTTTGATGAAACTATGATGGATCTAAAATCACTGTTTCTCCATTTTAAAAGATTTGTACATTTGCCTCGCATTTTAAAAGGGATACATAATGTCGATGATCGCAATTGAAGGGATGGAATTCTATGCCTATCACGGGTGTTTTGAAGAAGAAAAAATTATTGGAACGGGTTTTATGGTTGATCTTTGTTTTAAGACAGACACCACTGAAGCTGAGTTAAGCGACAATTTACGTAAAACCGTTAATTACCTAGAGGTGTATAGGGTTGTTAAAAAAGAAATGGAGATTAGTTCCAATTTGCTCGAGCATATTTCCCGACGTATCTTAATTGCCGTGCAACGCGAATTTCCTCAAGTGGAATGGGCAGAAGTAAAAATTCAGAAATTAAATCCACCACTTGGCGGAAAAATGAAAAGTGTTTCGGTTACGCTTACAACAGATGAAATAATGAGCCAATGAGGTAATGTGCAAAACTGTTAATGAGCAAAATGACTACTCATCACATTATCCATATAACAGTTATTTTTTCCTAATGAGCATCAGCCCATCGCGCAAAGGCAGAAGTACATTTTCTACCCGATCATCATTTTGTACAAGCTCATTAAATGCGACAATTCCTTTGGTATCTTTGTCGCCTTTTTTTATGGGCTGTATCACTTTTCCACTCCACAAAACATTGTCAACCAACAAATAACCACCAACGCGCACTTTATCAAAAACCAAATGATAATAGTTCGCATAATTTTCTTTGTCGGCATCAATAAAAACCAAATCAAAAGACATATTTAAGTGAGGGATTAACTGTAAAGCATCGCCAAAATAAGAGATCACCTGCTTTTCTATCCCTGCCTTTTTAAAAAATTTAGCGGCAATATACTCCAATTCACGATCAATTTCAAGCGTGTGTATTTTGCCGTTTTCTGCCAATCCCTCCGACAAACAAATTGCCGAATAACCGGTGTAAGTGCCAATTTCCAGAATATTTTTGGGGCGAATCATATGCGATAACATACTTAAAAACCGACCTTGCTGACTCCCGCTCAACATGCGTGGATGCATCACTTTTAAATTCGTTTCGCGATAAAGTTCGTGTAAAACCTGACTGTGTTTGGAGCTGTGCTCTTCGGCATATTTCTCAATTCCGGGATTAATCATTTTTGCTTATTTAAAAATCAACATACTCATTTGCGTGGGGTCGAAAATCTCATTAGCCACATCTATGATGTCCTCAGCACTGACTTTCTGAATTTTTTGATGCACTTCGCTCAACGTGCTAATTCTCCCGTAACTCAATAAACTACGTCCGTTATTATGCATTTTTACGGCATTCGATTCTTCCGAAATAGCAATCTGGCCCGAAAATTGAAGTTTGGCTTTTTTTAATTGAAGCGGTCCTAGTTTTTTATCGCGAAGCAACTTTAATTCCTTATGAACCAGCTCAATACTACGATCTAAGTAATTCTTGTCTGTTCCAATATAGATCGAAAAATTTCCTATATCCGAAAACGCCGTATAATTCGATTCCAGGTTATACGTAAAACCATATTTTTCGCGAATAGCCAAATTTAAGCGTGAGTTTAAACCCGGACCACCTAAAAAATTATTGAGCAGCGAAAATGCCGTTCGCTTATCGTCTTTCATGCCATAGGCTCTATTTCCGATCATACAATGCGACTGAAATAGTCTGCGTTTTTTTACTTGCTCAACAGGAATATAGCCGTTTATCGGTTCTCTTTTTGTGTGGGAAAGATTAGCTGCTTCCTCACCAAAATAGCGCTCAAAAAGCTTTACTAATTTCGGAAAATCAATAGATCCAACGGAGGAAATCACCATTTTATCAGTGGTATAACTTTGTTTAATAAACTGAATAACAGCATCTCTATTAAACGACTTTACTAATTTTTTTGTTCCTAAAATATTTTTTCCTAATGGATGATCAGGAAAAAGCAAACAATCAAAATCATCAAAAATTTGCTCCGAAGGCGTATCTTTGTACGCGTTTATCTCGTCAATTACAACCTCTTGCTCTTTTTTCAATTCCTTTTCAGGGAAAACCGAATGAAAAACAATATCGGCAAACAATTCTAAAGTCCGTGCATAGTGTTGCGCTAAAAAAGCGGCTTCGATTACGGTTTCTTCTTTTGAAGTAAAAGCATTTAGTTCTCCGCCAATATCTTCTAAACGACTTAAAATATGATAGGCTTTGCGCCTTTCCGTGCCTTTAAAAATAACGTGTTCAATAAAATGCGCCAAACCATTTTGATGCGGCAACTCATCGCGTGAGCCTGTGTCAATAATTAAGCCTAAATGAGCCACATGCCCATTGCTTGCATCGCTCAATTGTTGATGCACTAATCGAATCCCGTTTTTTAACTGATGTACCTGATATTCTGCCATTCGGGCGCAAAAATACAGTTTTTTATAATGTGTTAAAACTAATCGCCACGAATGCTCAAATAAAATTAAATGGGGCTCTGGTTTATAGTAATAATATTCGAGACTGACTAATAAGTGAATCGGATCTATTTGGAAAAAATGCTTTATAACTCCAAAGATATTGATGATGCACCAAACGAATCCTGTATTTTATAATGTGTTAAATATAATCGCCACGAATGCTCGAATAAAATTAGATTCGGTTCTAAATTATCGTAAAAGTATACAGGAATTCCGCTAAATGCATTCTTTTGGAAGCGGCTAAACAAATCAAAGAATCGGATCTCTTTGAAAAAAATGCCATTTAATGCTCAACGTTCACATTCATCCATTCAGGTAGGGGTTTCGAGTCGGGTTTTCTCTTATAAAATAAATCGTCTAATTCCAGTGCAAGACTTCTGAACAAAGCGGAATTCTTTATTCCGGAACGCACCAAATTATGCATCGGATTATTGGGATGAGAAAAAGGACAAACGCTAACGCAGCGTCCGCAATCGGTTCCAATAATTGTCCAATACGTATAGCAAGCTTCCTGATTGATTTGCCATCGCTTTGCGCCATCGATGTCTTTTTGATCGGCAAAAGAAATGGCCTGACTAGGACAGGCATCAGCACATTTCCTGCATTTCACACAGAAGTCGATAAGTGCAGCATCTTGCTTAGCTGTATCCGCTATTAAAGGCATATTTGTAGTAACAACCGCAATTCTTACTCTTGGGCCCTGTTTTGGAGTCATAAGTAATCCCATTCTACCAATTTCGCCCAAACCGGCATCACGAGCCACTAAAGGACAAACCACTTCGTAATTTCCATCGATATGTGCACGAGCATCATAGCCCATTTTCCGAATAAAATGAGCCACTTGCACGGCAATTCTTCCCGATTCGAGATATTGCTGCGCTGATTCCATAATGGCAGAACCTTTAGGTGCAGATTGCATCATGCGATGATCCATTTCTACCGTAAATGCAATGGCAAAGTCGTGCTTTTTTTCATAGATTTTATCATAACGCGCTCCCCTTCCTCCAACCGAATACAGGTGATAATCTTTAAGTACTGTTATACCACAATCAGTGGCGCCCAATTTTTTTGACCAGTTTTTAATGTATTTCGTCACCTCTTTGGCATTACCCTTTGATGGACTTGCTGAGGGCATTCCCTCAACTTCATTTTTTAATGCTCCAATGGTTTCGAAACTTGCTTCGGCTGCTGCAAAAGCAAAGGAATGCGCAAATAAAGCCTTTGAACTTAATAATCCGGGTCGACTTCTAAATTCATCGTCTTTAGCTTTGTTTTCCGGCCGACGCTTATAATAAGCCTCAAAATGTGGAGAGCCTTCAACAAGTTCAGCCCGCGAAAACATAATATCACGTTCATCTATCCGCGTTTTTGGAATTCGGTTTTCGAAACTTTTTTTCTTCCCAAATGGAATCAAAAAAAGTAGTGCCAACGCCCAATAGAGAATCAATATAATCCAAATAATTTCTGTTTTATAAGGATACTCAAAATAGATAAATGCAGCGGCTATAAGTGGATCGCACAATGTGAAAAGAAAAAGCTTAGCTGCTCGAAATTCATTTTCTTTAAACGATACAAAGGCAGCATACAGCAAACTCAAAAATAGCATGCCAATTGTGATAAGCAAAAACCATTCGTTTACAGGCATAATTTACACTTAATTTTTAACAAATGTGATGAAAAATGCGTTTATATCCAAAACGGATTAAATATATAGGCTGAAAAATTTACAGCAAATTGACCTTCATATTCAATACGTTTATCCGCAAAATCCATACGTTCGTCCGGAATTCTCTAACGCTCGATAAATAGATTCCCTTTTTCTTTCCTATTTGAATAAAATTAGTAAACTTCGTATACTTCGCCTTTGTATACTAAAAAAAGAATGGAATAGCAGTCTTTGATACAAACTTAAAAATTCAAAATGGAAGATCTAGATAAATACAAAGTACTGGCAGACAAATGTCCGCGAAATCACGAATGCATTAATCAAGCAAATGGTTGCATATGTGAGATAGATTATGTTCTAAACAACAGAGTAGTTTTTGTAAATCCGTCTGCCAATAACGATTGTCCGTATTTGATTAGGTATGGGTATTGTTTTATTTGCGAATGCCCCATAAACATACGCGAGCATAAAACAAAAGTAGATCAGTTATAAAGCATTAAACAGCTTCTCCAATAAGTGTAGCAGCTGTGCAATCTGTAATCTTAACCATTACATAATCGCCAATATTATAATCCTTTTTAGGGAATACAACCATTTTATTCTGCGAATTCCGTCCGGCTAGATCCTCACCTGATCGTTTTGAAAAACTTTCAACCAGAACTTCAAATATTTTTCCAATATTTTGCTTATTGGATCGCAAAGAAAGCGCTTGTTGTAGATTGATAATTTCTGTTAACCTCTTGCTTTTCACATCTTCAGGAACATCATCATCATATTTCTTTTGCGCTATAGTATTCGGCCTTTCGGAATATTTAAACATAAAAGCATAATCATAGCCTACCCAGTCCATTAACGATAAAGTTTCTTGATGTTCCTCATCGGTTTCGCCACAAAAACCAGCGATAATATCTGTAGAAAGGCCACAATCGGGGATGTATTTTTTAATCGTTGAAATGCGATCCATATACCATTCGCGTGTATATTTCCGATTCATTCGTTTTAAAACTGAATTGCTTCCCGACTGAAAAGGCAAATGAATGGCTTTGCAAATATTTGCTGTATTGGCAATGGTTTTAATCAAGTCGTCAGAAATATCTTTAGGATGTGATGTTGCAAAACGAACGCGAAGTTGAGGTGAAACAGCGGCTACTTTTGCAATTAATTCAGGGAAACTCACTTGCTCGCCATTGCTTTCCCAACTATACGAGTTTACGTTTTGACCGAGCAAAGTTACTTCTTTATAACCCTTACTTACCAAATCGCGTGCTTCGTTAACAATAGTTTCCGGATCGCGACTGCGCTCTTTTCCTCGTGTAAACGGAACTACACAATAGGTGCAAAAGTTTTCGCAACCACGCATTATTGAAATAAAAGCTGAGATTTTATTGCTGCCCAAACGAACAGGTTCAATTTCGGAATAGGTCTCTTCTTCAGAAAGCAAAACGTTTATTGCTTTTCGGCCACTTTCAACAGTTTTAATCAGGTTTGGCAAATCGCGATAGGCATCCGGACCAACAATCATATCAACCACATCTTCCTCATCCAAAAGCTGTTGTTTGAGTCGCTCAGCCATACAACCTAAAATACCTACTTTCAAGTCGGGATTTTCTTTTTTCATCCGTTTGATTTCTCTCAAACGTTTTCTTATTCTTTGCTCCGCATTATCACGGATCGAACACGTATTAATAAATATAAGGTCGGCATTAGCTGAACTTTCAACCGTTTCATAACCATCTTCTGCCATAATAGAGCCGACAATTTCGCTATCGGAAAAATTCATTTGACATCCGTAGGTTTCTATATGTAATCGCTTACTATTCTTGATTTCCATACTCACTCATTTAAGCATAAAGCGCGCTTTTGTTAACTAAAATCCTTCTTTATACGCTTTATTTAAAACGCTGCAAAATTACACAAAATCTTAACAGACCACGTTTTTACAAATTGTTTAACATTGGGGGTATAATCGTAAAAACATGCTTCCGGATTAGAATTTTTAGGTATTAAATTATTGAATAATACTATTTTGATTAAGTTTGTGGCGGCTTAGAATTTGCGCATCAATTCAAATTTAAAGATATGAGTGTCGAAATTGAGTGGAACGGTCATTATGTGTATAAAAAATACACGGGCAATGTCACGCCTCAAGAGCTTAAAATGAAAGACGCTAAAATTTTAAGCGATATCCGCTTTGCTTCATTAGCTTTTATTATTTCTGATTTTTTAGCGGTCAGTGATATTGATTTTTCGACAGATGAAATTATCACACATACAAAACTTCATGGAATTCCATCTATTTATAACCCTCAATTAAAAGTTCTATTGGTTGCCGACAAAGCAAGTATTCGAAAAAAACTAGTGTTTTATATCGAAAACATGCAAAGTACAGAATGGGAAATAAAACTTTTTAAGACCATGGAAGAGGCTTATCGCTTTATGCAACTGAAGTAAATGCCTTTTGCAACTTACAAATCAATAGCTATTCTGATTCCAGGTGCAAACGCATTTTTTTGGCATTTGCCAATTTTTAATATACATTTGTAGCGTTATACACAAATTCCAAATAAAACAAAAAAGGCGGAATGAATTTTGAGATATACTGGGGCGTTCGCGATATTTACCTAAAATACAAAGGAGATATTAGGCTAAAAGATATCATAGCTGTAAACCGGCAGATTTCCAGTGATTCGAGATATGGCTTATTAAAATGCAATATTTCAGACTTTAGAAGTGTTAAAACCCTGCATTTATCCGATAAGGATTTACAATTTATTGCGGCGCTTCATACCATACCTTCCATTTGGAATCCCAATATGAAATTAGCTATTGTTTCGAATAATCCGACTTTTCAAGAACTTATACTTCATTATATCGAATTAATGAAAGAAAACGAATGGAAAATCAGGCTTATTAATAATATAGAGGAGTCTGAAAAATGGTGCAAAAGCGAAAATGAATAAGCGATTTTCTTTATGCTTTCCACTCGTTTTACCATTTAACCTGCTATAAAAATAAGAATATCATCAATTTAAGGTTCTGCTTTATCGTTATATTTAATTGAATTACAATCTCTTACAACCAACCTCTACCGTATTTATAAACTTAAAAAAAGATAAAAATCAATACGACATTTGGATTAATAGAAATTTTATGTGTTATTTTGCCACAATTTTAAACCACTTTAATTTGTTTTTTAACATCTACTACTCTTTTAAAGTTAAAAATCAAGTATTAAATACAGAAAGCACCGAATGGCAAAAAATTTAGTGATTGTAGAGTCTCCGGCGAAAGCAAAGACCATAGAAAAAATTCTAGGGAAGGACTTTTTAGTCAAATCAAGCTTTGGTCACATTGCAGATTTGGCAAAAAAAGATTTTGGGGTTGATATTGAAAATGGATTTAAACCCAATTACGAAATCTCCGCCGATAAGAAAAAAGTAGTCGCCGAACTAAAAAAAGAAGCGAAAATAGCCGAAATGGTTTGGCTGGCATCGGATGAGGATCGCGAAGGAGAAGCCATAGCATGGCATTTATACAATCAGCTTGGCTTAAAAAAAGAGAATACCAAACGAATTGTTTTTCACGAAATCACAAAAACAGCCATATTAAATGCCATTGAAAATCCCCGCGATATTGATATCCATTTAGTCGATGCTCAACAAGCCAGAAGAGTGCTTGATCGTTTGGTTGGATTTGAGGTTTCGCCCGTATTATGGAGGAAAGTAAAGCCTTCATTATCAGCCGGAAGAGTGCAGTCGGTAGCTGTTCGATTAATCGTAGAAAAAGAAGAAGAAGTAAAAGAATTTGAAATAACCTCGGCTTATCGTCTTACGGCAAAATTTTACACTTCCGATGCGAAAACAGAATTGCTGGAAGCCGAACTTGCCAAAAGGTTTGATACGAAAGAAGAGGCAACTCAGTTTTTAAACGCATGCTTGAGTGCAAAATTCAGCGTAAAGAACATTAGCAAAAAACCCGGAAAACGGACGCCTGCAGCACCATTCACGACATCGACCTTGCAACAGGAAGCCAGTCGAAAAATGGGATATTCTGTAAGTAAAACCATGGTGGTGGCTCAGCAATTGTACGAATCCGGAAAAATCACTTATATGCGAACGGATTCGGTCAATCTTTCGGGACAAGCCATTGGACAAGCCAAAGCGATGATTAGTGCTAGCTATGGTGAAGAGTACGCAAAAACACGACAATATAAAACAAAAAGTAAAGGTGCTCAGGAGGCCCACGAAGCCATACGCCCAACCGATTTAAATCGCCCTGAAATAAGTGGCGACAGTGCTCAAAAAAGATTATATGATCTTATTTGGAAGCGAACGATAGCCAGTCAAATGGCAGATGCAATCGTAGAAAGAACCTCCATCGATATCGAAATATCTGGCAAAAAAGAAGTTTTATCTGCCAAAGGCGAAGTCATTACTTTCGACGGCTTTTTGAAAGTTTACATGGAATCTTCTGACCATGAAAACGGGAATGCAGAAGAAGTTAAAGGCATGTTGCCCAAAGTTAACAAAGGGCAAGAACTCACCGTTTTCGAAATGACCGCAACCGAGCGATTTACGCAGCCGCCGGCTCGCTATACTGAGGCAAGTTTAGTTAAAAAGCTTGAAGAGCTAGGAATTGGCCGTCCATCTACCTACGCACCTACAATTTCAACTATCCAAAAAAGAGGCTATGTAGAAAAAGGTGAAGATGAAGGCGTTAAGCGTAAATTTCAGGTCGTTTGTTTGAAAAAAGGAGCTATAAAAGAAAGAATCGATACGGAAAAAACAGGAAGTAATAAAGGAAAACTGATTCCTTCGGATATTGGCGTGTTAGTCAATAAGTTCTTGGTTAATAATTTTACCGATATTATCGATTTTCAATTTACAGCCAAAGCAGAAATTGAATTTGATGAAATAGCTGCCGGAAAAAAAGAATGGAACGAAATGATTAGCAGTTTTTATCATCCATTTAAAAAACGGGTTGAGGACGCCATGGAAAATGCTGAACGAGAAAAAGGCGAACGTTTGGTGGGCGTTGATCCTAAATCAGGCAAAAATCTATATGTAAAAATTGGGCGCTATGGTGCTATGGCTCAGATAGGAGAAAGTGAGGACGAAGAAAAGCCACGTTTTGCAAGTCTGAAAAAAGGACAATCGATCGAAGATATTAGCTTTGAAGAGGCGTTAAAGCTTTTTGATTTTCCGCGTTCGATTGGGATGTATGAAGATTGGGAAATGACCGTAGCTATAGGCCGATTTGGTCCTTATGTAAAACATAATGGCTTATTTGTTTCGCTTGATAAAACCGATGATCCGGCTACAATTACAGCCGACCGATGCATAGAATTAATTGAAGCAAAACGTCAAAAAGACCGCGAACGCTTTATTAAAACTTTCGAAGAAAATACTGATATTCAGGTGCTTAATGGTCGATGGGGTCCTTATATTTCTTATAAAAAGAAAAATTACAAAATACCCAAAACAACCGAGGCTAGTGATTTAAGCTACGAAGAAGCACTTAAACTAATTGAAAGTCAGCAAAGCGGAACAAAAAAAACAAGCAAAAAGGAAAAGACCACTTCCGTAAAAAAAGTAAGCAAAAAAACGCTTAAGAAAAAAACAGCTAAAACATCAACAAAAAAGAAATAATTTAGGGCAATTATTTAAGTAGAAATCGCCCCAAAGCATAACCTTTTTATAAATTTCGGGTATAAACAAGCAAATTTTTCACCATGGATATTTCGCAATACTTTGAACCTATCAATACTGAGTTTTTCTTTTTTCACCAGTTTGAGGCTGCTAAACGTTATGGAAATTTTATTCAGCGCTACGACGAACAAGGCGTATTTCCTGATTTATCGTTGGCTAAACTTGCCATTCTGGGTGTTGGAGAAGAGCGTAATGCCGTAAATAATGCCGGTTGCGGAAATGGAATGGATAGTATCCGAAATTATTTTTACACCTTGTTTGCCGGAAATTACAAAGTAGAATTGGTCGATTTGGGCAATATACGTATTGGTCACGATACCAACGACACCTATTATGCCTTAACTACGGTTACATCGTATTTGCTGGATAATAATATTGTGCCTATTATTATTGGAGGTAGTCAAGACTTGACTTTTGCTAATTATCAAGCCTACGAAAATTTAGGTCAAATTATCAATATCGTTTCTGTCGATAATCAATTCGATTTGGGCGAAAATGAAAATGATTTAAATGCAAAATCTTTTTTATCTAAAATTATTTTGCATCAACCTAACTATCTATTCAATTACACCAACTTAGGCTATCAAACCTATTTTGTAAATCCGAGTGCGGTAAAATTGATGAAGAATTTATTTTTTGATACTTACCGTCTGGGAAATGTACGTGCCAAAATGGAAGAAGTAGAACCCTTGGTTAGGAATGCGGATATGATTAGCATCGATATTTCAGCTATTCGTCAGTCCGACGCGCCCGGAAATGCCAATGCCACTCCCAATGGATTTTATGGCGAAGAATTGTGTCAGATTACACGCTATGCAGGATTGAGCGAAAAACTAAGCTCCATTGGTTTCTACGAATACAATCCCGAATTGGATAAAAACGGACAAACAGCTCATCTGATAGCACAAATGATTTGGTATTTTATTGATGGATTTTATTCCAGAATGAATGATTTTCCGGTAAATAAAAACAGCAAAGACTATAAAAAGTTTATGGTCAAACTTAGCGATCGCGAAGATGAGTTGGTGTTTTTTAAAAGCAAAAAAAGCGATCGTTGGTGGATGGAAGTCGACTGTTCAGCCACAATTAAAGCAAAATACGAAAGACATTATCTTGTACCTTGTTCTCAATCCGATTATGAATATGCCTTGGAAGATGATATTCCGGATCGCTGGTGGCAGGCTTATCAAAAATTGATGTAAAAAAAGAGTGCGTTTTTCGTAAAAACGTATATTTTAGCTAAAAAAAATGAAAGCAATTTTAAATAGTCGATTTTTCTTCTTCTTTTATTTTAAAATGAAAGACTAAGGACCCTCTTATTTAACTATGCGAAAAAATATGAAGTCCTAAATTTTAGGGCTTTTTTTATTTTATATACTTATGGATGCAATAAAAAAAGTAGCAATACAAGGCGTTAGCGGCGCATTTCACGAGATTGCCAGTCGCCAATATTTTAAAAATCAAGCGCTCGAAATTGTGCAATGCCTAACATTTAACGATCTTTTTGATGCGCTCTTATTTGGTAAGGCCGAGTATGGTGTAATCGCCATTGAAAATTCGCTCGTGGGAAGTATAATTCCCAATTATGCGCTTTTACGCGAATCAAAATTAAAAGTCCTGGGCGAGATCTTTCTTCGTATCGAACAAAATCTGATGGTTTTAAAAGGGCAAAAAATCGAAAACATCAAAGAAATCTATTCGCATCCTATGGCTCTGGAACAATGTCTTGAATTTTTGAATCCCTTAAGACGAATGGGCGTGCGTATACTCGATGCTGAAGATACTGCTTTAAGTGCAAAACGCATTGCCGACGAGCAATTGAATGGAGTTGCCGCAATTGCCAGCGATTTAGCAGCAGAAATGTATGGACTAGATATCATAAACAGAAGTATCGAAACAAATAAAAAGAATTTTACGCGGTTTTTAGTCATCTCTAACAAGCATAACTATATCGCTCATACAAAAGATTTACTCGTAAACAAAGCATCCCTTTGTTTTCGCCTGCCCGACGAGGAAGGCGCATTATCGCAAGTATTGTCGGTTCTGGCTTTCTATAAAATAAACTTGTCAAAAATTCAATCGTTGCCCGTAGTCGGTGTTGAGTGGGAATATTTGTTTTATATCGATTTGGTTTTTAAGAATTTAGCTAAATATAAACAAGCTTTATCGGCCATAATGCCCTTAACCAAAGAGCTGACCATTTTAGGAGAATACCAAAAGGGGCTTCGTCCAATAGAAAACAGAAGCTTATAAATCTTATCTCTTTACATATCTAATAAAAATCTATACAAATCGAGTTAAATGTTTGCATTATGCACATATGTTCATTACTTTTGTCTAAAAATTAATCGTTAAACATCAAAAAACAGGAGGTTATTATGCCAAGAGGAGACAGAACAGGACCTAATGGAGCCGGAGCTATGAGTGGCCGTAGAATGGGATTTTGCGTTGGGAATAAGGTTCCCGCGTATCAGAATTTTGACCATACTTTTTATGGAGGTCAGGGTTATGGATACCGACATGGATTTAATAGAGGTACTTATCGCGGCTACGGCCGATTTGGATTCCGTTACGAAAGAGATTTTTATCCATCGGAACCAGTCGACAAAAAAATAAGACTCGAAGAGCAAATAGAAAGTTTGAAAAATCAGTTAACTTTTTTAGAAGATCAATATAAAAATTTAAGCTAAGATGAATTTATTTGGACAGGGAAAAGGCCTTGGAAAAGGTGGCGGAAGAGGCAGAAATAAAGGGGGTGGATTTGGAACCGGAGGATATTGTGTCTGTGCCAAATGCGGCGAGCAAGTAGCACATCAACAAGGAACAAAATGTACGGATATTAAATGTCCCGCTTGCGGACATGTGATGGTTCGCGATGAATTATTGAAACAAAAACAAGACAAAAAATAAAAGAATGAGGCTTCACCATCTGGCGCTGACTATACAGAATGAAAATGAAGTAGGTCTTTTTTATGAGCAATTACTCGGATTTAAATTGATCCGAAAATTTGAATTGAATGCTGAATTGGCTCTACAAATTTTTGATTTCAACAAAAATGTTCGCGTATTTCAATTGGAAGGGCACGGCATTATATTGGAATTGTTTATGGATGAAACCGCCAAACAAAACAATTACAATCATTGGTGTTTGAGTTTTCCTGATCGGGAAGCATTTATAAAAAAAGCGCAAAACCAACATGTTGAAATCATTCGCATTCCAAGAGAAAATCACGATATTCTTTTTGTTAAAGACTTTAGTGGAAATATTTTCGAAATAAAAGAAGACGAAATTTAGCTTATGAAGACTTACCTCGACTGTATCCCTTGTTTTATGCAACAAACGCTACGTGCAGGGAGACTAGCTACCGATGATGAATTCAAAATTAAAAAGCTGCTCGACGATACCGGCGATCTAATAAAACAGCTTTCTATGGAGAAAACACCTGCTGAAGTAGGCGAAGTGATTTATGCTAAAACTCGAGAAATAACCGGTATTGACGACCCTTACAAAGAAATAAAAGCAAAAAGTATAGCCGAGGCTAAAGCAATGATTCCGGATTTAAAAACAATCCTAAAAAAATCGGACAACAGGTTGATAACTGCTATTCGTATGGCTATCGCAGGAAATATTATCGACTTTGGAATGAGCAAAAAATTCGATCTAAAAGAAGATTTAAATCGCATTTTGGCTCAGGAATTTGCTTATTTCGATTTTGAAACATTTGAAAATCAATTAAAAAAGGCAAATACCATTTTATATATTGGAGACAATGCCGGAGAATCTGTTTTCGATCGCATACTCATCGAAGAAATGAGCAAAAAGACCTATTATGCCGTACGCGAAGTTCCGGTTATCAACGACGTTGTATTTGAAGATGCCTTGGAAAGTGGATTGGATGAAGTTGCAGAAATTATTTCTTCAGGTAGTCACGCCCCCGGAACCATATTAACAACTTGCAACGCTAAATTTAATCAGCTATTTAAATCCGCCGATTTAGTCATCAGTAAGGGACAAGGCAATTATGAAGGATTATCTGATGAAAAAAGACCGCTGTTTTTTATGCTTAAAGCAAAATGCCATGTGATAGCACAGGATTTAAAAGTGAAAGAAAACGACATCGTATTGAAAGGAATCAATGTTTAAAACCTTAAAACCAAACGACTTATGTTAAATCTTAAAAATCAATTTATTATGGCGCCCATTAAATTGGGCTATAGCGATGGAAAAGGAAATATTACGCCAAAACATATCGATTTTTATACCCAACGATCGCCCTATCTTGGTGCTATTGCATTAGAACCTTTGTATATGGATGCCGGATTACGCGAATTGCCTACACAATTGGGCATCGATTCTGACGATAAAATTACAGGCTATCAGGAACTAATCCGTCAAATTCATAAAACCGACACAAAAGTCATCGCCCATCTCAATCATCCGGGGCGTATGGCCAATCCAAAAATTCCGGGCAATTATTTTTGGTCATCAACCGATAAAGCGTGTCCAAATGGCGGAGCAAAACCTAAACGTATGGATAGGGAAATGATGGATAAAGTAATTCAGATGCACATTCAATCAGCAGAACGCGCACAAAAAGCCGGTTTTGATTTTATTGAAATTCAATTTGGACACGGTTATTTAATGGCTCAATTTTTATCGCCCGAAACCAACGATAGAAACGATGAATATGGTGGATCTTTCGAAAACCGAATGCGCTATCCATTGGAGCTTCTTCGTGCCGTTAAAGCAAAAACGAATCTCCCTATCTTGGCGAGAATTAGTGGCGACGAAATGATCCCAAACGGCTTTCATCTTCCAGAAATGATTTCTTTTGCACAAAAGCTGGAAAAAGAAGGCATTGAAGCCATTCACGTTACGGCAGGATCAGCGTGTTCAACGCCGCCTTGGTTTTTTCAACATATGTTTATCCCAAAGGGTAAAACTTGGGAGTTTGCTGCTAAAATTAAAGAGCAAGTAAAAGTGCCTGTAATTTTTGTTGGCCGAATAAATTCAAGCAAAGATGTAGATTTATTAAAGGAAAAATACAAGGCCGATTATTTAGCGCTAGGCAGAGCGTTGGTTGCCGATCAGGATTTTGTAGGCAAATACCTTAAACAGACAGAAGGCCAGATCAGACCTTGTTTGGCATGCTCCGAAGGCTGTTTAGGCGGTGTTAAACAAGGGAAAGGATTAGGTTGTGTGGTGAATCCATTGGTTAATACAGGATATCAAAAACCACAAAAAGCGGAACAGGAAAAAATCTTTGCTATTGTAGGTGCCGGATTAGCCGGAATGCAGGCTGCCATTACCTTAAAAGAACGCGGATATGATGTTGATTTATACGAAAAAGAGCAGCCCGGCGGACAGTTTAACCTCGCTTATCTTCCTCCCAAAAAAGAAAGCTTAAAAGAAATTGTAGATTATTATAAGAACGAATTAATCGCCCAAGGCGTTAACTTGATAATTGAAGAAGCTACTGCTGAAAAAATAAATCAAAAAAATTACGATGCCGTTATTTTAGCAACAGGAGCTATTCCTGCAACTCCGCCAATTTCAGGTTTAAAAAAATACTATTGGACCGAATTTTTAAACGATGATCAATTACCCAAAAACGAAAAAGTACTTGTTGTAGGTGGAGGACTGATTGGTCTGGAAGTCGCCTCGAAATTAGTTGATGGAAATAATCAAATTATTGTTGTGGAGATGCTCGACGAAATAGCGCGAGGGATGGAAATGATTGAAAAAACAATGACTTTAAAACGACTTCAAGAAAATAAAGTGGCCATCTATTTAAAACATCAAGTGGTAAAAATTGAAGAGGATAAAGTATTGCTTAAGCACGATGAGGGCGAATTGATGTTTGATGGTATTCAGAAAATCATAATAACGGCAGGAATGAAGAGCTATATTCCTTTTAAAGACACTATAAAGGCACCCGTGTATACTGTGGGCGATGCCAAACAAGTTGGAAAAGCCCAAGAAGCTATACACGAAGCTTATGAATTAGCACTAAATTTGTAAATGAACACAAACATAAAATTATAATCAGATGAAAAAGACAAAACTTGGAATCATAATTTGCGACCGCTACAAAACCTGCGCCGGCGGAAAGTGCTTTAAATCTCTACAAAAAAGAGAAGGCGCATTTTCTGTTTACGCCAAAAATGAAGAAGTAGAATTGGTTGGTTATACCACTTGCGGTGGATGCCCCGGAGGTAATATTGAATATGCTCCCGAAGAAATGAAAAAAAATGGCGCAGAAGTTATCCATTTAGCTACCGGATTAGTTGTTGGGTATCCTCCTTGTCCTTATTTGGAGCATTTCAAAAAGTTTATTCCTGAAAAATACGGCATAAAAGTGGTTGTTGGCACGCATCCAATCCCTGAAAAATACATGACTACTCATGAAGTGTTAAATACCTGGAATACTAAAGAATGGCAAGAAAACATCAAGCCTACATTGGCCGACGAAAAAACACGACTGGATTATAATTAAAGATGGATTAAATCAAAAACTGTTTGTGTTGTTTTTGATCATTTCACTCTGGAGTATCTTTTGTATCAACCTTTTATTCCTTTGTGCTTACTATTTTTATACCACAAAAGGCTCAAGGTTTATGCAACGTTGAACAAAAGAAAACGAGGAAACTTGAATTATTTATTGGGTTTATCCTTAAAATCTGGAATCGATAACTTGTGTCAATCGATCAGATACTTTTAAATATTCTGTAGCAAATGCTTTGTCGCTTAAATGGTTTTTAAGCTCGGGCATCCATTGCGCCAATTCATCAGGAAGTTCAGTTAAAGCCTTATTGTTTTTAAATTCGCGGTTTTCTTGATTTTCCTCCTTAATGACTTCGATATAATTATTCACCCAATTTTCAAAGCGGGTCAATAATTCTACTTGTTCATCACTGTTTAAGTTTGAGGCATCAAAAACGGAGCGGGAGTTAGGAACTAGTCCTGTTGCACCAACCATAGCCGTTGCCCCCAAAGCCAATCCCGATTTCTTTAAAAAGTCTCGTCTATTTGTTTTCATCTTCTTATTTAAAAAGACAAATATAAAATTTATTTGGAACAATTCTAAATACGATGTGTTTTCTTAAACGAATCAATTACGTTTTCCACTTCTATCAATTCGTTAGTGTCCATAAGTTCAGCTCTTAAGGCGGCCGCTCCGTTAAAATCGTTGATATAGATTTTAAAGAATCGTTTTAAGACTTGAAAATTCCGTTCCGGTCCCCAGGTTTGAACATACAAGCGACTGTGTTCAATTAGTGTATCCAGTTTGTCTTTAATTGTAGGAGTAAAATCGGGATTAAAAAACCAGGGATTTTGAAAAATACCGCGCCCAATCATAAAGCCATCGATGGGATATTTTTTCTGCAAATCCAGCGCCTCTTTTACGGAAAAAACATCACCATTCCCAATGAGCGGAATTGTTGAGTCTGATTCATCGCGAGCTTCCAGAGCCTTGGTCATCTCTTCCCATTCAGCAGGGAAATCTGTTTGCATTTTTTGCGTTCGTGTATGCAAAATTATAGCGGCTGGCTTTTGTGTCAACAAAAAACCGATCCATGCTTTGGTAATATGCTGTGTAAATCCGGTACGCGTTTTAACACTTACGGGCAATTGGGTTGCTTCTTTAGTTGCCTGAATAATTTCTCCGGCCAAATCGGGGAATTTAATGAGTGCCGAACAGGAGCCTTGTTTCACTACTTTTTTAACCGGACAGCCCATATTGATGTCGATACCATCAAAATCATAATTTTCATCGATGTATTTGGTGGCTTCGTAAAATTTTTCAGGATTATTGCCCCATATTTGAGCTACTAATTTCACTCCTTTTTCCTTTAAAAGTTTTCGTTCCGAAGGATTTACTTGTAAACGACTCTTCACTTTATCTCTTCCAATAGGATGACAGAGCCCGTCTGTATTTGTAAATTCGGTGTAAAGCACTTGCAAATATTGGGGATTACTCAAATGCAATACAATTTCGCGAAAGGCTGTATCCGTAACATCCTCCATAGGAGCCAATAGAAAACTTGGGTTTTTAAGGTCGTTCCAGAAATTTTGCATTGCCTATTTTTATCGGCTGCAAAATTAAGATTTTATTTTTTGAATGCTAATCTAAACATAAGATACGCATATCGAAATGATTTATTACGCTACGCTTTGGCTGGCATTTTATTCACAAATAAAGAAGCTCTCCTTTTTATCTTTCTATCTTTGTCCAAAAAAGATGTTTCAGACCAGAAAATTCTATACTATCCTTTTCGCCGTAGGAGCGCTTTATGTTTTGTTGGTTCAACAATTTTTCAAAAACGAAGGCCGATTTCTATTTCACACACCTGCATTTTCTGAGGAAATACCTTATTCTTTTGATACCGATTTTCAAGAACTTAACTTGCCAATCAATAAAGATATAAACTTACATGGGTTGTGGTTTAAACATCAAAATGCAAAAGCCTTAGTTCTTCTTTTTCCCGATTCGGATGTTGATTTTCGGGATATGGAAATTGAAAAGAATCTGTATTTTAATTCGGGTTTTGATGTTTTGATTACTGCTTATCGCGGCACAGCCTTAAGTTCAGGAAAACCAAAAACAGAGAACGAACTTTATTCGGATGCACAGTATTGGTATGGTTTTGCCAAATCGCAATTTCAGGAGCAACAAATCGTTATTGCCGGACAGGGAATTGGTTGTCCGGTGGCTGCTCAGCTGGCATCCAAACATCAGCCACGGGCATTAATTCTTGAAAATCCGGATTATTCTTACAGCCAAACAATCAAAAAACGCTTTTGGTATTTACCCTATGCCTACTTTACGGGCTTTCCCTTAAATACATGGAAATCTGTTAGAAAAGCTAGTTGTGAGATCATTCTTATTCAAGATGAGGATGAAAAAGGGAAAGCAGAAACGATAAACAATTACTTAAAAGGAAACGATAAAATATATTGGAAAGAAAGTTCAGCAGTTTTACCTTACAGCAATCAGACAGAAAATAGAGACATGTTTAAATCTATTTTTGACTCGTTTGGGTTTATGGAGTGATAAAAACTTTTTATGCTTCCCCTTTTTTGGATATACGATCTGGGTTTTCTTCCTAAAAGCTTAATATTTTAAATGTAATATCCTCGTTGTAGAAAATGACCTTTTTGCGATCATGGGCATAAGTACTTGAAAGTTGATTACGTTTAGCGTCAAAAAATACCCGATTGAAACAAAAGCTTTCCTTTATTCCGCTTTCAAGAATTTCGATTTGTTTTCTTTCAAGGCATTTATAGGTTCCGTGGTGTCGTTTATGTGTTCCGTGGTGTCGTTTATGTGTTCCGTGGTGTTGTTTATGTGTTCCGCGGTGTCGTTTGTATGCTTCGTGGCGTAGTTTATGCTCCGGACGCTGTTGTTTATAAATGCTGCGGTAGTGCACGATCTATGCATCCTGTTTGCTTAAATTAGACAATTGATGTTAACTGCGTGAATTATGCTAGAATACCTTTCTGTTTACATGCTTTTTAGGATACTATTTTATCGTATGGCGATGTAATTTATTCTGCATAGTAGCGTTTAAGTATGCTTAATTCATTTTGAAAATAAAATAAAGCCATTAACTTTGAGCCACCAATAATTAACTACAATGAAAAAAAAGAAACTGGCCTTACACTGGAAAATTTTAATTGGAATGTCGCTTGGTATCGCTTATGGTTTAATTACCGTAAACTTCGATATGGAAGGTTTTACAAGCGATTGGATTAAACCCTTTGGAACTATTTTTATCAATTTATTAAAACTTATAGCTGTTCCATTGATTTTATTCTCCTTAGTGAGTGGCATTGCTAACCTCAAAGATATTTCCAAACTTTCAAGAATGGGATTAAAAACGCTGAGCATGTATATTCTTACCACGGTTATTGCCGTAAGTTTAGGCTTGGCTTTAGTGAATATTATTGACCCCGGGGCTTCTTTTCCACAAGAAGAGCAAAAAGTTTTAGAAGAGCGTTACGGATCTGAAATTACAAAGAAACAGCAAGATGCAGCAAGTGTAAAAGAAGAATCGCCCATGCAATTTTTGGTTGATATGGTTCCGGAAAACTTAACCAATGCGATGTCGGAAAATAAAAACATGTTGCAAGTCATCTTCTTTGCGATATTTTTAGGGATTTCGATTATTTTACTTCCAGAATCGACTACCGAACCGGTGACTAAGTTTTTTGTAAGCATGAATTCCGTAATTCTTAAAATGATAGATATTATTATGGAGTTTGCACCTATTGGCGTTTTCTCATTGTTGGGTGCTATAATCGTAGAAATGAAAGGGGATTCAGCTTTATTTACTTCATTAGGTCTTTATGCTTTTACCGTTATTCTTGGTTTATTTTTAATGATTTTTGTTATATATCCTTTATTTTTAAGGTTATTCACCAAAATCAGATACCGTGAATTTTACAAGGGCATTGCACCCGCACAAATGCTTGCTTTCTCGACGAGTTCGAGCGCTGCCACTTTACCTGTTACCATGGAATGTTGCGAAAAAAACCTGAATATTTCGAATGAAGTTTCCAGTTTTGTATTGCCTATAGGTGCCACCATCAATATGGATGGAACCAGCCTTTATCAGGCGGTAGCTGCTGTTTTTATAGCCTCTGCTTTTGGTATGGATTTAAATCTGGGTCAGCAACTAACCATTGTTTTAACAGCCACTTTAGCCTCCATAGGATCGGCAGCCGTTCCCGGAGCCGGTATTGTAATGCTGGTTATTGTATTAACGGCTATTGGTGTTCCAACCGAAGGTATAGCGCTGATTTTTGCCGTCGACCGGCCTTTAGATATGATACGTACAATGGTTAATGTTACAGGCGACTCTACCATTGCTTCTATTATCCACCGTATAGAATCGAAAAATGGGAATTTAGATTAATACGGAATATCCGCCTCTTCATCATCATTCATTCGCGACTGACGAGTCATTGTTACGGGTGTTTGTTCATCGACAAATTCATTGGAAGGTGCTAGGCTGGAAAATGAGCTTCCTGATAAATCGAAAGGAACATCATCCGCAAATTTGGTAAACTGTCCGATAAAACGCAGATTCACCGAATCCAAGGATCCATTTCGGTGTTTGGCTATGATAATTTCTGCTTTACCGGTCATATCACCTCCTTGCTCATCTTCTGTAATATCGTAATATTCAGGGCGATAAATAAAGATAACCATATCAGCATCTTGCTCAATGGCTCCCGATTCACGTAAGTCGGAGAGCTGAGGTTTCTTTGAACCCCCACGCGTTTCAACCGATCTGTTCAACTGCGAAAGCACCAAAACGGGCACATTTAATTCTTTGGCCAAGGCTTTTAAAGATCGCGAAATTGTACTAATTTCCTGTTCACGATTTCCCATTCCATCGCCGGCGCGCATCAATTGAATATAATCTACTACAATAAGCTCAATATCGTGTTGCTCTTTTAAGCGTCGACATTTAGCACGTAATTCAAATATAGAAAGTGCCGGTGTATCGTCGATATAAATGGGAGCTTCTACCAGCGATTTTACACGCGTATTCAGTTGTTCCCATTCATGTTCAGCCAAATCACCTCGTTTTAATTTATTGGAAGTAATTTCAGCTTCGGCCGAAATTAAACGCGTGGTTAGCTGTACTGCCGACATCTCTAAGGAGAAAATGGCCACAGGTTTCTTAGCCATCGCGGCATTGGCTGATAAGGTAAGTGCAAAAGCCGTTTTTCCCATACCCGGGCGAGCTGCAATAACCACTAAATCAGATTTTTGCCAACCAGCTGTTAATCGATCTAAATCGGTGAAACCCGAGGGAACACCTCGCAAACTCCCTTCTGAATTTTTGGCGGCTTCGATTTCTGCAATCGATTCACGCACCAAACTTTGCATATCGTACGATTCCCGACGGAAGTTATTTTCGCTAATATCAAACAATTGCTGTTCGGCCTGATCGAGCAATTCAAACACATCGGTACTGTCTTCAAAAGCATCTTTTATGGTTTCTGAAGAAACGCGAATCAGTTCACGTTGGACATATTTTTGTAATAGAATACGCGCGTGAAATTCGATATTGGCAGAAGAAGCAACACGATTGGTTAATTGGGTAATATAATAAGCACCGCCCACCTCTTCCAATTCGCCATCTGATTTTAATCGGTTGGAAACCGTAAGAATATCAATTGGCTCTGTACTGGCAAACAGGTTTTGGATGGCTTTAAATATTTTCTGATGAGCCTGTTTATAAAAAACTTCGGGTTCTAAAATATCGATAACTGCGGTTAGTGCATTCTTTTCCAACATCAGGGCGCCCAATACGGCTTCCTCAAAATCAAGTGCCTGAGGTGGAATTTTACCGGAACCAACCATCAAATTTCCGGATGTGTTGTTCCCTTTTTTTATCAATGTGTTTTTACCCGAGTTTTTTTGATCCATAAGTGCAAAAATAATATTTAATCTGGGCTTAAAATGATGAATGCAATAATTTATTTTTCGTAAAATTTGATCGAAAAAAATAAAGCCAAGGGGTAAATTTAACCAAAATTTTTAGGCATCGAGAATTAATGTTTGTAAATGTGATAGAAATTAATATCCTAAAAACGAAAATTATAGCGTAAATAAAATCAAGTTCGAAAAATTCATTATTAGGCTCATCCGTTTCGCTT
>JAFGHU010000192.1 GCA_016929955.1 Bacteroidales bacterium | reverse complement strand
TTTTTCCCTTCGTAAGGGGCTGCAAAGATAAATAATTTTTCCTTCCTGCAAACCTTTTTTAAAAAAAGTTTAAACATTTATAAAAAAATATTCTCAATGGACTTTTTTGCTCTGTTCAGAGATGTTATCCCCGTCAAAAGCGAGTGCAAAAGTAGAAAGTATTTTGATAGAAAAAAGCCTTTTCTGATAAATAATTTAAAATAATCTTAATGTTAAATTAAAGTGGAATTTAAGCTCTTATAAATCAGTATTTAGGCCGTATTTATAATCGATAGGATTAATTAAATAATTGCCATATAACACCAAATTTTATATTCGCATCGGGATTTGGATAGTGTGGGCTGGCAAAATAATATTGAGGCATAAAACCTGAATTTAACTGTTCATATTTAAAGAAAATACGAGCGCGTTTAATTTTGGCATTCACGTAAATATCTATATATGGGTAATTCCCATATTCTTTTTCGTTTTGAAAATAAAATGTTCGTAAAGCAGGCATATATGCATTGGCATAATAGTTACTAAAATATCGGATATTAAAACCAATTTCCATGTCTAATACATTTTTAAAAAGAGTATTTGTGTAAAAGACCTGTGTATTGGAATAGAATTTGGGTACTCTTAAAATAGTGTTGTCACTAACTCCTTGATATATAAGGTTTAAATCAAGCCCAAAATGTCCCAACCGTATTTTCTGGAATAGACTAACATTAATATAAGAGAGCGCAGAGCTATATTGCTGAGGGCTTATGTTCTGATCGAAAAAAAGATAATCATGAATCAGCCCGGTTTTTGCTTTAATCTGGGTTTGTTTTAGAGAATACAGAAAGCTTATTTCCTGAAATTTTTGGTTTTTAAAACTATTCTCCCACTGAAAATAGTCGCCATAGTAATGTTCGTAGATCCAATATGGCTGTGTTGATTTGGACTGGACCGCCAAATCAATTGTATTCTTTCCAATCTGAAGATTCAGATTTCCGTTCAATGCATATGCTGATGTGTTGTCACTTCGATAAGAATAGACCCCGGATGCCATCAGGCTATAGCGACTGGTTATAAACAGTTGCAATTTTGCCTGAGGAGCTATTTCAGTCAGTGTTGATGTTCGAACAGCATATTTAAAGCTATCCTGACTGTATCGATTCGAAATGAGTCCTGCCCCAAACGAAAATTTCAGGAATTTAGGGTTCTCTATATTGTCTTTATAATTCGAATTGCTGTACAAAAAAGTATTCTCAATTCTTTGATGCGAAATGCTATCGGAAGTTTCTGTCAGGTCCATAGGAAAGCTGGGAATTCCTTTGTAAAAGGCTGAACTTCCATCACTATCAATATAGTTATAAATTTCTCTGCTATATAAAAAGGTATGCGATACCCGACCCAGGGGAGTAATTGGATCGAAGTAAGGTTTTTTATAATGATAAACTTTATAGCCTTCCAAATCAAGCACATTGGTGTCTGGAATTGCCGAGTAATCTGGTTCTGCCCTGGCGATGTAAAAATTTTGTTGGATCCCAATTCCTGAGTACTTGACATCGTTTTCAGCCTGTGCTAATTGGACGCTGAATAATTGTCTGTTTTGCTGAATGTTTTGCTCATAGAGTGAATCATAAACAATGCCCCCATTTTCGCGTAGGATTAGTTTGTTGTGGAAATAGACTCCCTCAATTGAATAACGATTGTCTTTGGTTTTGTATGACAGGTTTGCACTAAAATTTTTCACATCTGTTTTCTGGCGCGTATAATAGCCTATTGCATTGAATAGCTTAAAATCAATCCCAGCCTTTATTTGTTTATCCAAGAAACTTTGAGCATGTTGAACCCGAAGAACATTTTCCTTTTTCGCTCCCATTACATAGGATAATTGAGTAAATGGAGTAGGGGTTTCAATTATTTCAACATCCTGTATATGGCGAATGTATAAGTCGAATACGTGAATGCCAAGATCAAAAGTGACCTGAGGGTCGAACTGAAGAATCAAAGGTGTGCTTGCTGATCCTATAATTCCCAGGTCTTGCGAAAAAGTTTGGGTTTGCTTGGCCGGGTTGTAAAATTCGATATTATGTAAGGTCGTATCAACGGTAGCCATTTGTTTGTATCCAATATATTTTGAATAAAAGGAATAGATTTTTACGTTTTTAGGATTCCCAACATTTAATAAGGAGTCGTTTTGTTTTGTGTTTTCCCCAGAAAGATCTCCCTCTGAATCTGAATTCGCAGCTGTACCTCTCACTCCCCCGGTTAGTTTTTGTTGCGCCAAGACAGAGATTGAAAGTGTTAAAGAAAGCAGTAATAGAAATATCCGAATGGAGTGCTGCATGTTTAAATTTTAGGTGTCAAAGATAGGGATAAAATAAATATTGAGAAACGCATGGACTCTATTCAGTTTAATTTTATTCATGATGATAAGGCTCGTTATTTAAAATTGTGAATGCCCGGTAAATTTGCTCTATAAACAACAGTCGGATCATTTGATGTGAAAAGGTCATTTTGGAAAGGGAAAGCTTGTGATTTGCACGTTGGTATGCATCTTGTGAAAAACCATAAGGTCCCCCAACCACAAAAACCAGACTTCGGACACTCTGATTCATCTGCTTCTGAAGGAAATCGGAAAATTCCATCGACGAAAACATAGTCCCATTTTCATCCAATAAAACAAGCGTATCTGTGGGTTTTAGTTTCGCTAAAAGCAATTCGCCCTCTTTTTGTTTGATTTCCTGAATGCTTAGTGTTTTGGTATTTTTTAACGCTGGAATAACCAATTCAGAAAAGGAAATATAATGTTTAAGCCTTTTGCTGTATTTTAAGATTCCTTCCTGTAAATAAGATTCCTCTGTTTTGCCCAGAAGGATTAATTTGATATCCATGGTACGTTTTTTGTTTAGCAAAAGTACAAATCTTTGACATTTTAAAGAATGACATAATTTTAGTTCGCAAAAAGGAATGCGTTGGTACTTTTGGATTCGTGTCGAAAATTTGATATTTTTGCATAAATCCCGCAATTCATAGCGGATATCTAAAATAAAAGATTTGCGTTTTAGAAATGTAATGATAAAACAAACATGAGGAAATGTAAATTATTCTAACCCATTTAGTCACATAATAGAGATGGCCGTTGCCTGAAAATATGTGTTTTGTGAGTTTTAATGGTCTTAGAATTAAAAAAGAATCATATGAAAAAGAGAAAAATTCTAGTGCTTTTAGTTTTAAGTGTATTTATAATGCCCTTAAGTGCACAGACTTTTGACAAGGCTTTTACAGAAATGAAAGCAGCCGTTGCTGCTGGTAATTATTCGCGACTATCCGATTTGTTTTCCGATACGGTTGATTTAACAGTACGTGATACGGATGGTATTTTTAGCAAAACTCAAGCCAAAGGAGTTCTGAAGGGTTTCTTTGAAAAAAACACTCCTAAATCGTTTCAAATAAAACATCAGGGTTCTTCGAATGATGGAACGGTTTACGCAATAGGTTTGTATTTATCCGATAAAGAATCTTTTCGGGTATATGTTTTGTTTAAAGAAATAGGAGGCAGTGCAAAGATTATACAATTGCAAATAGAAGAAGAAATTTAATGACAATTGACGAAATTATTAAGCAAGCGCTTTATGAAGATATTCGGGAAGGAGACCATACTTCTTTAGCAACAATTTCCGGACAAAGCAGAGGCAAGGCTCAGCTAGTAGTAAAACAGAATGGCATAATTGCAGGAATTGAAATTGCCAAACGTGTTTTTGATGCTGTTGACAATGGACTTAAATTTATTCAGAAAATTGAGGATGGATCTAAAGTAAATGTTGGTGACATTGTTTTTGAAGTTGAAGGCCTGTCCATTTCAATTCTAAGTGCTGAGCGTCTGGCATTGAATTTTATGCAACGAATGAGCGGAATAGCCACCACAACATCCATATACGCAGAAAAGCTAAAGGGTCTTTCCACTCGTTTGCTTGATACAAGGAAAACAACACCGCTGCTTCGCGAGTTGGAGAAAAGAGCAGTTAAACTCGGTGGAGGAGAAAATCACCGAATGGGTTTATACGATATGATTATGATTAAAGATAATCATGTTGATTTTGCCGGTGGAATTGAAAAGGCCATTGATGCATGCAAGGCTTATCTACTAAAAAACAACCTGAATCTTCGTATCGAAATTGAGGTTCGGAATATGGAAGAATTAAATCGTGTATTGATAAAGGGCGGAATCCATCGAATTATGCTTGATAATTTTAGTGTGGAGTCTATGCGTGAAGCTGTTCAGCTTATCAATGGAAGATACGAAACAGAAGCTTCCGGAGGAATTACCCTGGAAACCATTCGAAGCTATGCCGAAACCGGAGTTGATTTTGTTTCTGTGGGGGCATTGACTCATCAGATTATGAGTTTGGATTTAAGTTTAAAAGCGGTTTAATCTAAAAAAGATGAAAGCGAGCTTAAAAAAACTTTATTTAAAAGCATATCGCTTCGTTCACAGTGTTACATTGCCTGGGTTTGACGAGATGCCCATGGCGCGTGTTTTTACTTTTTTTTACAAAGGGATTGTGAATGGGGCGATAACAACCAGGTCATCGGCCATAAGTTTTAATCTTTTTGTTGCTATTTTTCCTACGCTGATTTTTCTTTTTACTTTAATTCCATTTATTCCAATAAATAATTTTCAGGAGACTCTCCTGAGTCTGATAAGGAATATTATTCCGCAATCAGCTTGGGAATCGGTTAAATTTACTTTTCTCGACATTATAATGCGACCTCATAGTAGTTGGCTTTCAATTGGATTTGTTTTAGCGTTGTTTTTTTCTACCAATGGAATAAATTCAATGATAGAAGCCTTTAATGCTTCCTATCACAGCATGGAAACGCGGGGCATTTTGGCTCAGCGTTGGGTTGCCTTTGTGTTGGTTGTGGTTCTGGCTTTAATGTTGGTTCTTGCAATTACATTTATTACAGTTGGTTCTGCTTTATTACAATATATAAGAAGTGAAGGCCTTATACAGGATAAATTTGTATACTTTTTATTGGACTCGCTTCGATGGATTGTGCTAATTGCATTAACATATTTCGGGATTTCGCTTATTTATTACTTTGCTCCGGCGAAAAAACGACCATTTAAATTCTTTTCGGCTGGATCAAGTTCCACTACCTTTGTTATGATGCTAACCAACGTAGGGTTCAACTTTTATGCAAATAATTTAGCCACTTACAATGCTCTATACGGTTCTATTGGAACCCTCTTACTGATTCTGTTATGGAT
>JAFGHU010000191.1 GCA_016929955.1 Bacteroidales bacterium | reverse complement strand
TGATCCAACTCTTCGTTAAAATCTTCTTCAAAATCCTCATTTACGGAAGTAAACTGTGGTTTTTCATCTGATTTTGCCTCAATTTGACTCAAAATCTATCGCCCTGCAAAGCTCTCAATGTATGTGATTCGGAAAGGATATTAAACCTTATCTTTTTTTTATTTTTTACATTCGTAGAAAAACGAGCCCGCCTCAACCAAGCTTATTTTCGACTTCGCTCAATACAGGTATTTCGACTTCGCTGAAGCCTTAGTCTACACTTACTTATTAATAACTAGCGTTTACGAATTCTCGTAGAATTCGATGCCTAAATTTATTTCCATTTGGAAATAAATAGCTTAAATTTGTAAGATTCCACCTTGAAGCGCATTTTGAATTTTTGACTATTTTTTATATCTTAGAACAATTATTAAATAAATCAAACCGTTATAAATAACTGTTATTCAGCGTATTGTATTAATAGCGTCTAATTTGTCGCTTCGCTTTAAATTGCTTAGCGGATTTTTTATTACCCTACTCTTATTCAGCATTTTAATTTTTACGTATTATCCGGTTTTAAAAAAAGAGCATTTAAAACATGATGTAGAAACAAAATACGCCGATAAGGCGCAATTAATCGCTTTTGGAGTGGCAGCCGGTCTAAATTTGGAGAATTCAAACCTTATTCAGGAAGCCATTGAAATTGCTAAAAAAGACAGTAATATCGTATTGCTTGTCGCTCAAAATAAAAGCGATGAAATTTTTGCAGTCTATAATCCTGAACATATAGAAGATATTAAGCCATTTTTAGAAGCAAAGGAAAGTGTTTTTAAATATGATAGCCAAACCTATTATTTTGTAAAAGTCCCGATAATCTACAACGATTTTAATTACGGTAATATAACGGTAGTCGGTTCCTTGGACGGCTATTATCAAATGATAAAAAAAAGCAGTAGAACTTCATTTATCATCAGCGTATTTCTATTTCTGCTGGGGATACTAATTTCGTATTTCTTTATTCGCTCCGTAACTAAACCCTTAATTCAATTACAAAAAGCGTCTACAAAAATTGCCCTTGGCGATTACGATTGTTCTATTCCTATTCGGTCGAATGATGAAATTGGTGCATTGGCAAAGAGTTTTCGAGAAATGGCGGCTAAAGTTAGGCAACTCATTTCAAGCCTAAATCAGGAAATAGAATCAAGTAAAAAAGCGGAAGAAGAGCTTATTAAAATAAACGCCGAAAAAGACAGGTTTTTCTCCATAATAGCGCACGATTTGCGAAGTCCGTTTAATAATTTTCTCGGGCTTACTCAAATTATGGAGGAAGAATTGGAAAAGCTATCTGCTGAAGATTTAAAAAAAATGACCTCCGGCATGAAAACTTCAGCGGCTAAACTCTTTGCACTACTCGAAAATTTACTGAAGTGGGCTAAATCCAAGCAAGGTTTAATGGCTATTGAACCCGAGTTTCTGCGTTTAAATATACTTGTAAATGAAACACTTAATCAGTTTGAAGATACGATAAAGCAGAAGAATATCCGAATAGAGAATAAGGTAGATGATTCAATTTCTGTTTTTGTCGACCAGAATGTTTTGCAAACGGTATTAAGGAATTTGATTTCGAATGCACTCAAATTTACACCACATTCCGGAAAAATTGTAATCGATGCCCAACGAAAAGAAAACGAGGTAGAAGTGTTTATTCAAGATTCCGGTATTGGAATGCATGCAAAACTACTCTCCAATTTATTTAGAATCGATATGCAAACAAGCAGAAAAGGAATTGATGGAGAACCCAGTTCTGGACTTGGACTTATTTTATGCAAAGAGTTTATCGAAAAAAGTGGTGGAAAAATATGGGCAGAAAGTGAAGAAAATAGAGGAACTACATTCTTTTTTACATTACCTTTATAGTCAATAAGAATTAAATGATTGTCATAACAGCAGCTAATGATATGATAATAAGCTATTTGATAAAATGTGATATAAAATAATATTCAATACAAAAGAAGAATCAAATTATATAGAACAAATTCATGAACTACTTGTTAGGAATGTTTCCGCTGGCCAAGTCTTAAAAATACAAACAGATGAAAATCAATAGTAAGATGGGAATTGTTTTAATTGTCGAAGATATGTTAGAAAATCTTCGGATACTTTCTCAATTGTTAAAAAAGCAAGGATACGAAATATATAGCGTAGAAACTGGTCAAGAAGCCCTTGATTTTGTGGCTAAGCAGAGTCCCGACTTAATTTTACTCGATATTGTATTGCCCGATATCGACGGTTTCGAAGTTTGTTCCAGATTAAAAAACGATTCTTTAACTGAAGCCATTCCCATTATTTTTATAAGTGCATTAACAAATACAGAAGATATTTTAACAGGTTTTGCTGTGGGAGGTGTAGATTATATAACCAAACCTTTTATTGCTGAACAGGTTTTGGCCCGTGTTTCTACACATCTGAAAATGAGTAATATGCGCAATCAATTACTTAAACAAACCTCAGAGCTGAAACAAGTTAACAGCGAAATCCTGAGTCAGGGAAAAGCAGAAATACAGGAGAAAGTAAATGAATTAAGGCAGCTTTCTCAAGCCACCTCTGTTTTGTTAGAAATGGATAGCAAAGAGGCTATTTATCATTATATAGAGAAATTCATTTATCCTTTGTCGGGAGCCGACTATTTTATGATAGTTGGATATGACAAGGAAACACAAATGACTTATGCCGAAGAAATATTTGGAATCGATTCTTTTGCAAAGCAGATCGTATCGTTTTTAGGAAAAGATTTTAAGGGGAAGCAAATATCAACCCATGATTGGGTAACGCGTTTAAGTTTGAATGAGCGGAAAAATATCTATAAACTGGAGCAGGGGCTTTATGAATTAACAGAACACACTTTATCAAGAGCCGTTTGTTTTGGACTCGAAAAATTATTGGGCCTTAAAGACCTGTTTTCCATTGGATTTATTTGGGATAAAAAATTTTATGGAGGTGTAAGTTTTGGATTTAAAAAAGGAAATCAATTTAAAAAGAGGTCTTTGGTAGAATCTATCCTCCATCAAATTTCGATGGCTTTAAGTAGAATAGAATCGAAAGAACAGCTCAAATTGAGTGAGGAAAAATACCGCAGCATTTTCGATCATACGGGCAATGCAACTATGATTGTCGACGATAAAGCCAATATTATACTGGTTAATGATAAATGCTTTGGAATTACAGGATATTCTCCAAAACAACTGACAGGTACTCGCTGGACGCAATATGTTGCTCCGGAAAGTCTCCAGGGACTTAAAGAATACAGCATCAATAGGCTTGAAAATCCCAAGGCAATAAACAAAATATTTGAGGCAAATTTAATCGATGCAAAAGGGCAAAAACGTATTGTACAGCTTAGTGTAGGTTTAATCCCTGAAAGTAATCATTCTGTTGTTTCGCTGTTGGATATCACCGCTTTAAAAAACGCTCAAACAGAAGTAATTAAAAATGAGCAAAAATACCGTAGTATTTTTGAAAATATTCAGGATGTTTATTTCGAAACAAAAATGGACGGTACGATTATAGAACTTAGTCCTTCCATTCATTTGCTAAGTAAAAATCAATACAAGAGAGAAGATTTATTGGGATTATCGCTTTATGATTTTTATAGATCAGGCAACGGTCGCTTTGCCATTTTAGAACGCTTAAAAAATAAAGAACGTGTTCATGATTTTGAAATCGAATTAATAAATAAAGACGGTTCTATAGTAATATGCTCGCTTTCGGCCAATATTCATCTTGATCCTATTGGTAAATTCCCAAAGATTGTAGGCACTTTTCATGATATTACCGACCGCAAAAAAGCGGAAAAACAATTGATCGAAAGCGAGAGACAATATAAGGATCTGGTTGAAAAAGGAAACGTAGGCATTGGAATTGATGATGTGGATGGCAAGATCGTTTATGTTAATAAGCAGTTTCTTGAGTTATTTGGCTATACCGAAAAAGAGGTGATAGGCAAAGGCCATGCATTTTTCTTGCATCCCGATGAAATTGAACGCGTTTCGGAGCTGCATAAAAAACGAATTTTGGGCAACAAAATGCCCAATCGCTACGAAGTAAAAGCCTTACGCAAAGATGGAGCAGAAATTTATATCGAAATTGATGTCACAGAGATTTTTAAAGATAAAGGCGAGGTAAAAGGGACGATTTCCTATTTATGGGATATTACCGATCGAAAAAAATCGGAGGAGCTTGTTAAATCGTCGGAAGAAAAATTTAACACAGCCTTTGATATGGCTCCGGTGGCAATGACGCTTCAGAATAAAGATGGAGTATTTTTAGAGGTGAATCAAGCTTTTGTTGAATTGATGGGTTATTCGAAAGATGAAACCATTGGACAATCTGCAAAAGCCTTACGTTTATGGGCCGATAAAGAGGAGCGTAAACGTGCCTTAACTTTATTTAAAAAACAAGGCTTCTTAAATGCATTCGAATTTGAATTTAGAAAGAAATCGGGAGAAATTGGCATCGGAATAAATTCTACTGAATTAATTGCATTAGGTAATAATCCTGCTGAATTAACCACAGTTTTAGACATTACCGATCGGAAAAATGCGGAGGAAAAAGTACTGAAATTATCTCGGGCTTAGAGCAAAGCCCTGTTTCAATTGTCATTACAGATACCAATGGGAATATAGAGTATTGTAATCCTAAAATCTTGGAAATTAGTGGGTATTCACTTAACGAATTGCTCGGGCAGAACCCCAGAATATTTAGTTCCGGTGAAAAAACCAAAGCAGAATACAAAGCACTTTGGGATACAATTACTTCAGGAAAGGAATGGAAAGGCGAATTTCTTAACCGAAAGAAAAATGGGGAAAATTATTGGGAAAATGCTTCCATCTCACCAATTTTAAATGAGAAGGGAAAAATTACTCACTTTCTTGCAGTAAAAGAAGATATTACTGAAAAAAAATTGATTGATCAAGCCTTGCGAAATTCTGAGCAAAAATACCAAACCTTAGCTAGAATATCGCCGGTTGGTATTTTTAGAACCGATGCAAAAGGCTCAACAACCTACGTAAATCCAACCTGGTGCGAGATTTCCGGAATATCAGCTGAGGAGGCTTTAGGTAATGGATGGCTAAAAAAAGTTCATCCCGACGATAGAAGAACACTGAATGAAAATTGGCAACAATCCGTAAATAACGAAGCTGTTTCGTACTCTGAATATCGTTTTATTCGTTCTGATGATTCTATTGTTTGGGTAATAGGGAAGGCGGTCCCTGAAATGGATGCCGATGGGAAATTAATCGGTTATGTGGGTACTGCAACAGATATAAGCGAACATAAGAAACTGGAAAGCACAAAAGAAATCCTGATTAATATATCCAATGCATTGCTTGCTACAGAAAGTCTTCACGATTTTTCAAATTATATTTTTGATGAACTTGGAAAAGTAATTCAAACCAATAATTTTTACATTGCATTGTATCAGGAGGAAACCCAAATGTTTTCCGCACCATTTATCAAAGATTCACTGGATGCAGATCTTACAGAGTTTCCTGTAGGAAAAACAATGACCGGTTTGGTTATTCGAACGCGCAAATCGCAGCTTATCAATAAAGAAAGATTTAAAAGCCTTGAGCAAGCAGGTGAAATTGAACTGCTTGGTCCGCCAAGTGACGTCTGGATTGGTGTTCCACTCTTTATTAATGATAATGTTATTGGAGCCATAGTTATCCAGAATTATGATGGAGAAAAAAGACTTGATGAAGAGGATTTAAAAATACTGGAATATGCTGCACCGCAAATTAGTTTAGCTATAGCGCGTAAAAGAACGCTCGAAGATTTGAAAGCGGCTTTGGAGAAAGCACAAGAATCAGATCGCTTAAAATCTGCTTTTTTGGCCAATATGAGTCACGAAATCCGTACACCTATGAATGGCATTTTAGGTTTTACCGAACTTTTAAAAGAGCCACAACTTTCGGGCGAACAGCAACAAGAATTTATTGAGGTTATTGAAAGAAGTGGTGCACGTATGTTGAATACAATAAGAGATTTAATTGATATTTCGACTATTGAAGCCGGGCAGGTATCGGTGATGAATTCGGAAACCGATATGCAAGAACAATTGGAGCAAATTGTGACTTTTTTTAAGCCTGAAGCAGAAAGCAAAGGACTCCGATTGCATTTTAATTTGCCTGCCGGAGAAAGTACGACCTGTTTTACGGATAGCGAAAAAGTATATACTATTTTAAGCAACTTAACAAAAAATGCCATTAAGTACAGCAAAAAAGGAAGTATAGAAATTGGTTGTAATAAAAATCAGGATTGTCTTGCATTTTACGTGAAAGACGAAGGTATTGGTATACCCCAAGATAAGCTGGAGAGTGTTTTTGATCGCTTTGTACAGGCAGATAGTCGATTATCAAGCGATTATGAAGGTGTTGGTTTGGGTTTATCCATTACAAAAGCTTATGTAGAAATGTTAGGTGGTAAAATCTGGGTAGAGAGTGAAGAAGGTGTTGGGTCTACTTTTTATTTTACAATTGCAAAAAAAAATAAACAAGGGCTTGAAATTAAAAAGACAATATTGGAACCCGAAAAAACAGATAAAATCACAATAAAAAAAAGTGAAATTAAGTTAAAAATATTGCTTGTCGAAGACGATCCAATGTCGCAACAGCTTATAAAACATATGTTATCAGGAATGTATGATGAAATAATTATCGCAAATAATGGTATAGAAGCCTTTGATTATGCCAAAACTATTTCGGATTTCGATCTTATTTTGATGGATATGAAAATGCCCGATATGGATGGCTTTGAAGCAACGCGACTGATCAGACAGTTTAATAAAGAGGTCATTATTATTGCGCAAACGGCCTATAGTATGCTGGGCGATCGCGAAAAAACGATTGATGCTGGTTGTAATGATTATATTTCGAAACCAATTAATAAACCTGATTTGATCAGTTTAATAAATAAGCATTTTAAACATCAACCTTGATAAATATTGGGCGATATGCATATAGTACTTTTCTTTTTTTCGACTCCATTTGGTGTTAGAAAGGGATATTGTATGTATTTTTAGTTTCTTGTAAGTGTAAAAATAATTGGTATGGCACGGTTTGTAAAAAAGCAAAAAAAAGAAATTGGCATGTCGCCTGATGCTTTGTATTTCAGAGGACAAAAGAAAATGGATCAGGTTTTGTTGCGGGTTATTGATTTTGATGCCTCTAATTTAGAGGAGAATGCGCTTAAAACCGTTGCAGAAGTAGTAAACTACCAAAACAAAGATACGGTTACCTGGTTTAATATAGACGGTTTGCACAACGAATCGATAATGGAAGAGATTGCCAGAGCCTTTCATTTTGATCATTTTATTTTGGCCAATGTAATGGAAACCCATGCGCGGCCTAAAATGACCGAATTTTCAAACTGCATTTATTTGTCGATAAAAATGCTGCGTCAAAATGAAACTTCAGGTACTATTTCGGTCGAAAATTTGAGTTTGATACTTACAAAAAGTGTTCTGCTGTCGTTTCAAGAAGAAAAAGGCGATGTTTTTGAACCCGTTAGAGAAAGAATCAGAGCACAGAAAAAGCGCATTCGAAATTCAGGAACCGACTATCTGGCCTTTGCTTTGCTCGACACCGTAGTTGATAATTATATCTATATCATTAGCGAATTTGGTGATAAAATTGAGGATTTGGAAGCGAAATTGCTTGCAGACCCAAATCAGCGCGTGATCGACGAAATTAACGTATACAAAAGAGAATTAAACTTTTTACGGAAAAATATAGTGCCGGCTAAAGAAATGATTATTTCCTTGTCGAAATTGGAATCGGATTTTATCAACGAGAATACTGCCGTATACTATAAAGAATTACTGGGTAATATTACCCATGCCGTGGAGTCGTCAGATAATTATCGCGAAATTTTATCCGATCAGCTAAATATTTATCATACCACGATGAGTACACGATTAAACGATATTATGAAGTTTTTGACCGTTTTTTCGGTGGTTTTTATTCCTTTAACTTTTATTGCAGGCATTTATGGAACCAACTTCGACTTTGTGCCTGAATTACATTTTAAATACAGCTATTTTATCATGTGGGCTGTTATGATTGTAGTGGCGATAGGAATGCTCGTTTACTTCAAAAGAAAAAAATGGCTGTAGTTCACTTTTGTATTGATGCCACAGCCATTTCACTCTTCTAGACCGTATATTCGGATTTAAGCGGTGAAAAGATTAACCCTTTAATGCTGATTATTTTTTCTCTCCCTTAAAAGCAGCATAGGCCAATAATAACCATCCAACTACAAATAATATTCCACCAAATGGAGTGATATAACCCAAATGGAGCTTAGCAAAAACGATTAAGTATAAACTTCCCGAAAATGCAATTATGCCGCCCAAAAAGCTATAAGCAGCCCAATTTAAAAGTCGCTTTTGCTCCGGCCATTGCGAAAGAGCAAAAGCTACAGCAATAAGAGCAAAAGCATGATTCATTTGATAACGAACCGCTTTTCCAAATGTTATCATCGATTCGGCATCCATAAATTTTGCTCCGGCATGCGCTCCATAGGCTCCTATTGCTACAGCTAATCCTCCAAGAATGGCACCACTAATAAAAAATGTTTTTTGCATTTTGATTTCGTTTTTATTGATAAATAAATTAGTCGAGTATAATTGTCAAAGCTAAGCCAAATCCTTTAGTTTGATACTCGTTTTTACCAAAAAGATCAAAGGGTGCGTTAAGCACAAGGATGAAATTTTCTGCTTTTTCAATGGCAATACCGGTATTTAAAGTAAGTAAATAAGAGTTATCGATACTAGCATTAAATACTTTATAACCATAATTCAGTCCCGCAATAAAATTAACTCTATCCATTAAATAGTATCCGATGTCGGAGTTAATGTAAAAGCCATGGGTGTGACCATCAACGGTTTCTGTGGTATGCTTTTGATATTGAGCATCAAAGTCTATACTCAATTTTTCGTTGAATTCGTAGGTCATAATTATACCACCAACATAAGAAGATGTCATTTCGTGTATTGCTGATCTACGGTCATAAATCTGATTTCCAACAAGCGTGGTATAACCCCCTAAAAGTCCCATTGTAAAATTACCCTCAATGGGGAGTTTGTATTTCGCACCAAAGCTTACTACGCTAACATCAATGGGTAGCGAAACACCAATTTCTAAATTTTTCATTAAGCCATAGCTAAAACGAAAACCTGATCCTGAGAATTTCATTGTGGAATCATCTGTTGAAAAGAGCGGTTGTAAATCCCCATTACTGTCAAAATAGTTGGAAGTTATAGAATAACCAAAAAAAGGCTCAAATTCGATAGTTCCTTCAGGAACAGTTGCCGTACACAAGGTTCCTAATTTTGATGCTGATAAACCCGCTACTTGTGAGTAAGCGTTTACAAACATCATACTGACAAAAAGAAGTAAAAATAGTTTTTTCATGCTTATAAATTTTTTTAAATGTATTATATTAACATATATTAGATGTAAAATTTTGCAAAAGGTTTAATGCCAATCAAATTATTTTTTAAATAAAGGATTCAAACATAAAGTCTGAAAAGCTCCATACGAAGTTTTTCTATTTAAAATAATCTGTATAACATAGAATTAGCCCTTTTTCTATTTAAAGTTGTTAGTATAATTCATAGAAATTCATCTGCAAATGAATTACTTTAAAAAAGGCAATATCTTTTGATCTATCTCTTCCTGTATCACCTTAATTTGCTCTTCAATAGGGCCTCCAATCATTTTCGCCATTTCAATGGAATTCATTAATGTAATATAGGTTTTTCCATTGCTTTTTTCATAAACAGAAACACGACAAGGCATAAGAACGGATAAATAGCGCATATCATCTACCAATAGCATTTTTCCTGAATATTTAGGGTTGCATAGTTCAAGAACCATAACCGGTAAAATAGTTTGGCCACTTTTCATTAAATCATGTTCAATATTATGCGTGGCTGATATTTTCCAACCTCCTGTTTTTAAGGCAACCGACAGGCTATCTACGGTTTCTTTGAAATTCAATTTACTTTCGCGCTCTATGGCAAATTTACTGATATCAGCGCTTGTTTCTGTTGTTGTTTCTTGTGCCGTAATTTTTGTCGTGGCTTTTTCGTCGTTGCTTGCTTTGCAATTGATAACCGACATAAATAGAATAAGTAAGACTACGATTTTTGATAATTGATTTTTCATTTTATTTGATTTTAAGTTTATATACCTACTCGTTTGGCTTTTCAGAAATCGCCCTGTTTTTTTTAGTGGTTTCTCGACTCCACTTTAG
>JAFGHU010000190.1 GCA_016929955.1 Bacteroidales bacterium | reverse complement strand
AAAAACTGGATTTATTTCCCCCACAATTGAAGTTTAAATCAGTTGTGGGGGAATAGTCCAATACATTTTTTATTACCTATTTATTAATAAAAACATGAAAACAAAAATTTTAAAAATAAGTGCAACCTCTTTGTTATTAGCAATATTAAGCCTGTTATTAATGGCGGCGGGGTGCGAGAAAGACAATGGTGTATGGATTCAAATTGAACCAATAAATCCAAATGAGCAAATAAGCGAGAAATTAGATTCTATATTTTCGAGAGACAACAATTGCTTATTGAATTTTGAGAAAGATACTCTTTTTCATACAATTTTTAGTTATGCTGATTTTAATGCAATCGATACTTGCAACACCGTTCTTGAGATTGATTTTGATAAATACACATTAGTCACAGGGAAAGTTATGGTACCAGAAATGACATACAGTATTTCAGGTATTACTTTAACTTACAATAATGCAAGCGATGTGTATAAATTAGAAGTATCAATAGACAAATGCGAAGAGTGTTATACTGTCATTGACTATCTTTATTTCTGGCGACTTTATCCCAAATTAAACTCAAAATATAAGATAGAAATATTACTGACTGAAAAATGAGAAATATGAAAAAGATATTATTAGTTATGTTTGTAGTGATAGCTTTTTATGGCTATTCGCAATCTGAAGTAAAACTCATTAATAAAGACGGAATATTTAAAATCGAGTATAAAGGAAAAGAGTTTGATGCTAATGAAAATATATTGACCATTAAACCGAAAGTTAAAGCATATCTTCCAGAAAATATAGAACTTGTTCGCGAAAACAAATTAGGGTTTATTGATGTTAAGATACCAAAAGGAAGAGATATAGAAGAATATGCAGATGAACTTCAAAAAACGGGGCTATTTGATGTAGTTGAATTTAATGCATATGGAGAATATAATACCTTTACACCGAATGATGCATTGTTAGCGAATCAATGGCATTTGTCAAAAATTATGATGTATGATGCCTGGGATATTACTACCGGCAGTTCTTGTGTTATCGTTGGCATATTAGATTCGGGTATTGACTGGGAACATGAAGATATTGGACAAGGAACAGATTCGTATCAGAATATATTTCTAAATTTAGGAGAGGATGAATGGTCAGATATAAATGACCCATCCACTGGCAATGGGGTTGATGATGATAGTAATGGATTGACAGATGATTGGAAAGGATGGAATTATTCAAACACTACGAATGATTCAAGACCAACTTATTATCATGGTACATTTGTTAGCGGTATTGTTAGTGCCAAAACGAATAATAGTATAGGAATTGCCGGTATTTCTGGAGGAAACAACAACACAGGCGTTAGACTTTTATCTTATTGTATAGGCTATACAGCACCAGATGGCTCCATTATTGATGATGCCATAATTGATGCTGTAGATATGGGAGCAAAAGTAATAAATTTAAGCTTCTCTATATCAACATCTTCCGCAATCAATACGGCAATACAATATGCTATTAACAATAATGTTGTTGTAGTTGGATATTCAGGTAATTTCAGTTCATCAAGTGTGTCTTATCCAGCCTCCAATAGTAATGTTATTGCAGTAGGTGCTTCAACTATTAGTGATACAAGAGCCTCCTTTTCAAATTATGGAACAGAATTGGATGTAGTTGCTCCAGGTGTTGATATTTTCAGTACTTCTCTTAATGATAATTATACAATATCGCGGAACCTCTTTTGCAGCGCCTCAAGTTTCAGCAATTGCTGCATTGTTGTTTTCGATTAACAATAACCTTACCGCACTGGAAGTGAGAAATATTATAGAAAGTACTGCACAAAAAGTCGGTGGATATTCATATACAACAACTTCTGGATATGGCAACGGAACATGGAACAATGAAATGGGTTATGGTTTGGTTAATGCCTATGCTGCAGTTCTGTCCGTTTATCCAACTCTTTCCGGCTCAGATTTTGTTTGTTCTTCAGGGACTACTTTTACGGTCGATAATCTTCCGATCGGTACAACTATTGGATGGAGTCAAAGCCCAAATATTACCCGTGTTTCATCGCAGGGTTCTAATCCGTGTGCATTTTCGGCAAATAGTAACGGTGTTGGATGGATAGAAGCTGTTATAAATAATCCCAATTGCGATAGTATAATACTACCACGTAAAGACGTTTGGGTAGGGAACCCTTCATTTACTTGGGATTATGTAAACAGCGATACGGAGCTTTCGCCTTTTGAATATGGTTTTGCTTATCCTGTATATGCTGTTGATGAAGTAGCTATGGGTTTGATTTTCGCTTCAACAGATTGGTCTTATACCGGGCCTTTAACTTCCATAGCGGGAAATTTGCAATTGGGAAAATATAGAGCAGGGAGAAATTTAGGCTATGGTTATATCCGTTATGAAGTAGCAAATACTTGTGGATCAACCTGGCATGAGTTATACTATGAAGTAGTTGATAATTGGTATTTGTCTGTTTCGCCCAACCCTGCAACTGATGAAGCCACGCTAACAATAGAATCAGTAAGAAGTGAAGCCATAGACATATCAACTGAATGGGCTTTAGAGATTTACGACCAAATGCAAATAGTAAAAACCAAGAAAGTAAAACTTAAAGGCGATAAATATAAAATAAACACCTCCGGCTGGCAAGGTGGAATGTATTTTGTGCGTATTAAATTTAAAGACAAAATTCTAAGCGGAAAGTTTTTGGTTAACAGTTAGTGTTCAAAGCAAACGGATGACTTTGAGTCCTCATCCACCAAAATATTTTTTCTATGTCAGTCTGGCATTTTGCCTTCAGAAATAAACCAGGCAGAAATATAAATATCCAATTTATTTAATTGGAAAAACAGCTAGAAAGAGAAGCCAATTGAAAATGCAAATCGTGCTCCGGGCAGAAAAAAATGAGTTGCTTCTGCACCAACATAATTACTCCCTTTTATAAATTCTAAGGAATTGCCTATAAGTGGAACATCAGAAAAATCAGCTTCTATATTTGAATAGAGTTCATCCATATCAATATTCCCACTCAGATCGGTAATTGTTAACTTGGCATTGGCCGATTTGGCTTCTAAACCTAAGAATGAAAATTCCAGTGTAATGGCTTTAGCCACAAGGTATTGTACGCCCATTTGTACGCCTCCTCCCAATCCTGAATATTCGCCTAGGAAACTTACCGGATACAAATCGCCATTATCGTTAAATTCGGCATTAAAATCCATTTCAAAAGATTCGTATTTTAAATAGGTTTCGATATAAAAACCAAGTGGAGCTCCTTTTTTGGAAAGGTTAAAACGATAACCGGGCATAATCAATACACCCGATAACTGCCCATTATCCAAACTGATATCTTCTGCCGGAATTTCGGGTAAATAACTCAGTGGATCTATGCCACTGGGGATTCCCAGATTCAAGGTAAATGAGCTGTTCTCGTTTAGAACCCTTTCGTAACCAAGTGTTGCTTTTCCAAACAAAATACTTGTTGGATAAACTTTCACTATATTTTTGTTTTCAGTTTGCGCATTTGTAATCGAAATTGAAAAAACAATTAGCATTAAGATTAGACCGGCTTTTTTCATAGTTCACGTTTTTAGATTTTCAAAGTTAATACACTTCGCATAGTATTGCAAACGGAAAAATCATTAAAATTGTAGATTAATATTTTTGAATGAAAGCAGAAGAAGCAAAGCATAAAATAATTGAATTAAGTGCACAGATCAACAAGCATAATCTATTGTATTATAATCAATCCAATCCGGTGATTAGCGATTATGATTTTGATATGTTATTGGAGGAGCTGATCCGTTTGGAGCATGAATTTCCGGAGTTTCGGTTTGCAGATTCACCTACGCAAAGGGTTGGAGGAAGCATTTCAAAGTCTTTTGATCAACATATCCATCAAAACCCGATGCTATCATTAGGAAATACCTATTCCAAAGAAGAGTTGGTTGAATTTGATCAACGCGTTAAAAAGTTTGCACAGGTTGATCAAGTGGACTATGTATGCGAATTAAAATATGATGGTGTGGCCATAAGTTTAATCTATAAAAATGGTGTTTTAGATAAAGCGGTTACACGTGGCGACGGTGTGAAAGGCGATGTGGTAACCAATAATATAAAAACCATCCGTACTATTCCTTTACGCATAAAATCCGATGCTGTTCCCGAAGAATTGGAATTACGCGGCGAAGTTTTATTTCCTAAAGATGCTTTTCTAAAACTAAATGCCGCGCGCGAAGAATTGGGCGAAGCTCCTTTTGCTAATCCGCGCAATGCGGCTTCGGGAACTATAAAAATGCAGGATTCGTCAATCGTGGCTAAAAGACCCCTCGAATGTTTTTTATATTATGTGATTTCGGCTGAGAAAGAATTCGAAAGTCATTACCAAAGTCTGGAATACGCCAAAACATTGGGTTTCAATATTCCAAATACAATGGCAATTTACCAAAACATAGATGGCATTTTTGAATTTATTCAGGATTGGGCCAAAGCCAAAGAAAACCTGAATTTTGAGATTGATGGTGTGGTTATCAAAGTCAACGATTTTGCTTTGCAAAAAAGGTTGGGTTTTACGGCCAAATCGCCCCGCTGGGCCATTGCTTATAAGTTTAAAGCCGAACGTGTTGAAACACGCTTGATTTCTGTCGATTTTCAGGTAGGTAGAACCGGAGCAATTACGCCTGTGGCTAATTTAGAACCCGTTCAGTTGGCAGGAACCACAGTTAAACGTGCTTCTTTGCATAATGCCGATATTATCGAACAATTGGATATTCGTTTAAACGATTTGGTATATGTGGAAAAAGGCGGAGAGATTATCCCCAAAATAGTTGGGGTAAATCGTGAAGCAAGAAACGCCGAAAGTAAACCATTTACATATATTGAACGATGTCCAGAGTGTGGCGCTTTACTCACAAGAAACGAAGGCGAAGCCAATCATTATTGTCCAAATCAGTTGAGTTGTCCGCCCCAAATTAAAGGTAGAATTGAGCATTTTATATCGCGTAAAGCAATGAATATTGATAGTTTAGGCGAAGGAAAGGTGGAGCTGCTTTTTGATAATGGACTGGTAAAGAAACTTTCTGATCTTTTTCAATTGAAACACGACGATTTATTGGGTTTGGAAAAAACTTTTGTTTCTGATGATGGATTGACGAGCAAAACGATGAGCCTGCGCGAAAAATCGGTCGAAAATATTTTGGCAGGCATCGAAAAATCGAAACAAATGCCTTTTCCTAAGGTATTGTATGCATTGGGAATTCGGTATGTTGGAGAAACTACGGCCAAGAAATTAGCCAAACATTTTAAAAGCATGGATCAACTCCAAAAAGCAAGTTTTGAAGCGCTTATCGACGTGGATGAAATTGGCGATAAAATAGCGGAAAGTGTTCTTGCTTATTTTGCTGATGATAGAACAGTTGATGAACTTGCGCTTTTAAAAGAAGCCGGTTTGCATTTCGAATTGCTGGAAGATGAAAACGCCGATTCGGCTATTCTTAACGGAAAATCTTTTGTAGTAAGTGGTGTATTTGAAAAATTATCAAGAAACGAAATAAAAGAATTGATTGAGAAAAACGGCGGGCGCAATGTAGGGTCAATCTCGGCAAAAACAGATTATGTATTAGCCGGTGCAAATATGGGGCCTGCAAAATTGAAAAAAGCGGAGGCTTTACATATTCCAATTTTATCAGAGGATGAATTTATAAATATGATAACTACTTAAGCAATCAAAGGCAGGCTCACTTTAAATTTACTTCCTTTTCCCGGAGTACTTTCCACTTTAATTTCGCCTTCGAGCATGGTAATCGATTTATTTAAAATAGAAAGTCCCATACCGGTTCCTTCAATATTGGTCACGTCTTTGGCGCGATAAAAAGAGTCGAATATCATCGATAGCGTTTCTTCGTCCATGCCCATTCCGTGATCAATAACTTCGATTTCAAACTGATCTTCTTTTTTTGTGATATTGAGCTCAACAACAGAATCTCTTTCTGAATATTTAAAAGCGTTAGAAAGCAGGTTGTTGATAATATGGGCGAGTAATTTTTTATCGGTTTTATAGGTACCGAAATCAACGCTTATTCGGGGAATAAATTGGTGCGATCTTCCAATACCGATTTCAATTTTATAAACTAAATCTTTGAAAAAAGCATCAAAATCGAGAGGCATTAAGGTTAAAACATAAGCACCAGAATCAAATTTTTCTACCAAAAGAACTTCGTTAAGCAGCTCGGTCAATTCCAAAACAGATTGTTTAACCAAATCGGTGTGCCTATAAACTTTTTCTTTGGGTTGGTCTTTGTTTAAAAGACGTTCCATAATTTCAGCCGAACTCATGATGGTAGTTAGCGGAGTACGAAATTCGTGAGATATGGTGGTTACAATACGCGATTTAAATTCATTCAACTCTTTTTCGCGTTGGAGAGAAGTTTCTAATTGTTCGTTTTTCTCTTTGAGTTCAAGCGTTCGGTTGGCAACCTTTTCTTCCAGTCCTTCATTCAGTTTCTGAAGTTCTACTTGCTTTTCTTTCAGTTGAATATCAACAAGATGGCGCGCGTGTCCCATTTCAATAACCGTCCTAATCAGTTCTTTACTAATGGGTTTTAAAACGTAACCATAAGGTGCAGTTTTTAAAGCTCGGGCAAAAACACTGTCTTCGGCATTGGCAGTAACATAGATAATTGGAATCTCAAACCGGTCTGTTATGATTTGTGCGGCTCCTATACCATCTTGCTTTCCGGGCATATCAATATCCATTAAAATAAGATCAGGATGCATATCCTTTGCCATTTGAATGCAATCATCGGTATTGGTTGCCAAGCCACTAAATGTATAACCCAAACGTCTTACAGTAATGGTCATCATTTTTCCGGAAAGGGGATCGTCTTCGGCTATCAGAATGGATATTTTTGATTCTTGCATTTGCGTACCAATTTGGCTCAATTTACTTTTTATAATAATGCTTGATAATCAAGCTGTTTTCGTTTCGCAAATCTAATAATTTAACATTAGTTTTTGTTAAAGGTTTTCAACAATTGTTAATAATAAAAATATAATAAACTGTAAATCAGTATTGTAACAACATCGGCTGTTGAGAACTCTGTTAATAGATTACCAATAGATTGAAAAGGTTGAAAAAGAATACTATTAAATTTGGTATTGATGGGTTTTATCTCTTCAAATTAGATTTATGAATTCAAGAAAAAAGCACATGCCGTATATAAACAAACAAAAAATTGGAGTAAAACTACAGCCAATCGTATTGTTTGTACTTGTCTTTTTCTCCATACCCGTTTTTGCTCTGGTTCCTGTTAAAGAGCCTACCGGAAATCCCCGGCCAGTGGTTGATAACCTTACGGGCGATTTTAAAGCCGATTCTGTTAATGTGTTTAAAATAGCTAAGGATGTTAGTCAGATTTTTGCCGAAGCGGTAAAGATTTCCTCTTTAAATGATGTTTATGGTGATACCAATTACCTTAAAAAATTATTTACAAGTAATTATGCATCAAACGATGTAGCTGAAGCCTATAAAAATGATGTTGACGAACGTATAAGATCACAAAGAGGCGATATCGGACTCGATCTTAATGGCGATTATGCTGAGAATTTTACTCCGGGTTGGTCTTACGACGAGCAGATCACCTATAAGCGAAGATTTTATTTTGGTGTTCAGTGGAATATGATTAAAGGCGGATTTTTAGAGTCTCGCGCCAAGATTGGTCAGTTAAAAGACGAATACGATTTAAAAAGTATTGATGCGGAAAAATATGCCTCGCAAGAAAATTACCGCTATATTTTCAATTACATCAACTATATTTTCAATAAGCAAAAAATAGACATATTAAAAGAGCGTTATGGATTGGTTGAGCAGCAATTAAAATACACAACTGAGCTTTATCATTTGCGCTATGTTGGTTGGGAACGTGTTTTGAAAATCAGAGCAAAACTCGAAGATTTAGATCAGCAAATTGGTCAATTGGAGCATTTTAATAAGCATATCCCCAATAATATTCCGGATAACTTAATAAGCAATACATACACTGCCGAAAGCCTGCCTTTGGTTGATGTTGATTTGGATAAATTGATGCAAGTGTATCACAACAACCAAACAACTGATCAAATTGCAGCTATAAAATTGGCGATGTATGCCAATGGAATGAAATGGTGGCAAGACATCACATTAAGGCCATATATACGATATAATATTTATCAAGACGAATTTAATGTTCCTCGTCAGTATGGTTCCGGTGGTGTTTCTTTAAATATACCTTTGCGTTTTAAGAATAAGGGAAACTTAGTCAGAGCCCAAAATCAAATTTACGAAGCAGAAGGCATGTCAGAGTTTCAGGCCGGCGATAACGAATTGGTAAATACCTATGCCGAGTTTGCTTTTAAACTCAAGCAAATTAAAGCTTTCTATTATAAAAAATTAGCCGCCGATGAATTGATTCGTAAAGAATTGGTTAAAAAGGACTTTAAAGATATCGGATTTAATCCCATTTTTACTTTGGGTTTAATCGATGATAAGAAAGATATTGAAGCCGAAATCGTGGATATTAAGAAGTTGCTTTATATTCAATTGGTAAAAATGGCTTTTTATTTGGATGAGAAATCGCCTTTGTCTTTTGTGGAAATTTTAAATCCAAACGATTTTACTTCGCGCTATACCACAGGTGTTCAGATTTTTGTTGATGAGGACGCATTTGATAAAATGGATAATTACGAGTTGGTTAATTATTTGTGGAAGAACGAATTTAGAGATGTCGTTTTGGAAATTGACTCCTGGAATTTAAGTCCAAAAATTATAGATGCCATCGAAAAAGCATCCCAGGATCATATTTATTTCTCTTTAAGTATGAAGATCCCCGACGGACAAGTTTATCCTGATATCAATCGCGATATGCAGGAGATCAGTAAAATAAACAGCCCCTATGTTAATGGATTGCATTATCGCTTGTCTTTAGATCAAGATCCGTTTTTAGCCAGAGAAGTAAAAGAAGTTAATTTTTCAGACTGGATCAATAGCATTGATATGAGTCAGAAACCGGACAATATTCGTTTAAGTATTACAATAACCGACGATTTGCCCATGAATATCTTAAACAAAGTCTATTCTATTTTCGATTTGGTTTTTGTTCCTTCTGATGGTACACCAAATCGCGAAACCTTGGAAAACCGACTTGTTCAGGAGCTTTCTATATCAAAAAATAAATTAACCATTGTATTGAATGCCAACGATTTTGCCGATCGTTTACATCTCGAAAATTATATGGCCAATTTAAATAAAGAAACAGGGGTTAAAAACTTTGCTTTCTCCAATATTGAGAGTATGATGCATGCCGATTTACGTGCTTTTGAAATGGGACAACAAAACCGTATGGCCGATGAGGAGATAATGGCTGCATTTAGAAATCAGATATTTTCTGATGATCAGAAAAACAGAGCGCTATTGCAGGCCAGTTTAGATTCGATAAAAAGCACGGTTGAAGAAGGCAATAGAGTAGCTGCCGATGTTAATTCGCAAAGAATAAAAGTAGACATTACGGATACACGGAGAGGAAATACAACCAGTCAGGCAGCCGTAGTTAACCCTTCAGCAACAAGCAGTAGGCAAAGCGGAAAAGCCTGGCAAATTCAAGTGGCTGCCTCTAAATCGGGTATTTCCGAGCAGTACTTAAGAAATACACTAAAAGTAAACGAATCAACCGTTATGCATAGAATTAACGGCTATTATAAGTATACTTTTGGTAATTATAAAAGTGAAAACGAAGCTAAACAAGCATTAAGTATTTATAAAGCGCAATCGGGTAATACGGGAGCCTTTATAGTGAGCTATGAACAAAAATAATAATAAATGAAACCATTTCAATTTAAATCGAAAGCAACGGTACTTCGAGGAGTAAAAGAGGAAAAGTCCCCGAAAAGGACGAATTGGGATCGGGTGATCTATTTGATACTCTTTTTACTCATATTTGTGTCATTGCTCTTCTATACGCTGCAAAAAAATGTTTTTATCAATGTAGATGGTCAGATATTTACGGAACGTTTTACCGTTAATTTTCCGGAAGATATTATCGTTGAGAGGTATTTGTTTAAAGAAGGAGATACGATAAAAAAAGGGGATAAACTGTTTTATTACAGATGGAACCTGAATGGCGACGACGGTGGCAATGGCGGTGGAGGTGTGGCCGTAGCCGTTTCATCGGGCAATGGGTCCAATAACTACGATTGGTATCTTAAAGAGCGTATTCAAACTCAAAAAGAAATCAGTGTAAAGCTCATCGAAATTAAAGAAATCGATGATAATGTTAAGCGTATTCTTTCTGATTTGGAACGACTTAAAAAAGAAGTGTATTTAGATGTTTATCCAAAGCTCGAGCTGGAAGCACTTCAATTAAAATTAAAGTCCTTGCAAGTCGATCGCAATAAGCTGGTTGAAGAAATCAGGTATTTGCGTAGATATTTAGCGCTTCTAAATGGTTATATAAGACAAGCAGATCAGGCTGTTGTGGCTACTTCATCAGGTCTTGGTGGTGGCGGTGACGAAATTCGATGGTCTTATTACGAATCGCCTGTTGATGGTATTATCAGTAAGATTAGTGTTCCGCCTATGGAAACCAGCTATAAAAAAGATGTGGTGATGTATATTTCAAATACAGATAAAATGTTTATCTATGCCTATGTCGAACAAAAAGATATCGGCTATTTTGAAGAAGGCGAAACACTACAGTTAGATTTTCCTGATGGAACGATAAGCGAAGGAATTATTCTTGCCTATAACTTAAACACAGAAGTATTACCTTTGGAGTTTAAAAAAGCCAAAGACCGAGATAGACGAAGTGTTGTTGCGAAAATTGTTCCTACATCGGAAGAGGAACAGGTAAAATGGAAAAAATATTATCAATACGAAGTCAGGATTAGTAAAACGAAATTTCAGTAACAATTACGCTCCTAGAGCTTAGAGAATATAAATCAATATGGCAATTACTCAATTTGGGAAACGGGTTCAAACGCAAAGCGATAAAGAAATTTATTTTATCTCTGATTTTAGAGAATTGGATGTAAAAAAAGTTGTTATCAGCGATGGTCTTGTGCTTGATTATGCTGATAAGGATGGTTGTTTCTCTTTCTTAAAACTCATTCGGTCTTCGAGTATCGAATCGATTTATCTGGTTCCTGTTTTCATATTGTCATTAAATGATGATGTTGATGAATTTACAAGGGCTTTAAGCGACGGTGTTTTAAAAAGCTTGCAAGAAGAAACTTTTGAAGGTAGTTTTAATGTAATCGATCAGCGTATCAAACAATTGCAAACTTCGGATACCAACGATTTGGTTATTCGCATTCAAAACAAAGTGCTGCGTTATTACTATACACGGCAAAAAAGAATGACGGCAATTACCTCTACCAAAGCACATACCGGATATACTTATCCTCTGTTAAGCTTGCATTATCAAAATGCAAATACCGAGGATATGTTTAAAATAATCGACGATCTGGAAGCTAAGGAGTTTGTTAGGCCTCGCTACGAAGATGTAATTCATCTGTGCAGCAATTGCTATTCCGCATTTATTAATTATCGCGAGGTTTGTTCAAAATGTGGATCTTCTGATTTGTATATGGAAAATCTGATTCATCACTTTGTTTGTGCAAAAGTGGCACCTGAAACCGATTTTGTTCAGGGAAATCAAATGGTTTGTCCGAAATGTAATAAACTGCTGCATCATATTGGGGTTGATTATGATAAACCTTCTGTAGTGTATACTTGTAATAGCTGCGGCCATCATTCGCAGGAATCGGTTATGCAAGCGGTTTGTTTTAATTGCAAAACGGTTCAGAGTGTAGATGCACTTATTGAAAAGAAAATAAACAATTATGAGCTCACCGTTCTTGGCGAAGAAGCTGCAATAGGTGGATTAGCTCCAGAAGAAGCCAGAGAGGCAGAATTGCCCGGCTTTGTTGGATTTAGCACCTTTAATATTTTCTTGAAATATGAAATCGAACGAATAAAGGCTTCTGGTAAAGTATCTTCGGTAGGTATTTTAAGTTTAAGAACACCTGCTGCCGTGTCGAGCAACCTGGGTGTTAAATATCAAAACGTAATCAACGAAATAGCTGATTTTATTAAAAATGCAACCTTTGCTACGGATATTTTATCTTTTATCAATAATAATAGTTTCTTAATTGTTTCGCCCGATACGGATAAACTTCGATTAGAATCTACCCTGAAAAATATACAAAAGTCTGTCCAAAAACTATTGGATAGTAATATTGAAGATGCAAATATTACCGTAAAAATTAAAGCCAGTGATATCGACAATGTTAAGAGTCATAACGATTTAATAAATGAATTGTTAGAAACAAATCAAGACAGCTGATGATTTATACTTTTTGGGACGATTTTTTTTGGTATTGGTATTCCAATGGTTTTGAAAAAGTATTTTATATTTTTTGGTATTTCTTTTTGCTCGAAGCTCCGCGATTCTTAATCATGGATATGGTGGTTCTTTTTGCTTTTTATCGCTCGCGTAGAAAAAGAAAGCAGATTTATGAAGAAGCCCGTCAAAAATTATATTTCGAAAATCCTTTAATCTCTTTATTGGTTCCCGGAAAAAACGAAGGTGCCCATATCTATAAATTGGTCGATTCGATCAATAAGCAAACCTATTCCAATATTGAGGTTATTATTGTGGATGATGGATCGGACGACGATACGCCTATCATCTGTCGAAGTTTATTAAAAAACGGCCTGATTGATGTTTTTCTTCGAAATGAGGTTCGCGGAGGCAAGGCCAGTGCTGCTAATTTAGCACTTCGCTATGCAAAAGGAAAATATGTAGTGCATTTAGATGCTGATACTTCGTTTGATAGCGAAGCCATCGAAAAAATTATCGTTCCTTTTTATATAGATCCTACGGTGGGCGCTGTTGGAGGTAATGTTAAAGTGAGAAATCAAGACGAGAGTATTGCAACCAGTTTGCAGGCTGTGGAATATTTACAAACCATTTCGGTAGGACGTATTGTAACGGCTTATCTCGGAATTTATAAAATTATTTCCGGTGCCTTTGGAGCTTTTCGAAAAGATGTTATCGATCGAATTGGAGGCTGGGATATTGGTCCGGGACTGGATGGAGATATTACGGTTAAGATTAGGAAATTAGGCTATACCATTGCTTTTGAGCCTGATGCGGTGGGATTAACAAGTGTGCCCGGCACATTTAAACGCCTAACCAACCAGCGATTGCGTTGGAGTAAATCGCTTATTCGCTTTCGTATGCGTAAGCATGTCGACATTTATAAGCCTCAGGCCTCATTTAATTTTTCTAATTTTTTCGCCATTTTTGAGAATCTTTTCTTCAATGTAATTTTAGATATTATCTGGTTTTTCTATATGGTAACCATTATTGTGAATAATGTCGATCACCTCGGATTTATTATTCCCTTGAAAATTATGATTTATGGTACAGCCAGTTTTATTCAGTTCTTAATTGTTTTGGCCTTATCAGATCGATGGAGAACCGAAGCAAAATTATTGCTCTATATTCCATTAATGATGGTTTATAATGGGTATTATATGCGAATTGTAAGAACTTTGGCCTATACCAAAGAAATATTCTTTTATTCTTCGTATAACGATCCTTGGAATCCGGCCAAGTCAAGTGCAAAAGCTAAAGAATACGGTTTATAATAGTTTTGATCTCTTCTGAAATAAAAAAAGCAGCCTTAAAGCTGCTTTTTTTAGGTGTGAAAAAATTCGCTAGGCCAAAGGAAAAGTTAATCGAACTGTTGTTTCTATTCCTAAAGTAGATTTAATTACAATATTTCCGTTGAATAATCGAAGAATATTCTTCGTATTAATCAATCCCAATCCAACGCCAGTATTTTCTCCTAAATCCTGATTAAACTTCTGAAAAGCACCAATCTGACTGATTTGCGTACTGGTCATTCCCATACCTTCGTCGCGAACAGTTAGTGCATATTGATTGTCTTCTATGCCACCAACAACGCGAATAACAGATCGTTTTGTCGAGAAAATCAGCGCATTTTCGATAATTTCATTAACGATTTCGATATAATATTTTGCAGGAATTTTCAAACTGGCGTTTTCTATATTCAGCATAAAATCATCTTTGCGACGGTGCTGTAAGGCCAGGTTGTTTATTGTATTTTCGGTAAGCGATTTGATATCTGTTGTTTTTGCTTCGCGAAGCTTATTAAGACCCTCAACATCGTAGGCCAGCGATTGTAGTTTGTAAAAGGTAAACGACTTTTTAACAACCGTATTCAACTCCATACCTGCTTTGTAAATCAGGCTATTGAATTCGGCCATCTCAAATTTTTCCATACTGTTGTATTCGGTCATCAACATTTTAGAAAATCCAAGAATAGCACGCAAAGGCTCTGCAATTACCTGTGTAATAGGAGCGCCAAGATTCTTCGCTAAGTCATTCAGTTTTTTCTCACTTTCTTCCTTAAATTCTTCAGCACGTTTCAATCGTGTAGCTACCGAGTTTAATAAATCTTCAACCGTAAAAGGTTTTGTAATATAATCATCGGCGCCCAATTCCATGCCTAAACGTTGGTTTTCTCTGGTATTTTTGGCTGTTAAAAAGATAAAAGGCACGGTTGAGGTAACCACTTCTTTTCTCATTTCTGTTAAAACGCCATAACCGTCCATACCGGGCATCATTATATCGCATAAAACCAAATCAGGTTGTACATTTTTCGACATTTCTACTCCAGATTCTCCATTTTCTGCAGCATAAACTTCGTAATTCTCTGATTCTAATATTTCACAAATGTTTTCTCTAACATTTTGAGTGTCTTCAATTACTAATATTTTTTTCATTCTCTTGCTTTTTATTGCGTGCTCAATCTGCTTATTTTGTTTTCAAATATATTAAAAAATAAATTAAAGTCATCAAGATTGTTCGATTAACTCATTTATTTTAAAGAACGTGCATAATCTTTTAAGCGATTCATAAAATCCATTTTTTTACGCACAGAAACTTCGAGCTCATCGCCCTGTTCCAAAACAACATAGCCTCCTTTTCCTTTTTTATATTGCACTAAATATTGCATATTGATAAGGTGTTTGCTATGAATACGGAAAAAATGAATATCGTCTAACAACTTTTCATAATTGTTCAATGACTTAGAAGCCATATACTTTTTTCCATTCACCATATGAAAAATAGTATAAACATCGCTCGCCTCGCAGCGTTTAATATCTTTAATTTTTATGATATCAAGCCCTTCAGTTGTGGGGATAATCAATTTGGGTTCGCGATCGATTAAACCATCTTTTATTTTCTTAATTTGAGATGAGAACTCATTTTCATTTTCTAAGTCTAAACGAGAAAGCGCATCATTTACTTCGGCCGGAATAATTGGCTTTTTGAGATAATGCAAAGCCGAGTATTCGAATGCTTTCATTGCAAACTGATCATGAGAGCTTATAAATATAGTTTCAAAATTTGAGTGAGAAACAGAATCTAAAATTGTAAATCCATCACCATCAGGGAATTCGATATCAAGAAAAATTAAATCCGGTTTTAATTCATTGATTAATTTAATGCCTTCTTTTACGGTTTTTGCTTTTCCGATAACCTGAATGGCAGGAAATTGTTTAAGCATTAAATTCTCTAATAAGATCAATACTTGTTGATCGTCATCTAAAAGAAGGGTTTTAATTTTAGTTGGCATAGCGGTAATTTTAGTCTAAAATACACAATTATTTTTAGACTGTATTTAGTTTTTTCGAAAATGCCTAGTATTTTAAGTTATGAGGTCAGAAAAATTCGGAATTTCTTCTATAAAACTATAGGTTAAAGTCGTATAGTTCAGCTTACAAGCATAATGTTCTAGTCCGTTGGTTACAATTAAATAGTCGACTTTAAATGCCATATTGTATCGGGCGATTTGATCGAATACTTTTTGATTGATGGATACGTTTGGCGACTTACACTCCACGACCAAAAGCGGCTTTCCTTCCGGCGAAAAAGCCAATATATCCACTCTTTTTTTTCGCGATTCCAATGTAAACGAATACTCTAGGGCCAATAATCCTCGCGGAAACTGTTTTTCGTTAACCATGAATAAAGCAAAATGTTGTCTGACCCATTCTTCGGGTGTTAGGACGACGAATTTTTTACGAAAAACATCAAAAATTTCTGTTTTTCCATGCTGCTGTCTGATATTTGTTTGAAAGGATGGTAGATTAAGTTTTTTCATACTGATTTATAGCTTGGTAAAAGTAAAGAAAATGCTGAAAAACTGTATATTTGTATGAAATTTTACGGAATGAAAACGAAAGATGAAATAGTAAGAAATTGGTTAACCCGATATACAGGTCTGAATCTTAATGAATTTGGCGAATATATCCTGCTAACGAATTTTCAAAATTATGTAGATTTATTTGTCGAAAAATACAAAGCAAAATATACGGGCAGAAATGTACCTATGCCTTCTGCAACGGCTAATGATATTACCATTATCAATTTTAGTATGGGCAGTCCGAATGCAGCCACAATAGTGGATTTATTGAGTGCTATTTCGCCAAAAGCCTGTCTTTTTTTAGGCAAATGCGGAGGCTTAAAAAAGAAAAATAAATTGGGTGATTTTATATTGCCAATTGCCGCAATTCGTGGCGATGGAACCAGCGACGATTATTTTCCGCCTGAGATTCCGGCACTTCCGGCTTTTAGTTTGCAACGTGCTTTATCAAGTATTATTCGTTCGCGGGGTATGGACTATTGGACGGGAACGGTTTACACAACAAACAGAAGGGTTTGGGAGCACGACGAAGAGTTTAAAAAATACCTGCGCGAAACGCGTGCTATGGCTATAGAAATGGAAACGGCCACCATTTTTACGGTGGGTTTTTACAACGGAATTCCTACCGGTGCTCTATTATTGGTTACCGATCAACCAATGATTGCAGAGGGAATTAAAACATCTAAAAGCGATAAATTGGTTACCGAAAATTTTGTAAGTACGCATTTGGATATTGGTATTGATGCACTTTTAGAGTTAAAGAATAAAGGGTTGTCAGTTAAGCATTTACGTTTTAATAACGATTAATTTTATGCCCGAACAAAAGTTTGATGAGATTCTTAAAGATCTAAAAAACAAAATTTATTATCCTGTTTATTTATTCAGTGGTGTAGAATCTTTTTTCATCGATGAATTGACGAATTTCATGGATGAAAATATCTTAACGGCAAGCGAAAAAGAATTCAATCAAACGGTAGTTTACGGATTGGATACCAATGTTTATGATCTGATAAGCATGGCCAAACGCTTTCCTATGATGTCGAATTATCAAGTAATCATAGTTCGGGAAGCCCAGCATCTTAAAGAAAGTGAAAAATTAGTTGAATACATTGCAAATCCATTAAAGTCAACCATTTTGCTTATAGCTTATAAGCATAAGTCGATGGATAAACGCACCAAACTTTATAAATCGATAAAAGAAAAAGGAATCGTTTTCGACGCTCAGAAACTGTGGGAAAATCAAGTTTCAACCTGGATTGAAAAAAGGATTCAATCTATGGGATTCACAATAGGAGCCAGAGAAAGCGAATTATTGGCGCAATATTTAGGGGCTGATTTAGGAAAGATTGATAATGAGCTAAAAAAAATGGCGCTCAATATAAGGCAGGGTTCAAAAATCACCGATATAGATATCGAGGAAAATGTGGGCATTAGCAAAGATTATAATGTATTTGAATTGACAGATGCTTTAAAAGATCGTAATGTGCTAAAAGCCAATAGAATTATTAATTATTTTGCTGCCAATCCAAAGGAAAATTCGATATTTATGGTTTTGCCTGTACTCTATAATTTCTTTTTTAGAGCCATGGTGCTTTCTCAACTTAAAAAGCACGACAATCGCGAAATAGCTTCCAAGCTAAATATAAAACCCAGCCAGATAAGCAAATATCAGCAAGTGCTTAGTAAATATCGGGTGATGAAGCTGGCTTCGATTATCGAAGAAATTAAATCTTACGATTTAAAAGCCAAAGGCTTGGGTAATGTAAATGCCTCGCAGGGCGAATTGCTGCGCGAGTTAATTTATAAAATACTACATGATGATTAGCCGTTTATAAGAAAACGGCCATTTTTTCTAAAAGGCTGGCTCCTAAAATTGGTTTTGTAATATAATCGTCGCAACCGGAGTCATACACTTTTTGATAATCAGAATTTAGGGCATAAGCCGTTTGTGCTATAACCGGTAAATTGGGCCTTAGTTTTTTTATAACTGTAGTAGCTTCGTATCCATCCACAAATGGCATACGAATATCCATCAATACAATATCAATCGACTCATCATTTTTACACATATTAATGGCCTCTTGACCATCTTTTGCCCATAAAACATTAATCTTGGTTTTTCGTAAATAAGTTTTTAAAAAAAGATAATTATCATTCACATCTTCAGCAATCAGAACAGTTTTATTCGACCAGTCTTGGTGTTTAATTGAAGTTCCCATATTAAATTTTTTTGGATCTTTATATAAAGATAGAATCGTTTTTGATAAAAAGCTAAAGTAAAGAAAAATATTTTACATAACAAGTAACTAAATTTAATTCATTTTGGATCAACTAAGTCACGCTTTATGATATACATACGCATTTGCTTGTGCGGTGGGTGTAATTAAAATATCGTTAATATTCACATGATCGGGCAATGTAGTTGTATAAAAAGTAGTTTCAGCAATGTCTTTAGCCGTAAGCGGCTTATAACCATTATACACTTTTTTAGCCGCATCTTCATCTCCTTTGAAACGAACAAGCGAGAATTCTGTTTCTACTGCTCCCGGAGTAATCTGGGTTACTTTAATTCCATAATTTACTAAATCAATACGCATGCCTTCGGTAATCGACTGAACAGCTGCTTTTGTTCCGCAATACACATTTCCATTCGGATAAACTTGTTTGCCTGCGATAGAACCTATATTGATAATATGTCCTTTTTTACGGTTTTTCATAAATGGAATGATGTTTCTGGAAAGATAGAGCAGTCCTTTTACATTGGTATCAATCATTCGTTCCCAATCGTCGTAAACGCCTTCTTGAATAGGAGTTACACCCACAGCAAGCCCGGCATTATTTATTAAAACATCGATATTTTGCCAATTTTCGGGAATGCTTTCTACCGCTTTTTCAACTTCGTTTAAAACACGGATATCAAACTGAAGTGTAAGAACATCGACACTAAATTTAGTGCTTAATTCGGATTTTAGCTTTTCCAGCCGTTCTTTTCGGCGACCGGTAAGAATAAGCTTGTATTTGTTTTCGGCAAATTTCCAGGCTAAAGCTTCGCCAATTCCGGCGGTAGCTCCACTTATTAAAACAATTTTATTCATTGCGGGTTTTTATTTATGCTTGTGTTTTAGAATTAGGCTATTTCAAGGGCAATTTCCATCATATCAGTAAATGCAGTCTGGCGTTCTTCAGCGCTACAAAACTCATTCTTTAAAATATGATCGCTCACTGTTAGGATAGTCAATGCCTGACGCTTAAACTTTGTAGCCAGCGTATACAATGCGGCACTTTCCATTTCAACAGCTAAAATTCCAAAATCTCTCCATTTTTTAAATGGATCGTTATTGTAGTTGTCGTTATAAAAGATATCGGAAGTAAGTATATTACCCACTTTCACTTTTTTATTTGTTTTTAAGGCATATTGGTAAGCTTCCTGAAGTAAATTAAAATCGGCTATTGGTGCATAGTCCATTCCGTCGAAACGAATTTTATTCAGGCTCGAATCGGTTGATGCTGCCATGCCAAGTATAACATCCTTCAATGCAATATCTTCTTGAATTGCTCCGCAAGTTCCAACACGCATTAATTTTTTAACATCGTAATCCTGAATCAATTCATTAACGTAAATGGAGATTGAAGGAACACCCATACCTGTTCCTTGCACGGATAGGCGTTTTCCTTTATAATAACCTGTATAACCATACATTCCTCTTACTTCGTTATACAATACAATATCTTTAAGGAAAGTTTCTGCAATGTATTTTGCACGCAATGGATCTCCTGGTAGAAGAACAGTTTCAGCAATAGCTCCTTTTTCAGCTCCAATATGTATACTCATATTTCTTTTAGTCTTTGATAGGTTTTAATTTTAATATATCTTCTGCAAATTTATAAGTTTCAGTCCGAACAGCCTCTATATTTTTTGATTTTATGCCCGATGCAAGCGGATGAACGCCAACCTCAGGAAAAGCATGGGCTCTTTTTAGCTCATTTGGGGTTCCAATTTCAATAAACATTTTTAGCATAGCGCTGACTTTAACTGTAGGATCATTTTCCAGGTCGTTTTTATAGTAATACCCTAAAAACAATGGTTGATTTATTTTTT
>JAFGHU010000189.1 GCA_016929955.1 Bacteroidales bacterium | reverse complement strand
TTTGCTCAATAAAGTCGCCTTTATCGTATAATTTCTTAAAAAATGCTGAGGCCGTTTCGTGGTGCGTCTTGCTCGAAGTGCGTGAGTAAATATCGAATGAAATACCAAGCTCTTGAAACGATTTTTTGATAATTCCGTGGTATTTGTCTACAATATCCTGAGGACTAACACCCTCGTTTTTTGCTTTTATCGTAATCGGAACTCCGTGTTCGTCTGATCCTCCAATAAATAAAACATCGTTGCCTTTTGATCGCAAATAGCGGGCATAAATATCTGCAGGCACATAAACGCCTGCTAAATGGCCAATATGTATAGGTCCGTTTGCATAGGGCAAAGCCGATGTAATGGTATAACGTTCGAATTTTTTAGGATTTCCTGAGCTCATTTTCAATTTTTTTGGCAAAGATAAAGTTTAATTGCTTTTATGCTCTTTTCTATGATTAGTTTTGTGCAAACCTTTAAACTATCTTTTTGGTTCGGTAAACATAAAGGCAAATGGTATGGCTAACATCGCAAGGAAAGGCGACATTTGAAATACCTGCTTTAAACCAATAAAATCAGATAGCCAACCCACAAGAAGTGCAGCAATAGCGCCTAAAGCAAAGTTTATTGTCATATATACACCATTTGTAAAACTGGGTCTTTCCGCATTTTTTTCTTGAACCATGGCCAGCAATACCGGACCGGAACCGAAAATAAAAAAACCAACAAAGATCAACATCGCAATATTTAAAATGCCATTGGTGTGATTATAGGCTAACATTAAAAGTGGGGTTACCAGAGCAATAATAATAAGGGTTTTTCTTCGTCCAATTTTATCTGAAATGCCTCCCGCAACTAAACTACCGGCAGCTCCGGCAAATTCCAATATCGATAATGAATAAGCTGCAACCCATAACGATTCGCCTTGCGATGTAATATAAACGGGCAAAAAAGTAATTAATAAACCGCGCATTAAGCCGCGCGTAAAAGAATAGCCGGTTAATACAAGAAAAAAGCCTTTAAGCTCAATCAACGTTTGTTTAATATTGAGATTTGCAGCCGGCTTTTTAAAGTCAATGCTTTTCAATTTCCGCAAACGATAAAAGAGAATTACAGAGGCTAAAACACCGGCCGGAATTAATCGATACGTATTTTCTAAACCCCACCACGAGACCGCCGAAACGATAACTATAGGACCAATAGCACGTGCAAGTTCACCGGCAACCATATAAAAGCTCATGCCTAGTCCGGTTTTATTTCCTGCCACTTTTCTTATTAAAACGGGACCGGGAACATGGAAAAACGCTGAGCTGATACCCATAATAAATAATAATAGTGCGAGCTGTGCAAAACTAGAAACCAATCCAATCAGGCTCATGCTTATTGCTGTAATTGCAGGAGTTAGAATGATAAAATAACGCAATTCCTTTTTGTCGACAATAAGTCCGATAAAAGGATTAAACAAAGAAGCCAGTCGTTGAATAACCGTTAGTATTCCAATGAGAAAGAAATTAAGGCTTAGTTTTTCTATCAATAAAGGAATTAAGGGAGCCAGAAAGGATGAATAAATGTCGTGAAGCAGATGAGCCGCTGAAATATCGGCTACTTTTGAGAAATGAAATTTTGTAGTTTTCAATAGGTTTGGTTTTTTGCTTGCAATTTTACGACTTTTTAGGCGATAATTTTAGGTGCTGTTTCTATTCAAAGCCATTTATTTTTAGCTACCTTTGCTCATCGCAATACAAAAATTTATGAATACTTCTGTAGAAATCAGCTATTATCCCTTAAAAGAAGAGTTTATACCTGCCATTTTATCCTTTATCGATCGCTTGAAAATGTACCCGGAAATTCATGTGGAGAAAAACGGAATAAGCACCCATGTTTTTGGAAAGTATAGCCAAGTTATGCAAGCTTTAACCAATGAAATTGAAAAATCGTTTGAAATTCCACATTCGGTTTTTGTATTGAAAATTATTAATGCCGATTTAAGGACATACAATTCTAACAATGAACGAACTCATTGAATTTTTAATTCAACCCTACCAAACCGCAACAGTTTTTAATATCATTCTGGAGTTTTTGGCCGCATTTTTTGGTGTAATTAGTGTTTTTTATGCACGAAAAGAAAATATACTTGTTTATCCCACGGGAATAATAAGTACGGCCATTTATGTTTATTTGCTTTCGCAATGGAATTTATATGGCGATTTAATTATCAATATTTATTATACTTTGATGAGTATTTATGGTTGGTATATGTGGAGTAAAGTCATTGATAATCAGCAAAATCATATCGAAATCAGTCGTACGAATTTAAAGGATAAATTACTGGCTTTTGGGATATTCTTATTTACTTCGGCTTTTGTTATTTTTGTTTATCGCCATTTTGATGTGATGCCCTCGGAATTAGGTTTTCAGGAAAGCGTAAATTATGCTGTTGAAAAGCTCAGCTCTGGTAATCTGGAAGATTTCAGATCGGCAACACCTTTTTTAGATACTTTTACAACAGGAATTTTCTTTGCCGCTATGTGGTTAATGGCAAACAAAAAAATCGAAAACTGGACCTTGTGGATTGCAGGCGATATCGTTTCAATACCTTTGTATTTTGTTAAAGGTTATGGATTTACAGGCATTCAATATGCAATTTTCTTGGTATTGGCAATTATGGCTTATTTGAGTTGGCGTAAGAAAATAGACGAACAAATGCAAAACCAAACAAATGATTAAAAAAGTTGCAATATTAGGTCCGGAATCAACGGGAAAAAGTAAGTTGGCTGAAGATCTTGCCGATTATTATACTACCGTTTTTGTGCCTGAGTATGCGCGCGATTATTTGTCGGGCTTGGGAAGATCTTACAATCAAAATGATTTATTGCAAATTGCCACGAAACAACAAGAAAGTATTCGGTTTTACGAAGCAAAAGCAAATGAATTTTTGTTTATCGACACAGAGCTGCTTGTTATAAAAATATGGAGCGAATTCAAATATAAACATGTGCATCCATGGATTTTCAGCGAAGTAAAAAAACAAGCTTTTGATTTATATTTATTAACGGATACGGATTTGCCTTGGGAAGATGATCCTTTAAGAGAGCATCCACATAAACGCGACCGCTTATTAAAACTTTATATAAAGGAGCTGGAAAGAAGAAATTTTCCATACCGCTTGGTTAGTGGTCAAAATAAACAGCGTACCTTAAATGCGATTTCGATAATCGATCAGTTTTTTAAGCGCTAATAGTACTTTTATTATTGCGCCAGGATTTTTAATTTTGCAAAAAATGCCATTATGTCTATCTCTGAGAATTTAATTAAGATTAAAAGTGAGCTGCCTGCTGCGGTTAAACTTATTGCGGTATCTAAAACCAAACCGGAATCCGATATTATGGAGGCCTATAACGCAGGGCATAAATTTTTTGGCGAAAATAAAGTTCAGGAATTGGTTGATAAATACGAACACTTGCCTAAAGATATCGATTGGCATTTTATAGGTCATTTACAAACCAATAAAGTAAAATATATTGCGTCTTTTGTACACTTAATTCATGGAGTGGATAGTTTAAAACTGCTCAAAGAAATAAACAAGCAAGGCGCTAAAAACAATAGGGTTATCAAGTGTTTATTGCAGTTTCATATCGCTAATGAAAAGGCAAAATTTGGTTTTTATAAGGATGAAGTTTTTGAGCTCTTAGCCGGTGAAGATTTTAAAAGCTTAAAGTTTGTTCAAATAGTTGGCGTGATGGGTATGGCCACTTATACGGATGATGAAAATCAAATTCGAAAAGAATTCGCAAGCCTCAAGAATTATTTTCTAGAGATTAAAAAGCGCTTTTTGACGGAGCCTTATTTTTCTGAAATTTCAATGGGCATGTCGGCCGATTATAAATTAGCAATTGAAGAAGGAAGCACTATGGTTCGTCTTGGAAGTTCGATTTTTGGTATTCGGTTTTATTCAAAATTTTAAAAAAACAGAATTTATTTTTTTGATAAAGAAATCCGATAAAATTCGACTTCAAGCCCCTGTTAGTCTATTAACATCAAATAATCAGTTAATTATGAAAGCAAATAATTAACTATGTATGCATATCAATTTAAATTCTTTCTAAATTATCAATCCCTTGATAAATAAAGATTTCGGTTCTTAGAGGACAAGTAAATTTTGAGTATTTTTGCCCTAAATTTCAAAACATTCTAAAGATGGCAAAAATTAAAGGAGCAATAGAAGTAGATGTTGAAAAATGCAAAGGCTGTGGCGTTTGTGTTCCTGCATGTCCTACTGATGTTATATTGCTAACGAAAAATGTGAATGGCAAAGGTTACCACTATGCATATATGGAAAATCCGGAAGCCTGTATTGGATGCGTAAATTGCGCAGTTGTTTGCCCGGATGGAGTAATTTCTGTTTACAAGGTAAAAGTTGCCTAATAGTTTAAAATCTTAAAAAATAAATAAGATATGAGTGAAGTAAAATTAATGAAGGGAAACGAAGCTGTTGCTGAAGCTGCTATTTTAGCTGGTGTAGATGCATACTTTGGTTACCCTATCACTCCTCAATCAGAAGTCATAGAATACTTAATGGTAGAACGTCCTGAAGACCGCACAGGTATGGTCGTTCTGCAGGCCGAAAGTGAAATTGCCGCTATCAATATGGTGTATGGAGCAGCCGGTACCGGAAAAAAAGTGATGACTTCCTCATCTAGCCCAGGGGTTAGTTTAAAGCAAGAGGGTATTTCTTATATTGCAGGTTCTGAATTGCCCTGCGTAATCGTTAACGTGGTTCGTGGAGGACCTGGTTTAGGAACTATTCAACCGTCTCAGGCCGATTATTTTCAGTCGACAAAAGGTGGAGGACATGGCGATTATCGACTTTTAGTGCTTGCTCCGGCTTCTGTTCAGGAAATGGCAGATTTTGTGGATATTGCCTTCGATTTAGCGTTTAAATATAGAAATCCGGTGATGATTTTATCGGACGGTGTTATTGGTCAGATGATGGAAAAAATTGTCCTGCCAAAACAAAAGCCACGTTTGTCAAACGAAGAAATAATCAAGCGATACGGCGATTGGGCAACAACTGGAAAAACAAAATCGCGTGAGCGAAATATCATCACTTCACTCGAATTGGATCCTTATCGTCAGGAAGCACACAATCATAAACTCCAGGAAAAATACCGCAAAATGGAGGAAAACGAAGTTCGCTATGAAATGATTAACTGCCAAGATGCTGATTATATTATTGTAGCTTACGGATCAAGTGCCCGAATAGCACAAAAAACGATGGATATGGCACGTGAAAAAGGATTGAAAGTGGGTATTTTCCGCTTGATAACTTTGTATCCTTTCCCTAAAAAGGAAATCAATGCCTTGGCAGATAGGGTTAAAGGATTTTTAGCTGTTGAGATGAGTGCCGGACAAATGATCGAAGATGTTCGTTTAGCGGTAAATGGAAAAGTTCCTGCTGAACATTATGGTCGTTTTGGCGGAGTTATTCACTCTCCTGAAGAAGTGTTAACTGCTCTCGAGCAAAAAATTATTGGAGGATAAAAAATGGACGTAAAAGATATAATTAAACCCGAAAATTTAGTTTATAAAAAAACTGAATTAATGACCGACAATCCATTGAGCTATTGTCCGGGCTGTGGGCATGGTACCGCACACCGTATTACAATGGAAGTTGTTGAAGAAATGGGAATTTGGGAAGATACTGTTGGTGTGGCTCCCGTTGGATGCTCTGTTTTGGCTTATGATTTTATGAATATCGATATGACCCAAGCAGCACACGGTAGAGCACCGGCTGTTGCTACAGGCATTAAACGAGTGTGGCCCGAAAAATATGTTTTCACCTACCAGGGCGATGGCGATTTAGCCGCTATTGGCGGAAATGAAACGTTGCATGCTTGTAATCGTGGAGAAAATATCGTTATCATTTTTATTAATAATGGTATTTATGGTATGACCGGCGGTCAAATGGCTCCAACCACACTTCCGGGAATGAAATCGTCAACTTCCCCTTATGGACGTGAAATTGCAACTATGGGCCATCCATTAAAGATGACTGAATTGGTAGCCCAGTTGCCAGGCACTTATTTTGTTACGCGCCAGGCTGTTCATACTCCAAATGCTGTTCGTAAAGCAAAAAAAGCGATTCGCAAAGCATTTGAAATCCAGAAAGAGAAAAAGGGTTTAGCCTTTATCGAAATAGTTTCGAATTGTAATTCTGGATGGAAAATGACTCCAACAGATGCTAATGATTGGATGGTGGAAAATATGTTCCCCTACTTTCCATTAGGCGATATTAAAATTGATGGTGAACTCGTTAAATAATCTTTCAAAAATTAAGTATTATGACTGAAGAAATGATTATCGCAGGTTTTGGTGGACAAGGAGTCCTTTCAATGGGTAAAATCCTTGCCTATTCCGGAATTATGCAAGACCAAGAAGTTAGCTGGATGCCTTCTTATGGCCCTGAAATGCGTGGTGGAACAGCCAATGTTACTGTTATTATTAGTGATGAAAGAATAAGTTCACCAATATTAACAAACTTCGATACGGCTATTATCCTGAATCAGCAATCGATGGATAAATTTGAGAAATCTGTAAAACCGGGTGGTGTTCTAATTTATGATCCCAATGGAATTTTAAATCATCCCAAACGGACAGATATTCAGATTTATACCATAGAAGGAGCAAAGTTGGCTTCCGAAATGGGTAACCCCAAAACATTTAATATGATCGTATTGGGTGCTTTTATGAAAGTAAAACCAATAGTTCAACTCGAAAATGTAATTAAGGGACTTAAAAAGTCGCTTCCCGAAAGACATCATAAATTGATTCCTTTGAATCAAGATGCCATTACCATGGGAATGAAACATGTTGCAGAAAAATAAATTTTTCAAAACAATAGGAGAGGATAATTCAAGCGAATTATCCTCTTTTTTTTGTCTGTAATTCTTTCGTAAACGAAATTCAATCGTGCAATAAACTTGTTTTGTATATTAGCAAAAAAGTAAAAAAATGAAATTCATCGATAATTATAAAGCTAAACTAAAAAAGAAATCGAAAAGCAGTTGGGCGAGTGATATCCTGTTTTTAATACTCATTCTTGCTTTAATCTTTCCCGCAACTCGAAATCCAATTGTGGTGTTTGTCAAAAAAGCTACTTTGTTTGGACCTTCGGTTTCTGTGCATGATAATTTCGGCAAATTAAATAGCAATGATCTTCAGTGGCAATTGATAAATGCGGAGGATCAGGTTGTTAGATTGGCCGATTTAAGCAGTAAGCCAGTTTTTATTAATTTTTGGGCGACGTGGTGCGCGCCTTGTATTGCTGAAATGCCTTCCGTGGAAAATCTGTATTTAGCGTATAAAGACAAGGTAAATTTTGTTTTGGTAACAAATGAAAACAAAGCCCTAACCGATGCTTTTCTACAAAAACAAGAATTGAATCTACCCATATATCGCTACCAATCAAGAGAGCCCAAATTATTGTCGTCCAAAACAATACCTGCTACTTTTATCTTAAATAAGCGGGGAAAAATAGTAGTTATGGAAAAAGGCACACGCAATTGGAATAGTAAAAATGTACGGGAATTATTGGATAAATTGATAGCGGAATAGCATCTTAGACCTAACAGGTCTCAAAGACCTGTTAGGTCTAATTGCTTAATAATCTTCATTTTTCTGTCTTTTCACCAACTCCTTTGTCGATAGCAATCCGCAGGCAGCAAAAATATCTTCACCCCTTGAAGC
>JAFGHU010000188.1 GCA_016929955.1 Bacteroidales bacterium | reverse complement strand
GTCGCCTCCCTTTTCTAAAAAACCTCGCTATTCATTTAGTGGGGTTTTTTTATGTCTTTTTTACTCCTAATTTTACCAAGATATAGGGATCAGGAAGATCAAGACGAAAACTTGAGTCGCCAATGCATTAGGCAAAAATATTTGATCGTCTAAACAGGAAGAAATTGTTGTTTTCTTAGGGCCTATACTTTCACTTGAGCTGAGAAATAAGCATCATTTCTATTATACACAGGTTTAGCACAAAAGCCCCACTTCTACTTTCGTAAATCTGATCCAATACGGAAATAAATTTATACGGATAAATCTACAAGAAAACCCTATCCCCTTTTCCAATTGGTTTGACATAAAACGGAAAAAGACTATCGATAAATTGATAAATCTCAGAAGGTCTATTACACTTTTATTTGGGGTATTCTATTCGAATATGGAAGATATTCAATAAAAAGCGCTTCAATATTTTCTTTGCTGTATTGATATCTCTAAAAGTAATATTCGAATTGATAAACTGATCGGCATTGATTTGACTTTCAAGAATAGAATCTACCAATTGGCTTATATTATCTTCGTCAGGTTTAGAAATACTTCGCGAAGCAGCTTCAACAGAATCGGCCATCATAAGAACAGCTGTTTCTCTGGAAAAAGGGATTGGGCCATTGTAGGTATAATCCTCTTCATATACTGCATTTTCTCCCAAATCTTTAACTGCATTCCTATAAAAATACTCAACCCTCCTATTTCCATGATGCGTTCGGATAAAATCAATAATTGCATCCGGCAAATTATGCTTTTTAGCCAATTGAATACCTAAAGCCACATGGCCTTTTATCAAGGCTACACTTTCCTCATAACTAAGTTCATCATGCGGATTCAATCCCGTAATCTGGTTCTCGATAAAATAGCGTGGATTATACATCTTACCTATATCATGATATAGCGCTCCTGCCCTCACTAATAAAGGATTTCCGCCTATTTCTTGGATAACAGCTTCAGCCATATTTCCCACTTGAATACTGTGCTGAAAAGTGCCTGGCGCCTTACGCGCTAATTCGCGCAAAAGCGTAGAATTCATCTCCGATAATTCCAGTAAACTGATATTGGTTAATTGCGAAAAAACTTTTTCGAACAAATAAATAAGTGGAAAGGAAAAAAGAGTTAATAAGGCACTAATCGCAAACAAATAGATATTAAAAATGTTGAATTTGCCCAATCCTCCGTCCATTACCAACAAAAGCATAAAATAAACAAAAAGATAACTTACAAAAATCAATAATGAAGCTATAAATATTTGCCCCCGCTTATGTAAATCCTTTACGCCTACAACGGCCACAATTCCGGCAATCATTTGAATAAAAACAAATTGAAACCCATCTGGTACAAATGCCGACATAATGAGTACGGTGATTAAGTGAATCATTAAAGTCAGTTTTTCCTCGAAAAAAGACCGCAACAATAGAGGCAAAAGAGCAAAGGGGAATAATAAAATATACTCATTTGCTGCCTGGATTAAAATACTTAGCGGAATTATAATGATGAGAATAGCACTAAGAATAAGCATAACCTGCCTACTATCATTTAATATCTTAGGATCGAAATAACCAATAAATAAACCCAGCAATCCTATAGACAAAAACACAAGTAAACTTTGACCTAAAAATAAACTTCTAAACTTATTAGAGCCTCCGAATTGTTTATTAAACTCATTTTCTAACGAATACAATACTTGAAATTTTTTAGCCGAAACCAACTCGCCTTTCGCAATTATCCTTTCTCCTTTTTGAACGAGTCCCTGGGTTAACGACAGCTGACTCAAAAGTTGAATTTCTTCTTTTGAAGTCATTTCTTCGTTGTACTTCAAATTGATAAAAAGATATTCCTGAAGTATATCCAAGGCAATTTTCTTATCTATCTGTTTGGCTTTTGCAGTTTCTAATTGATAATACTTTTGTGCTGTTTGTAAAGTAAACAAATCCGTAATCGCTATTCGATTGGCATGATTTCCTCGAAGTATATTAAGCTCAGGTTTATCCTGTATTATTTCCTTAACACTCACAATGCCCCGCGTGGTAACGGCATCAAACAAACGATAAATTTCGCTTAATGTATTCTCTTTTAAAAGCGGTTCGGTATTATTGTATTTGACCTCCCATTTTTTCTCAAAACCCCGTTCCAATTCCTTGCGCATAGAGTCTGATGCCGATTTCGATAAAGTATAAAAGGGAATCAATTGATCGAGAAGTAGTTCTTTTTCATCGGCCAATTCTTTATCCGTTTTTAAAATAGCAAAATCGAATGGCGCAATGAGTTCATTATAAGCCCACGGCAAACCTTGTACATAATGATAATTAAACCGCACTGTCTTTGGCAGGCTTATCACAATAAGTGTCATCGCCAATAAGGTGATCATTACCCTATATATAATATGATAGCGGTAACGAATAAAGTACAAAATTTTACGAAGTAAATTCAAGGTGCTTAAGGTTTAAGATATTTCTTTAATTTAATTACGCATCAAAGTTCGGAAATAAAACCGACACCAACAATTTTAGTTAAATTTGTGAAAAAGATAGATTATGTCAGCTTACGGATTTTGCCATTTAAGCGTTATTCCACTTCGCGAAATGCCTTCGGATTTAAGTCAAATGACCAGTCAATTGCTTTTTGGCGATGTGTTTAAAGTACTTGCCAAAGAAGACGACTGGATTCAGATTCAAAATGCTTTCGACGATTATATTGGCTGGATCGATCATAAACAACAACAGCCTATAAGCCTTGATGATTTTGATAAGCTTAAGCAGTTGCGTTTTACCAATGATAAAATGGGGGCAATAAAAACGGATAGCGATTCTTATTTGGTATTGCCTGCCAGCTCTTTCCCTGTCAATACAAAATTTAATATCGGCGCTCTTAATTTTGAAGCCGACTTTCCTTTACAACCCTTTTTATTTAATAGAACCGATGAGCTTACGAAAATGGCTTTAGTTTATTTAAATGCCCCTTATTTGTGGGGAGGAAAAACGCCATTTGGGATCGATTGCTCGGGATTTACTCAGAACGTATACAAAATGGCAGGCATAAAATTAAAGCGCGATGCTGCCCAACAAGCAACTCAGGGTCATACTCTAAGTTTTCTGTCTGAAGCTAAACCTGGAGATCTTCTCTTTTTTGATAATGCTGATGAACTAATTACTCACGTTGGCATTTTGCTTAACGACAACCAAATTATTCATGCATCCGGAAAAGTACGTATCGATCGTATTGATCATCAAGGTATTTACAATAACGAAACAAAACGCTATACGCATAAACTAAGGTTAATAAAAACCTTTACCACTTAAAAGCGGTAACTTGCGCCAAGCATTGCCCCAAAATCATTTACCGGATAATTATACCACATTTGTTTATTTTTCGAAAAGATTGTATTCAATCGTGCAAAGACACTTAATTCTTTATTAAAATGATAATCAGCGCCCACATCCAATTGTACCCATTTGTCGAGTTCATGTTTTAATACGCCCTCTTTTGCCCAAACTTTCGATTGTGTTTTTAAAACTGCACTCATTTTTAAATTATCAAAAAGCCAATAGGCTCCATCAAGCTGCATACTCCAGTCGGGCTTATACCAGGCCTCCGTTTCTGTAGTCATGGTGTATTGTTGGTAAAGTACTTGCATCCCTAGCAAAATATTCTCTACACTAAATTTTATTTCACCTCCAACTTTAATTAAATCAACATCATCATAAATTAAATTGAATTGGTTTTTAAGAACACCGCTTGTATCGCTCGTAAAAAATAAAGCATTATTGATATGTTCTGTGCTTCCCCATAAAATAAGATCCACCCTATCTACGATATTAGCTTTTATTCCGGCTTTAATATGTTGTGTAGAACTGCTGTATTCCAAAGGAAGAAATGCGGATACATAAGGATTTTCGCGTGTAAGGGAATAGTACGAAGGACTTATCAATTCGCCGCCATAGCGCACATATAAATCCACAATTCGTGGAACGATATTTATATCTAATAAAAAGTCGGGGTAAATATTAATTGTTGAAGTTGAATCTAAACCAGCGGCCAATACAGCTCCCGCCTTAAATTTAATGCGGTCGCTGTGTATGGAATAATTTAGTGCCAATTCTGTTTTTCCATGAAAAAATTGTTGTGGTGCTTTGGGCGACAAACCCAATAAACTTGCATTAGAAATTTGTGTTTCCTTTTCCCAATTGGTAACAACGAGTGATGAGAGCAGTTTTATGTTTGCATACTGATCCTGAATACCCAAAAACGAAATGGGCTTTTTGAAATGGGCGTCCACATCTACACTATGTTCGCTATTCTTATATTTATCCCAAAAATAACGATAACTGCCCTTTAAACGCAAACCATCTCTTGTTGAATTGGTCGTGCTTTTAGCATTGAACTTAAATCCGATATCAGAAAAAACCTGTTCTGAAATCTCTTTAAAATCAGGTGTTGTAGAAAAAGTACCTGTCGGAATATCATTGGGTTTAAACCCATAATAATGAAACCTATCTCGCTGATAAAAAGCACCAATTTCACCACTGAAATCAGTCTCCGTTTTCTTTGCCCATAGTTCTATATTATTCTCACTAAATCCTGAATACGCATAATCTGCCAGGCTAATATTGCTCGATAAATAACTGCCGTGAGCACCTATTGTATAATTTCGCTTTAATTTGGTATTGAGAAAGAGTTCAGCATAAGGTGTTGTATACAAGCCCATTCCGGCGATTAAATAATTCTGCTTTTTGCTCGAAGCGCTTAAACTCTGATAGGGCGCTGCTTTTAATTCTTCCACATAAAAAGGGGTGTTCATCAATTGTGGGTTTGTTGAATAAAGCAGCTTTAATTTACGAACATGCTGCTCTTCAATAGCAGGAATATCGTCGATTTTTTGCGCTTTAGAAACCCGTGGATTATAGGGTGCTATAACCGTAACCTGTTCTTCTGTAACTGTTTGTGCCTTTGCGCTCAACCCAATAATGAGCAAAAGACTAATTCCCACATGTATAATAAACCGATTGTGTTTCATTGTATTTCTTTCGCTATTGAATTAAATTATTTTCTAAACGAATGGTATCTCCATTGATTTGTTGCTTGTTATTTTCCAAACTATCTAAAAATTCCAATTCGATTATTACTTTCTTTTTTTGTTTTGCTATTTCAATCAGAGTAGTGTCGGATTGATTATCGATAATACTCTGTAAAGTATGTTTGGCCTGGAATGTATTGCCGTATTTCACATAAATATCGGCCAGCAAGATAAACCCTTTTGCAATCCAAAAATCGTAGGATGCATAATCGTTTATCAATTCAAAAATCATTTTTTCCGAATTTTTATAATCACCAAGCTGATATTGAATTAGTGCCAAATGATATTTTGCCTCCGCAGAAATTTCTCCGCCGAGCAGTTTCTCAACAATCTGAAACTCGCGCTTGGCCAATGCCATTTGATTGGTTTTAAATGCGGCATCTGCAAAAAACATATGCGCCCGTTTATAGGATTGATCATCGGCATTTGGAGAGCGTAGAATTTGCTGCGCCACCCACATCGTAGAATCGTAATTATTCAATTGATGATAGCTGTCTAATTGACCAAGAAGAGCAATCATTTTATTTTTATCGCTTGTTGCCGAAGTGTACAAATCAGTATAACGCTCTAATGCCTCTCTAAATCGCTCTTGGGCACTGTATATAGACGCTAATTTTAAGAGCGCTATTTCGTAAAACAAACTGTGCTTATGCCTGCTTACAAATTGGAAGTCTTCGGCGGCTTGATCAATGGAATTGGATTTTAAATAGCATTCTCCGCGATAATAATGTGCATTGATACTGAATGTGCCTTGTGGAAAACTCAGGATATATTTTGAAAATCCGGCCATAGCCGATTCGCAATCGCCTTTCATATATACATTTTCTGCCGCCCTGTAAGTTATCGTATCTTGCTCCGAACTGCGTATGCGTGCATTGGGCAAACTATTTACATAGGCAAAAAACTCCTCTGTAGTATTCGACTCGACATAGATATTGCGGATGCTAACCAGGGCTTCTTTTGATTCTTGTGTTCCGGGAAACTGCGCGACAACTCTTTTCAAGTTCTGCAAAGCTTCGCTCCTATTATCCAGATTATAGTTGGCCAATCCCATCTTTAATAAAGCTATTCGAACAAAAGGACTGTTAGGAAAACGGATATTCAAAGCTTGAAATTCGTGAATTGCTTCCCGATCTTTCCCAAGTAATACGTAAGTATTTCCCAATTCATAAAACGCATCATCACTCAAATCATAATCGGTTCTTTGTCTCGTAAGTGATTGCAAAACGGAGATTTTAGATTCTAAATCTCCATTTCCGCCATAAGCTTCTGCTTTTTGATAGACCGCATAGGCCAAATAGCTTGAACTTATTTTTTCTGCCTGTTCGTAATAGGCAATAGCTTGATTAAAATCCTTGGAAATAAAATAAATATCTGCCAATCTTAAATAGGCATCAAGATAGCGTGGATTTCCAACTTGGCTATTTTGAACAGACTGCTTAAAATAGGTTTTTGCTTGTTCGTAATTATCCTGTTGATAAAATGCATAAGCCAAATTATAAGTAAGCGCTTGCCTGGCTATAAATGGATTCGAAGAATTCAAACGATGCAGTTCTTCAAATAGCTGAGCAGCCGATTGGTAATTTTTTAATTGATAATGGCATTCGGCCAACCAAAATTTTGCTTTTATTCGGGTATTGCTATCGTAGTTGTATTGTGCTGATTTAGCAAATAGTACTTGCGCTTGCTCGTAAGTCTGTTCGCGATAAAGTTCAATAGCTCGGTTATAGGTTATCCGTTGGTAAGCTGCCAAAAGCTGATGATTCTTTTGCGGAATCCGCTCTATTTCTTCTAAAGCCCCTTTGTAATTTTTTGCCGAAAGGAACAGATTAACCAAATACTCATTGGCTTCGACAATACGTTCCGAATTCGGGTAGTTAGTCATAAAATCCAACAAGGCCTTTATTGCTTTATTGTATGGATCGTTAGCCAATTCGTAAGATATCTTTGCAAAATTAAACATGGCGTCTTCGCCCAATTGCCGATTCAAATTAAGTTGATAGGCCTGATAAAATGCTTCGCCGGCAAATTGTTTTTGTCCCAGCTCCAAATAGCAAGCTGCACTATTATATAGCGTATTCTGACTTAATTCATCTTCTTTCAGTTCAATCTTTTCAAAAGTTTGCAGTGCTTGCTCATAGGCCCTGTTTTTCAAGTAGGCAAATGCCAATTGATAATAAGATTCACGTGTAAAAGCACTTCCCACAGCAACGCGATAAAATTCTAAGTAAGGAATGGCCTGTGCATATTTTTCCATTTTAAAATAGGATATCCCCAAAACCTGGGCAATTTCAGGCTTTCTTTTTTCACTAACTGTTTTAAAAAATTCGGGGGCATCTTGTATTACCTGACTGTAATCGCTTTGTTCAAAAGCAATATGAATAAAATAATAAGGAACAATTTCTTTAAACTGCGGACTGTTCTCAATCTGCCTAAACGCCTTTAGCGCCGTAGTATATTTCTTATTTTGATAGGCAATATGCCCATAGTAATAGTTGGCCGGTGCTGCGTATATCGAATTTCTGTCTTTTACTTTATATAAACAGGTATTTGCTTTATCAAAAGCATTTTCGATATAATAGCTATAGCCCAAACGGAAATTGTATTTATCCTTTTCTTCTTGGGTTAATCCTACTGCTTTTATAGATTCATAAATAGGAATAGCTTCTTTAAACTGGTTATGCTCAAAACGATAATCTGTAATTAAAAGGTCGAGCTTGGTCATTTGACTGTATACCGGATGCTCTTTTTTAAATGCTTCTGCTTGATAAAAAGCATCTTTATTTTCTAATTTAATTGATGAAAGTACCCAATAAAAATCCACATCTTGTTTTAATCCTTCCGATAAATCATCCGATTTTAACTTTTCCAAAATTTGTTGTACGGCCAAAAATTGATCGTTTTGGTAGCGTTCAACCGCGCGTTGATAATCCGTATAAAAATCGACATTCAATACCGATGATTGCGACCAAACCGGTGTTTGCGAATTGTAAAAGACAAAAAATAAGACAAATAAAAAGAATGATTTACCTTCTCGCATAATCCATAAAATTAGATGATTTGCTAAATTACCAACAATAAAAGACGTTCTTGTTTTGGCGCCTTCAATTCTAATAACATCCAATTGTTAATAAACGGAAAAAGCGTGAAATTCGTGCGTTGCGAAAGGCTTTTTTACGAATTTAAATGAGCCGTATCGTTTTCATTTCAATCCAACCAATACTTCCGTTGGCAATTTTTATTTCGCACCATTGACCCACTTTATCGATAACCTGCAATTTTGCACCTTCGTGAATCACAAATAAATCGACTCCATTTACATTGGGCGAACTTTTTACCGTTACGGCTGGGGCAAATAAAATGGCCTGAGTTTGTTCTATTTGACTTTGATGCTTTTTATAGGTTAAAAACAAACTTGAAGCAGAGAGCATAAGAAAAACAAAGCCCAGATAAAAACCTGTTTTACGCACTAACACGGATTTACCCAAGAAATAAAACAGACTGAATAAAGCAAATAAAGAAAACAGTACTAATGCTATTTTCGCCCAATTATCTACCGAAAACATAGTGTATAATCCGGTATACCAACGCACAAAGAAAATTAGGGGTAAATCCTCTATTTTATCCTGAATACGACTGTTAGCCAGTTTTAAATTAAACTGTATATTATCATTGCCCGGATCTAATTTTAAGGCTTTTTCGTAATACAAAATAGCTGATGGAATCTGGTTTTGCTTGTAATAGCTATTCCCTAAATTATAATAAAGTTCGGCAGAATGATAGCCCTCGTCCAATACTTTTTGATAAGCCATTGCCGCAGAATCGTATTTTGCATCTGCATAATAATGCTCGGCAAGACGAATATTACTTTCATAATTTTGTCCGAAAAGCCAAAGCGGCATTTGAACTAAAACGACTATTATTCCCCAAACCAATCTTTTCATCGTTTTCATTATTTTAATTGACTTTCAATTTTACTTATTATCTGCAAACCTTCTTTATACACTTTTTCCATAGCAACATCTTTATCGCCGGGAGCAAATCGAGCATATTCGCAATCGTTAAGCGTATTTGTAAACTCCTGAATCAACTCCTTTTTTACTTTTTTCTCGCTCAAATAATCGTTTACAGTTTCGATAGATAAAACGGATAATGGAATATTAAATTTGTCGGCAATATATCCCCATAAAGCTTGCGAAAGTTCTACGTAAAACTCTTGATCGTTCCCCGCTTTTAAAAAATCATTTGCTTTTTTAAGCCTTTTCTTGGCCAATTTTGTCGCTTGTTTATTTTTCATCAAGCCTTCGTTACTTCGTTTCTTGATTTCTTTTCTCCAAATAATAACAATGAGAACCACAAGCACTATAGGAAGAAACAACAAAATATAAAACAACAAAGAACCAAAAAACGAACTCCCAATCAGTTGCAACTTATAAGGATAGGCCACCAAATAACGAATATCCTGACCTAAATATCGAATATCCTCTTTGCTATCACCAGCAAAAGTCATATTCGAACTTGTGGCCAAATCGCCTTTTTCAACCTGAATCTGATAGGCATCAGTGGTTTTATACTCGTAGCGTTTTGTTTTCGGATTAAAGAAATTAAACTGTACCGAAGGAATGTCGTAGGTTCCGGCACTTCGCGGTATTAAAGTATATTCATAAATCTTATATCCCGAAACACCCGAATTGCTTTTGCTTGTATTTGTGGATACTTTTGGGTCGTAAACTTCAAAATCGGCCGGAAAATGAACGGCTAAATCCGGAATTAAATCGATATTTCCATCCCCTCTTACTGTATATTTTACGGTTACAGCTTCGTTGGTTTTTACTTGTTTTTGATCAATATTTGAACTTATTGTAAAATCGCCCACGGCTCCGCTAAAATTTTCGGGTTTTCCTTGTGCAGGTAATGGTAAAACTTCTACGGATAGTGCTTTTGTATACAGCTTTTTTTCGATGCTTCGGTAAGCATTATTGAAAAATGGATCGTTGAAAAAACTATCAAAAAATGGATCGTTAGAAGCCCCCCTTTTTTTGGTTGTCGGAATTTTAGCCACACAACTCAATTCCATAGGCGGAATTTCTAATGTTCCTGTTTTTTGAGCAAAAAGCGCTTCGCGTTTTAAATCTGCAACGATATACTCTTTTCCATTTACCGTTTGGTTGTATTGACTTAATTGTTGATTATTATCCAAGAGGTTGATCGACCAAAATCCGGGATAAGACGAAAGCTTATCTACCGATAGGTTAGAAACAGGAACCAAGGTAAAGATTTTATGTGTCAGTAAAATTTGCTCTCCTTGATACACTTTTTTCTTATCAATAAAAACATCAATAAAAAGCTGATCGTCGTCTACTTTAACCAAATCGGGCGATTCTGCAGTACTGGCGCCTCCTGTTACAGCCTGAGGGGCAGCGTTTTCGCCGCTAACCTCAATGGCCACGGCCCGGCTCGCATATTTCTTGCCATCAACAACACAGGTGGCAGGATCTATCGTATAGCTTCCTTGGGCTTTGGCATAGAGTATAAAACTGTACGAAACCGTAATATTTTGAGAAACCTTTCCGTTGATAAAAGATATGCTGGAACTTTGCGAGCGATTAGGACCGCTCAGTAATTGAAATCCATCAAAAGTCGGTGCACTAAAATCATCCATATCTGCATTGGCCGTAAAGGTCACGCTAAATCGCTGTCTGGCAGCAACTTGACTTGGCGCTTTTACAGAAAAGTCAACTTCTTGAGCCGACAACAAGGCGCTAAATGATAGAAAAAGTACAATAAGTATATAGAGCCGTCGATTCATTTTCATTTATTTTTTTCGAATTGCAAAAGTATTAAAACTAAGGATATTATGGCTATCAAAATAAGCTACCAATCTTTTTCCTTTTTCACCACTTTGGCATTTACTTTCTTTCCTTTTTTCAATTTCTCCAATGTTTTTTTCTCATTATTTTTGAGCGCTTCCAACATGCGTTCTGCATCTTTCTTCGAAATTTGCTTCGATTGCTGGTCGTTCATTTGCTGTTCAGGTTTTCCCTCATTGTTTTGATTTTCCTGCTTTTGATCTTGATTCTGATTCTGATCTTTTTTATCTTGTTGATCCTTTTGTTGGTCTTGATCTTTCTTCTGATCCTGATCTTTGTTTTGATCCTTGTTTTGGTCTTGATCTTTTTTGTCCTGCTTATCTTTGTCTTTATTCTTATCCTGATTTTTTTGTTGATCTTGCTTTTGCTTTAGCATTTTACGCGCATATTCGAGATTATAACGTGCATTTTCATCATCGGGATTATTGCGTAATGCCATTTTAAAAGCTTCTATACTTTGCTCGTATTGTTTTGCCTTTAAAAAAGAATTGCCCAAGTTATAATAGGCCATGCTTTTCTTGTCTTTGGCTAAATCGGCTTGTCCGATTTTGGCAAAAATTTCAGCCGATTTTTCAAAATTTTCCTGCTCATACATGGCATCGGCCAAATTAAAAGTCCCACTTAAGGAATTTGGATTCTTATCTAATGCTTTTCGGTAATTTAGCTCTGCATCCGTAAAATTATCCTTCTGATACAATTTATTTCCCTGACGTACCAGATTTTTATCGCTCTGCGCATGAGCAAAGACAAAAGAAAACGCAAAGACGATTAACACTATTTTCTTGTTCATTTTCTTTATTTTTCAAACAAATTAATTTTACCGGCAAACTTGCTTTTACGCTCAAAAATAAGCAGCTCTAAAACAAACAAAAACAACGCCAAACCCAAAAAATATTGGAACCGATCTTCATAATCGGAAAACATTTTTGTTTCGTATCGCTGTTTTTCCATTTTACTTATTTCTTGAAAAACCTGATTTAATCCGGCAGATGTATTATTGGCTCTTACATAGATGCCATTTCCTGCGGCGGCTACTTTTTGTAGCGTAAGTTCATCCAGTTTGGTGATTACTGTTTTCCCCGACAAGTCTTTTTTATAACCCATTTGTTGACCCTTACTAAACTCCGGAATAGGCGCTCCCTCGGGCAAACCAATACCAATAGTATACACTTTAATTCCTTGCGCAACAGCATCTTCTGTTGCTGCAACCGGATCATCATCATGGTCTTCCCCATCCGTAATTATAACGATCGCTTTCTCGTGTTTATTATCGCTAAAAGCGGTTAATGACAAATCGATGGCCTGACCAATACTGGTTCCTTGTGTAGGCACTACTTCCGTGTCGATTGTTGAAAGGAATAATTTTGCCGCACTATAATCCGAAGTAATAGGCAATTGCATATAGGCTTTTCCTGCAAAAACAACAATTCCAATTCGGTCGCCTTGCAATTTATCGATCAATTGCGAAATGGCACGCTTGGCTCTTTCTAAGCGATTGGGTTTAATGTCTTCGGCCAACATACTGTTCGACACATCCAATGCAATAACCAAATCGACTCCTTTGCGTTCTACTTCTTCGAGTTTAGAACCAATTTGAGGATTCGCCAAACCAATTATCAAAAAGAAATAGGCCATTACGAGTAAAATAAATTTCACCCAAAGTTTAAAGTTTGAGCGATTAGGCATTAGCGCCTCCACAAGTTTTACATCGCCTAATTGCCTGATGTTTCTTTTTCTTCTTAAGATCATAATCCAAAAGATGACGAAAAACACCGGAATTAAAATCAAGGCATATAAATAATTTATTTCTTCAAATCGAAACATTTCCATCGTGTACTCGCTTTTAAGGAATCGTTTTTAAATAAACATATTTCAAAAAAATCAGAACAAAAAAGAAAAATAAAGCCGCCAAAGCATAGGGTTTAAATTCTTCGGTTTTCTGACTAAAAACAGTCACATCTATTTTAGACTTTTCCAACTCATCAATTTGCGCATAAATTTCTTGAAGCTTTTTATTGCTGGTTGCTCTAAAGTATTTTCCATCCGTGGTTTCGGCAATTTGCTTCAATAAGGGTTCGTCTATTTTTACTTCCATCGGTCTTAGTTCAATACCAAAAGGCGTTTGAACAGGATAAGGCGCTGTGCCCATAGTTCCTACACCAATAGTATAAACGCGAATGCCATACATTTTGGCAATTTCGGCCGCTGAAGAAGCATCGAGCGAGCCCATATTGCTGATTCCGTCGGTAAGTAAAATAATGACTTTACTAATCGCCTGACTGTCTTTTAAACGTGCCAAAGCTGTTGCTAATCCATCACCTATGGCGGTTCCGTCTTCGATCATACCACTTTTTACTTCCTCAAATAAGGAATTCAATACCTGATGATCTGTTGTTAAAGGACATTGCGTAAACGCTTCACCCGAAAAAATAACCAATCCAATGCGATCGTTTGGCCGGCCATTGATAAAATCGATAGCCACTTTTTTTGACGCTTCCAAGCGATCGGGTTTTAAATCCTGAGCCAACATACTTCCCGAAACATCGAGCGCCATAACAATATCTATCCCTTTTACCGAAACATTTTTTTGTTTAGCCGTACTTTGCGGTCTTGTTAAAGCCACAATAAGTAAAGATAAGATAATCATTTTCAGGATAAAAGGAGCGTGAATTAAACGCTGCCTGAATGTTTTGGGAGCGCCTTTAAATCGGCTCAATCCTGAATAATTAAGTTGTGCGTAGTTTTGTTTGTGTTTAAACCAGTACCAACCGATAAACACAGGAATTAGCAGCAATAAATAAAAAAAACGAGGATTTACAAAATCGACATTATTCCACATCACCCACCTCCTCTTCTTTTGCTTCTGCTATTGCTTTGGTTTCATTTACAAAATCAATAGCCATATTTAAACAGGTATCGTTTTCTAATGCGCTTGGTTTTACTTTTGCAAATTTTACCAAATCGGCTAATTCTAAACTCCCTTTTAGTTTTTGCATAACCTCTCTATTGATTGGTTGGATGCTTAATCCTCCTACAATTTCTGTTGTAGTCATTTCCAATGCAATAATTTGATAGCGTTCTTCGATATAAATTCTTAAAATATCGGTAAGTTCAGAGTAATAATCTTTCACTTTGCCTGCTTGCCAAAGTTTTTTCAATCGTAAGCGCGCCAAATTATCGAGTGCTTTTTCGTGCGCCGGAATTTTTGGCTCCTCTTTTTTAAACAAAGGCTTTTTCTTCTTTTTTCGATAAAAATAAAAAGCTGTGAAAATCAAGGCTGCCGCTGCCATAATAAAAATAATCCATGGCAAAAACTCCATCAAGGTATAAGGTTCAGGAATTGGCCCTACCAATGGTTTTATGGGTTGAGTAGTATCCGCATCAACGGTAAAAACACTTATCAAATGAGGATCTGAAACAATTCGCTGCATTAGCGAATCGTCTTTATTTATATATCCAAACGGAAAAGCGGGCAAAACAAAATAACCACTATCAAAGGCCGTTACTTTCAGTTGTTGATAAAAACGGGTGTTTCCATCTAAGAAACTGGTGTCGATTTTCGATCGCTCCACAATTTCCAAATTTGGGCCCAGCGAATCGGGTAAAATAGGAAAATAGCCTTGCTTATCTTTGGGCAATTGATAATCGATGTCTACCTTAACTTGTTGTCCGATTAAAATGGCATTTGTATCAATGCTTACTTTTACTTGCTGTGCAAAAGTAGCCAAGTTAAAAACGCTTAGGAATAAAAGAAATACGAGTCTTTTCATTAGTATCTTCCCTCCCTTTTCTTAAACATTTTCATCAGTGGAATTACATAGTCTTCTCCGGTTGAAATCTCGGCAAAATCGACGCCACTTTTCTTTACGGTATCTTGCATTTTGCGAACAAAATACTTCGATTTTTTAGCAAAATGATTGCGCACTTCTTTACTCGACGTATCTACCCAAATAATTTCACCGGTTTCGGCATCTTTTAATTGAACCATACCCACATTAGGGAGCGAGGATTCTCGCTCATCACTAACACGGATAGCCATTAAATCGTGTTTATTGGAAGCTATTTTTAAGGCATCCGAATAATTATCGCACATAAAATCAGATATTAAAAAGGCCGTACAGCGTTTTTTTATGGCATTGGTTAAATATTTTAAAGCTTCTCCAATATTTGTGCCCGTATTGTCGGCTTTAAAATCGACCAATTCGCGTATGATTCTTAAAATATGGGAACTGCCTTTTTTAGGAGGAATAAATTTCTCAATTTTATCACTAAAAAAGATAACGCCCACTTTATCGTTGTTTTGAATGGCCGAAAAAGCCAAAACGGCGGCAATTTCTGTAATAACATCGAGTTTAAAACTAGCCTTGGTGCCAAAATTATTCGATCCGCTTATGTCTATCAAAAGCATAACCGTAAGCTCACGCTCTTCTTCAAATATTTTGATATAGGGCTTATTGAAACGAGCCGTTACATTCCAATCAATTGCACGAACATCATCACCATATTGATATTCGCGAACTTCGCTAAATGCCATTCCCCGACCTTTAAAAACAGAATGATATTGCCCCGAAAAAACTTGACGCGACAAACCCCGTGTTTTTATCTCAATCTTCCTAACTTTCTTGAATATCTCTTTTGCAGTCACAATAGGCTTACTTAATGATGCGATTCTTTTACAAAATCACAATAAATACATTTTACACTTTATCCATAAACCATTCTTTATGGAACTTCAACCGTATTTAAAATATCGTTAATGATATCTTCAGAAGTCATATTTTCAGCTTCTGCTTCGTAGGTTAAACCAATGCGATGGCGTAAAACATCATGAGCAACGGCACGAATATCTTCCGGAATTACATAACCTCTTCTTTTGATAAAAGCATAGGCTTTGGCTGCCATTGCCAAACTAATACTGGCGCGTGGTGATCCTCCAAAAGCAATAAATCCTTCTAACTTTTTAAGATTATATTTTTCAGGATATCGCGAAGCAAAAACGATATCGGTTATGTATTTCTCAATTTTTTCGTCCATATACACTTCACGAACCACTTCGCGAGCGCGAATAATATCTTGAGGTTTTACAACGGCATCAATAACCGCAAATGTATTGTTGATATTTTGACGTAAAATAAGAATTTCTTCGTCCTGTTTTGGATAACTAATCACCACTTTTAACATAAAACGGTCGACTTGCGCCTCAGGCAAAGGATAGGTTCCCTCTTGCTCTATCGGGTTTTGAGTAGCCATAACCAGAAAAGGATCGGGCAACTTAAATGTTTCATCACCAATAGTAACCTGGCGCTCTTGCATCGATTCTAAAAGTGCGCTTTGCACTTTAGCCGGCGAACGGTTTATCTCATCTGCCAATACGAAATTGGCGAAAACAGGCCCTTTTTTAATCTGAAAATCTTCGTTCTTTTGAGAATAAATAAGTGTTCCGATAAGATCGGCAGGCAATAAGTCAGGAGTAAATTGGATACGACTAAATTTGGAATCAATAGCTTTAGACAAACTGGTGATTGCCAATGTTTTTGCCAACCCCGGCACTCCTTCCAATAGAATATGTCCATTGGATAGTAGTCCTATTAACAAACTTTCGGTCATATGCTTTTGACCGACGATCACTTTATCCATTTCCTTAGTAAGTAACTCGATAAATGAACTCTCTAATCGGATTCGTTCATTCAGCTCACGAATATCTGTTTGCATCATAATTTAAAAATTTATGCGCAAAGATAGACTGCTAAACGGACTTCCGAAAAAAAGCGCCGTTAAAATTTGTTAAGTGCTTTAACCGTTCATTAAGACTTTTTTAAGATTACTTTGTGCAGCTTTGCGTATTCTTTGAGTAACTCCGTGTAATAGCTATACCGCTATGGAGCTCAAAGGAATTAAACCAATAAAAATCAGTCTTAGGAAAGCATTTTCAGCATATTGATTTCTGCTGGCAATAAATAGCGCCATTTGCCTCGAGGCAAGTCTTTTTTTGTAAGTCCTCCCAACTTAACGCGGTCGAGTTTTACTACCTTGTATTCGAAATGCTCAAAAATACGACGTACTATTCTGTTTCGACCCGAATGAATTTCAATGCCTATTTCTTTACGCCCTTCGGTATTTTCGACATAAGCCAAAGCATCGGGTTTTATTATTCCATCTTCCAATTCAACGCCTTCCAAAATTTCGTTGAAATGATTTTTAGTTAAGGGTTTATCCAGAAAAACGTGGTAAATCTTTTTAATATTATGACTAGGATGCGTCATTTTTTTTGCAATTTCTCCATCATTGGTAAAAAGAAGCAATCCCGTTGTATTCATATCCAAGCGTCCTACAGGATAAATCCGCTCTTGTACGGCATTATCAACGAGCGACATTACTGTTTTTCTCTCAAAAGGATCGTCGAGCGAAGTAATAAATCCTTTGGGTTTATTTAAAAGCACATAAACCAAGCGCTCTCTTTGCAATAGTTTATCTTTATACTCAATACGATCGCTAGCCTGCACTTTATATCCCAATTCGCTTACAACTTCTCCATTTACTTTAACCAAACCGGTGCTTATCAGTTTATCCGCTTCCCGACGAGAACATACGCCAGAATGCGCCAAAAATTTATTCAATCGGATTAGTTCCTCATCTTTTCTTTCCGATTGTTTAATGATTTTTGCCGGGTCAACACGAAGTCGTTTACGTTTTGGTTTTTCGCTATTCAGGTCTTTTTCTTCTTTCATTTGGCTGATAAATTGAAATGCAAAAATAGGCTAATTTATTGAGCATTGGCTTATTTCACAACTAAAAAACACTTAAATTTCTATCAAAAACCACGACTATCGCAGGTTTTTTACTGTATGTTTTTTGCTCTTTTACCTCTTTTATGTAGAATTGCAATTGCGATATAAGGTTAAAAATTAAGGGAGATTTCTAGTTCTACTAAGGTTTTAAAACAAGGATAAGGTTTATTTGCGCGTATTTATAAAACCTTATTTTTCATTTTAAGCTTAGTAGAAAAATACAAAACCCACAATTCAACCTTATTGATCCCCCGCTCGGCCTAATCTCTGATTTGGTCGTATATATCCAATTTGTATCTGAAAAGTAAAGCCGAACAGGACGAGATTTTATAGTCCGGCACAGTCCGCCAACCGACAGGATATATAGATTAGCCTGGGCTTTTATATTATTGATAGTTAAGGTCGACTTAAAGCATAAACAGCAAAACTAGCCAGTCAATGTTCTCCTGAATAATTTCCGCTGGCAATATTAGGTAGCGCATCACTACTTTTGTGCGTTTTTAACGCGTGCTTTATATTGGCCTTTTGTTGTAAAGCTATAATTGCGAAATAAGGTTAAAATTAAAGGGAAATCCTAGTTCTACTAAGGTTTTAAAAGAAGGATAAGGTTTATTTGTTCCTATTTGTAAAACCTTATTTTTCATTTTTAGCTTAGTAGAAAAATACAAAACAGACAATCCAACCTTATTGATCGAATAGAAAAAAGCTTGAAAACTGTTTTTTATCTGATAGATAAATCTATTGGAAGTACTTCGTTTTATTCAGCATTCATACGATGACTGCGAATCATCGTATGAATATATAAACGCGGGAGTGGATGAACACACTAAAACGCCAATATAAAATACTGATAATGTGACAAATAAAAAATAAATGAAAAATAATTGATTTTTTTGGGTAATGTTTTGAGAAAATTGACCATTAATTGGAGAACTCTTTATTGGAATATTTCCAAAATAACCACTTTATTTATTGAATTCAGTGAGACTTCAATTTTGAAAAGCAAAATTATATAGTCGAACTTATCCTGAGCGGAGCGGAAGGGTCTCAAGGTTTAAATTAGCCCTGCTGTCTTCTTAAACTCAATTCCTCGCAGTAAAAGGCTTGGAGCTTATTTTTTAAATTAACGCAAAGTAATTTTTCTATGAAAAGAGATTGC
>JAFGHU010000187.1 GCA_016929955.1 Bacteroidales bacterium | reverse complement strand
GCACTATTATGCTATTGATTTCTGGGAAATTCCGGAAGCTTATCTTTGTCCACCTGTTCCCGGTCGAGCCGATTATTTACATCATATTAGTGATTTACTAGCCGGCAAAAATTACGGAAAAATACCAACGGGACCGCATATTCGGGCACTCGATATTGGTGTAGGCGCAAATTGCATTTATCCAATCATTGGAAATAAAGAATACGGATGGTGTTTTGTCGGAACAGAAATCGATAATCTGGCTCTCGAATCTGCGCAAAAAATTATTGATCAAAATTCACATCTTAAAGGCAAAGTTGAACTTCGTTTGCAGGCCAATCCCAAAGATGTATTTTTCGGTAGCATTGCAAAAGAAGAAGCTTTTGATCTTGTGATTTGCAATCCTCCTTTTCATGCCTCACAAAAAGAAGCGCAAGCCGGAAATATTCGTAAATTAAGTAATCTTACGCACGAGAAAGTAAATGAAGTGAAACTAAATTTTGGCGGTCAGAGCAACGAATTATGGTGCGATGGCGGCGAAGAAAAGTTTGTGAAAAATATGATACGCGAAAGCAAGCACTACGCCAATTCATGTTTTTGGTTTTCTACCTTAGTATCAAAACAATCCAATCTTAAAAGTGCGTACAATGCTTTAAAAAAGGAAGAAGCCATCGAAGTAAAAACGATACCTATGGGACAAGGAAATAAAACCAGTCGCCTACTCGCCTGGACTTTTCTTAATGCTGAACAACAAAAAGAATGGATAAAAAATAGGTGGGACAAATAATATTTTTAACTGAATTACAATAGCTTACAGAATTATACAAAAAACTATTCTGTCTTTTTAAGCCCTTCTATTTCGCTTGTTTTAAACGTTTATAAATAGCGATTTACAATTTTAAATTTGATCGATATGTTTACATTTGCATATCCAAATTTTAAATAAGAGAAAATGAGAAAAATTAGCTTAATAAGTTTTGCAATTGCCGCTATCCTTCTTTTTAGTTGCAACAATGCACAAAATAAATCAGCAAACAAACAACTGATTATTTTTCATGCCGGAAGTTTATCATTGCCTTTAAAACAAATGAAAGAGGAATTTCAGAAGGAAAATCCCAAGGTCGAAATTCTTATGGAATCGGCCGGAAGTGTTGCTTGCGCAAGAAAAATCACCGATTTAAAAAAAGATTGTGATATAATGGCATCGGCAGATTATACAATCATCGATAATATGTTGATTCCTAACTATGCCAGTTGGAACATAAAATTTGCCAGTAATGAAATGGCCATTGTATATCACGAGTCGTCGCGCTATGCCAATGAAATTAATGCCGAAAACTGGCCTGAAATTTTAATGAAAGAGGATGTTATTTACGGGCGCTCCGACCCAAACTCCGATCCTTGTGGATACCGCACCCTATTGACTGCCCAACTTGCTGAAAACTATTATCATATCGATGGATTTGAAAACAAATTAAAAAGCAAAGATAAGGCCTATGTTCGTCCTAAAGAGGTTGATTTATTGGCCTTATTAGAGTCGAATACCATCGACTATATTTTCTTATACCGATCAGTAGCTGAACAGCATCATTTAAAATACATCATTCTGCCAGATTCAATCAATTTGAAAAATCCCGATTTAGCCGATTTTTATAAAACCGCTAAAGTCGATATTACAGGAAAAACTCCTGGAAGCCTAACCACTAAAACAGGCGAGCCTGTGGTGTACGGAATTACTGTTTTAAACAACACACCAAATAAAGCTATCGCCTTAAAATTTATTAACTTTGTTTTATCAAAACAGGGCGGTGTAAAAATTATGGAAGAAAACGGCCAACCTTCCATGGTTCCCAGTTATTCGGAAACTTACAATGCAATTCCGGAAAAGCTGAAGCCATATGCCAATCCAACAAAATAATTTAAAAAGCAATAGAAATAAACACTGCAAACAAAAAGATTATGAAACGTATAGCTCTTGTACTTTTATTACTCACTGTATTTGTTTCGGCGCAAGCACAATTTAAAATTGATGCCGAATACCGACCTCGATTTGAATTTAGAGATGGATACAGCACTTTAAAAACAGAAAATTCAGATCCCGCCTATTTTATTACTCAACGCACACGGCTCAATTTTAATCATACGCACAATAAGCTTACAACCCGCATTTCTATTCAGGATTACCGTGTTTGGGGAGATCAAAAATTCAAGTTAGATGATCCCAGCATGAACCTCTACGAAGCCTGGTTTAAGCTACAGTTAACTGATTATCTCTCGATTACAAGTGGACGTCAATCTTTTAATATCGATAACAAACGTTTATTTTCATCAGCAAATTGGAATCAGGTTAGCTTTTCGCACGATGGAGTCAGTCTTGATTACAATAAGAAAACATTTAATTTCAAGATGTTAACTGCATTTAACCAAGCCAATGTGTCGAATTTTGGCACGGATTATTCAGCTCAAATCAACAACTATAAATTTTTAAATGTGATTTGGCTGGAGAAAAAAATAAAGGACTTTACGCTTGCAAACCTTACCATTACGGATGGATATCAGAAAGAGGGAACAACATCGACAGATTATTATAGATTGACCAGCGGACTTGTTTTTAAATTTAATAAGGATGCAAGCAACTTTCAATTTAGAGGCTTTTATCAAACGGGAAAAAACAAAACAGGTCAAGAGATAAGTGCGTATTATACAAGCATTTCTTATGCCAATAAATTGAGCTCAAGTCTAACCCTAAGCGGAGGTTTTGAATTATTGTCAGGTACAGATTACACAGATTCTGAAAATCAAAAAGACAATGCTTTCGACATACTATACGGAACAAGACATGCGTATAATGGTATACTCGATTATTTTAGCATACCGAGTACAACCAAAAATGCGGGTTTATTTGATGGCTATCTTAAAGCAGATATCTCAAAAATTAGAAATTGGAAATTAGCTGTTCAGTATCATTATTTTGCGTTGGCAAACAACTATGTGTTCAACGAGGAGTTGCAAGACAAATTTTTGGGTCACGAAATCGATTTGATCGCCAATTATAAAATTAATGATGACGTGGCCTTACAAATGGGTTATGCACTTTTTTTAGGAGCCAGCACTACTTTAGAACATCTAAAAGGAGTTGAAAGCGATGGAATTCAACAGTTTTTTTATACGATGATTACGGTTAAACCTACTTTTTTCAAAAATTAATGCTTAATAATCGGACAACACCGTTATTATTTGTCTTGCTGGGGGGGCTTGTTTTATTATTTATAATAGCTCCCTTAGCAAGTATGTTTTTAGCGACTACGCCCAATCAAATTTTCGAAACATCACAAGATCAAGAAGTAACCACAAGTATTTGGTTAACGCTTCGGGTATCCTTTCTAGCCACATTTTTCTTTGCAATTGGCGCTATTCCCTTATCGTATTTTTTAGCTCGAACTCAATTTAAGCTCAAAAAACTAATTAATGGGATTATCGATCTCCCAATTGTAATCCCTCATTCTGCCGCAGGAATTGCAATTTTGGGATTTATCTCACGCGATTCTGTACTTGGTCAAATAGCTTCTTCATTTGGGCTCAATTTTATTGGACATCCTGTTGGGATTGCTCTTGCTATGGCATTTGTAAGTATACCTTTCTTAATCAATGCAGCACGCGATGGATTTGAGAGCATTCCGATAAAGCTTGAAAAAACAGCTTTAAATCTTGGAGCCTC
>JAFGHU010000186.1 GCA_016929955.1 Bacteroidales bacterium | reverse complement strand
ATTACTATCTCAGTCAAATGCAAAACGACCTTATTTCAGATAGTCTTTTTCTGTCGCAGATAGCAGAGGATCTTGAAAATAGATTACCTGTAATTCAGGCTCTTTTAGAAGAGCTTCACAAAGAAAATAATCAGGAAAGTTTTAATAAAGTATTCAGGGAGTACGTGAACACCATTTTTGTTCCTTTATATTTCGTGTCCAATAAGGCTACATACAACGAAATGGAATCTAGTGCTAAGCTGGGGATTATACGCGATAAAGAACTTAGAAATAAAATAGTTGCCCTTTACAATCATTTAGAGATTACTAAAAATATATTTTCGGTAAATTATGAATTTATGCAGCCTGTAGATGCTGATTTGATTTACGGGAAAGGAATAGCGAAGTATCAGAAAAATCAAGACCGCTTATTTTTGCCTTATATCTCTGAAGGTGAGATTTATAAATTTAAAGACCTTCGGTTTGAATTGGAGAGTAATGCGGCAAATTGGAATTGGACGATTGTAGACATGCAGCCGGCAGTTGAGTCACAACTTAAGGAGTTAGGTATTGTATTAGCCAGAATCAATACCTATTTAAATGAAGCAAAGTTTGCTTTCTATTTTTAGGAAAATGCGCAAAAAACTAGCCGAAGAAAAATAAACCAATGAGGTATATTCACTAAGCTATTGGGGAAATCGTACCTGTCGTAGTTGGAATTGTGATTTGCTTACTATTTAATGATTCGTTTAAACAAAGTATTCGCTAAAATCAAAAGTCAATCTATCCTGATGTTTATCAGCACTATAAAACCTTGCTGCTAATTTGCTCAAGACTGTACTTATTGTTTCCGTTAGCATTGCGATTTTGTAATGCTATCTAGAATCATTCTTTATTAGCCATAATTGCTATAAAAATAAGACATATGTTATTTGAATAACAATAAATAGCTATAAATTTGCATATCTATATAAATGTATATATAGATTAATAATTTTCAATAGAAACACTTAAAAACAAATTAAAGTATGAAATCAGTGAATTATGCATTAAAAAGCAAGTTAGTGGCTAGTTTTATTGTCCTAATGTTATCCGTACCTTCTGTATTTGCAACAGATGGTTATTTTGGAGTAGGCTATGATACAAAAAGCATAGGTATGGGTGGAGCCGGAGTTGCTCTTTTTCAAAACTCATTTTTTGGAATTAATAATCCCGCCGCTATGGTAATGCATGGAAATAAGTATGGGTTAAATCTTGGATTATTTAATCCTAACCGTGAATATACAATTAGTGGCGCTCCTTCCGGATATCCTGAAACTTTTGGTTTAGCGCCAGGTACAGTAGAAAGTGATTCGAAATATTTTCCAATGCCTTCTTTGGCAATGAATAGAATGGTAGGCGAGAACAGTTCGATTGGGGTTTCGGTATATGGAAACGGTGGTATGAATACAAATTATCCAACCAATACTTTTTGGGGTTCTTCTGAAACTACCGGTGTTAATCTCATGCAGATGTTTGGAGCGCTAAGCTTTTCGCAGAAAATGGGCGAAAAATGGAGTGTGGGTCTTTCCGGAATTTTGGCTTGGCAATCTGTAGAAATTACAGGTTTGCAGGCGTTTAGCTCAATGTCTCAAGATGCAGCCAGTCTTACCGATAATGGTGCTAATGGGGCTATAGGCTTTGGGGGGAAAATTGGTATTCAGGGAGAACTGGCCAAAGGTTTATTTTTTGGTGCAACTTTTCAATCACGTATTTATATGAACGAATTCGACGACTATAGCGGATTATTTGCAGAAAGCGGAAGTTTTGATATCCCTGCAAATTGGACAGCCGGTTTGGCGTATATGCTTATTCCTAATAAACTAACTGTTGCCTTTGATGTAAAACAAATTTATTACAGCAAAGTAAATTCAATTGGTAATCCAATGAATTTTATGGCGCCAATGGGATCTGAAACAGGTTCCGGATTTGGATGGAATGATATGACCATCTATAAATTGGGTTTGGAGTTTGCTGCAAACGAGGATTGGACGCTAAGAACGGGTTTTTCTTATGGTAATAATCCTATTCGTTCAACAGACGTTATGTTTAATATTTTAGCTCCCGGTGTAGTTGAAAATCATCTTACTTTCGGTTTTTCGAAAAAGATGGGTACGAAAGAAGTAAATGTTGCACTTGTTCGTGCTTTTTCAAATACCGTTAGCGGACCTAATCCTATGGAAGCTCCTGGAGCTCAAACCATCGATATTTCAATGAATCAATGGGAATTAGAAATTGGAATTACATTTTAGTTAAGATTATTTAGTTATGTAAATCCCGTTTAACGTGTTTAGACGGGATTTTTTTATACTGCTTTTTTGTTCTGCTAAACTATTCTTTGCTTTGAAATTTAACGAGAATTTATATATTTGCTAAAAATATTTTTTTAATCTAATACATTGATAATGTTAAAATTAATCCGTATAAAAGCAATCTTGCTTTTTTTTATTCTGGGAATAGTAGTATTTGGGTGCCAAAATACGACTAATAATAGCACTTCTAATGAAACGTCTTTAACTTCTACAAGTGCTAAAGTATATAAAAGTGTTGCTGTTGAAGGGATGACTTGTGGGGGATGTGAAAAAACAGTACAAGGAGCGCTTACAGCAATCGACGGAGTCGATTCTGCTTTTGCATCGCATGTCGATAAACAAGTCAGAATTTTAGTCGACACAAGTAAGGTAAATCTGCAAGATATTCAGCAAGCGATTAACGACAAAGGGTATACAGCAGGCGATTTTATTAAATAGAGTGTTTTTACTCCTACTATGAGCGAAGAGAATCACGACGCTTCATCTCAATCCACATTTAGAGATTCTATTGTTACGGTTGACGAACAAGGGAAGCGCATTTGGCTATTTCCGAAAAAACCTAAAGGAAGGTTTTATAATCGTCGAAAAATAGTTGGCTGGACATTGTTGGCTATTTTGTTTGGCGTTCCTTTGATAAAAATAAACGGCTCGCCACTTTTTCTGTTTCACGTTATTAAACGCGAATTTATTCTATTTGGCGTTCATTTCTGGCCTCAAGATTCTTATTTATTTGCTATTGCGATGATTTCTCTTCTTGTTGGAATCGTTTTGTTTACAACCGTATATGGGCGTTTTTGGTGCGGATGGACTTGTCCCCAAACCGTTTTTCTCGAAGTGCTTTTTCGTCCAATCGAATACCTAATCGATGGCGATAGGAATGCGCAAATGAAACTAAAAGCAGCAGCTTGGAATTTTGATAAAATCTGGAAAAGATTGCTTAAGAATAGTATTTTTATTTTACTTTCTGTGCTGATTGCCAATGCTTTATTGGCTTGGGTTATTGGTGTTGATGAATTGTTGCAAATCATTTCTGAACCAATTTCTAAGCATAGCGGCGGATTTATTGCCATAGTCGCCCTTTCCGGATTTTTGTTTTTTATTTACAGCTGGTTTCGCGAGCAAGTATGTTCCATAATATGTCCTTACGGACGATTGCAGGGCGTTTTATTGGATAGAAGTTCCATTGTTGTTTCTTATGACTATTTGCGCGGAGAGCCTCGGGGAAAAGCTAAACAGAGAGAGCAAGGCGATTGTATTGATTGTAATTCTTGTGTGGATGTTTGTCCTGCCGGTATTGATATCCGAAATGGAACACAATTGGAATGTATCAATTGCACAGCCTGTATAGATGCTTGCGATGCGGTAATGGATAAAGTAAAAAAACCTCGTGGTTTAATTCGCTATGCTTCTGAGAAGAATATCGCCGAAGGCTTGCCTTTTAAAATTTCACCGCGCATTATCGCTTATACCGGTTTATTAATTGGTCTTTTAATCTTTTTATCCGTTTTATTATTTGGTAGATCAGACGTCGAAACCACTATTTTAAGAACATCAGGCCTTTTATATCAGGATCAGCCCAATAACGAAATCAGTAATTTATACAATGCCAAACTGATTAATAAGTCAACCTCGCCAATAAAAGTTGAATTACGACCTTTAAACAAAGGCGCTCGAATTCAAATGGTAAAAGGCGAAATAAATATTCCAAAATCGTCTATTTATCAGGATGTGTTTTTTGTTTATATCGATCGCGATAGCTTGAACGAGCATACAAATGAAATTAAAATTGGTGTCTATGCAAATGAAAAGAGGATGGAAACCGTTGATATTTCGTTTATTGGCGATAAACCTTAATTTAGTATCAATCAATAAATCACCATTTTTATTCAAATAAGCAATGTTAAAAATACGCACCAATCGAAGCTTTAAAAATGTATCTTCTAAAGTATTCACAGCTGCTAGGTGTTATTTTGAAAATCCTGCAGAATAGTTTAATTTTGGCTGATCTACTTTAAAATTAGAGCATGAATATAAAATTCAATTGGGGTACAGGCATTTTTATTACCATACTAATAATGATTGCCTGGCTGGGATTTTTAATAAGCAAGTCTTTTGAGTATAAACTCAATATGGATGCTGACGATTATTATGAACGAGGACTCGATCACAGTGCCCAAATGAATCGAATTAAAAGCAGTATTCCTTATAAAGCGGCATTTACGGTCGAACTGCAAGATGAATTCCTCATTATTCATTATCCGCCTTTTTTTGCGGGTAAAAAAGCAAGTGGCGAATTGTGGTTTTATCGTCCCTCAGATTATGAGCTGGATAAAAAAATAGCCGTTGATAATCAGGAAGATAATATTCAGAAAATTCATATTCAGCATTTTACAAAGGGGAGATATATTCTAAGAGCAAGTGTTACTGTCGATTCACATGCTTACTTTTTTGAACACGAAATACTAATCAAATAAAACAAAATGTATATAATTTCAGCAATCGTACTTGGATTAATGGGGAGTTTCCATTGTGTTGGAATGTGTGGCCCTATTGCCATTGCTTTACCATTAAACAATAAAAATTGGTTTACGCGAATTTTTGGTTCGTTGCTCTATAATTTAGGACGAGCAATTACCTACGCATTAATGGGAGCCGTTTTTGGAATTCTGGGTGAAGGCCTCCAACTAGGTGGTTTTCAACGTTGGATTTCGATAGCAATGGGCGTTATTATGGTTCTTGCCGTTATTTTTCCGGCTTTATTTAAAGGAAGTAAAAAGCTCGATAAATACCTCTACGGCTATAATGCGCGATTAAAACAGCGTTTTGGTGTTTTATTTACACAGCGATCTTATTCTTCTTTGCTTATCATTGGTTTATTAAATGGTCTCTTACCCTGCGGATTGGTGTATATGGCTTTAGCCGGTGCAATTGCTACAGGCGGAGTAAGTAGCGGTGCTTTATTTATGTTTATTTTTGGATTGGGTACGCTGCCTATGCTACTTTTGCTTTCATTGCTTGGAAATGTAGTGAGTAGTAGTATTAAATCGAAGATTAACAAGGTAATTCCCTATGTTATTGTTGTAATTGGCATTTTATTTATTTTAAGAGGGATGAACTTAGGAATCCCCTTTATTAGTCCACCCGAAGAGCGCCTACATCCCAACGATAAACCCATGAAAATGGATAAAAAAATGAAAAACGATGAGACAAAAGGAATGTCTGTTTTTTATTTTGCTGATGGATTAGAAAAGAATATTGCCTAATAGGAGCAGTGATGGAAAAGAAAAATGTAATTATTACCGGAGCATCTTCTGGAATTGGTAAAGCACTCGTTTATGAATACTTTAAGCGAGGATATCAAATTACAATGGCTGCGCGTAATCGCGAAGCAATGGAGTTGATCGCCAAAGAATTAGACCCAAAGTCGAATACTATTTTATTAATAAAAACGGACGTGACCAGCGAAGCCGAATGTCAGAATTTGATTGAAAAAAGCGTAGCTCGTTTCGGTAAAATTGATATTTTGATTAACAATGCCGGTATATCTATGCGCGCACTATTTAATGATTTACATTTGGATGTAATGCGCCGCGTAATGGATGTTAATTTTTGGGGAACCGTTTATTGTACCAAATACGCATTGCCGCATTTATTAAAAAGTAAAGGTTCGCTCGTGGGCGTAATCTCTATCGCAGGTTATTTAGGATTGCCGGCACGATCGGCATACTCAGCATCAAAATATGCTGTCCGTGGATTTTTAGACACTTTGCGTGTAGAAAACCTGAAAAAAGGTTTACATGTATTGGTTGCTGCACCTGGTTTTACAGCATCTAATGTCCGTTTATCTGCCCTAGCTGCTGATGGCAGTCAGCAGAGCGAAACGCCCCGCGACGAAAGTAAAATGATGACCTCAGAAGAAGTTGCTTATCGAATTGCGAATGCCGTTGACAAACGAAAAGCAGAACTCATTCTCACATTTGTAGAAGGGAAATTGTCTGTGTTTCTTAAGAAATCCTTTCCGCGTTTAATTGAAAAACTAACCTATAACCATATGGCGAAAGAACCAAATTCACCTTTGAAATAATTGACAATATTGTGAATCGATGGCTCATAAACGGTATTCCTAACACGATATTATCCTGTATATACTTGCCGCTTTTTTCGTAAATTGCGAGCTCAAAATACCTTATGCCAAATCAAATTTTTGCCGAAGAGTTTTTAACGCTGGCGGAGCAGCAACCTGTAATTGATGTTCGTTCGCCAGCCGAATGGGAGCAAGGCCATATCCCCGGATCAATCAATATTCCCTTATTCTCAAACGAAGAACGTGCACGAGTGGGAACGCGCTATAAAAAGGCGGGAAAAGAATATGCCGTAGAATTAGGTCTTGAATTTGTTGGCCCAAAAATGATTGACTTTGTTAGGAAAGCTAAAAAAGAGGCTAAAGAAAAACGGGTATTGGTTCATTGTTGGCGAGGTGGGATGCGATCGGCAAGTATGGCATGGTTATTCGAAACAGCTGGATTAGAGGCGACTACATTAGTTGGAGGGTATAAAGCTTACCGGAAATATATTCGTGATCAGTTTGCCCAAAAAGCCAAATTAGTGGTTTTGGGTGGTTATACTGGCAGCGGAAAAACCGATATTTTAAAAGCGATTGCGCAAAGAGGAGAACAATTTCTCGATATTGAAGGCATTGCACATCATAAAGGTTCTGCCTTTGGTACCATAGGTCAATTGCCTCAGCTAAGCAACGAACATTTTGAAAATAAACTCGCACAAGCGTGGTTGAAATTTGATAAATCAAAACAGATTTGGGTGGAAGATGAGAGCAGAAATTTAGGTATCAATGGGATTCCAGATCCTTTATTTCAGCAAATGCGTATGGCAAAATTATGGCGTATTAATATTCCCAAGGAATTGAGAATAAGACGATTAGTAAAGGAATATGCTTTTATCGATAAGGCGATGTTGGTTGATTCTGTGCATAAAATAGAGCGAAAATTAGGCGGTTTACAAACTAAGCAATGCTTGGAAGCCATTGCGCAAGAAGATTATAGTTTTGTTGCAGATATCACGCTTGATTATTACGATAAAGGCTATGAATATGGTAATTCAAAACGTGCCACAGGTTCAATTGTCGATATTATTATCGATAATGATGAACCGGTCGAAACGGCGAAATTGCTTATAGAGCGGATAAAATCGAGTTAAATATATTCATTGTAGTGTTTTTTGTTGATGATTAAGTGGTTGTTTATCTGTATGTTGTGAGTGTAAATTACATATCGGGGCTGTATCAAAAGTAAATTATTTGTATATTTTCCTTAGTGATCCTTTGTGCGTAACTTTGTGAACCTTTGTGGTTCAGCTT
>JAFGHU010000185.1 GCA_016929955.1 Bacteroidales bacterium | reverse complement strand
TCTGCATATAAAATTGGGACAATTCGAGTTGATGTTCCAATTTAGAAGAATCCAATAATTCAATGGCTTCTTTAAATGAATTTTCAGCTAATTTATAGTAACCCAGCCTTAAATAAGAATCGCCATATCGTCCATAAATAGAGGCAATTTGAAGTAAATTATTGCTTTGCAGGTAAAGAATATCTTTTGCTTTTTCGAGATAATAAAAAGCGTTTGATGAATCGGAAGCAAAGGAATATACCTGACTGATATTTTGATAAGTATCCAATAAGGCAGTATCGTGTATATGGGTATAATTCTCGCGGTAATGTATCGTTTTCTTATAGTTGGCGATAGCGCTATCTAATTGGTTTTGAGTAAAATAAATATTCCCGATTAAATGATGAAGCTGAGGATACAATTCATTAGGGTTATCGAATAATGCCGTTTTACGTTTTAACCAAAAGGCAATGGAAGTGGAGTTGCTTAAGTCACCTTTTGCCCAATAATTAAAAGCAAGATCTTTCCAGCATAAATAATAATCGACTGAGTTGCTTTTATTTGCATTTAAAAATCGATAGGCAGAATCGAGCGATTTGTGTTCGATAAACTTATGGTATTGTTCCAATTGTTTATCCGAAAAATCGGGCGAGGCCGCGCTACCTTCCTGAGCCAAGGCAGTAAACAATGTGCTCAACAGCAGCAAAACGAGAAAGCCAACTTTTTTATTCATTTTAATTCTTCTAGAATCCAACAAAAATAGGCTATGTATTGCATACATCCAAAGACAAAATTGGAAATATGCCAGCTTAAGAGCAAAAAAAGAAGGGCCTGAGCCCTTCTCCACCAATAGTAATAATGCAAACTAGGTTTTGTAATAAATTTTAGTGCTGCACATTAATTAATTTCACTTCACGGTTGTCATTTAAATTCAAAGAACATAAATAAGAACCGTTAGGCAATTCAGAAGTTGAAATTGTAATTTTATTACTTTTAGGAGTTACGTTAATTTGTTTTACCAATTGGCCGGATAAATTATAGATATCTACCTGTACACTTTTGTTATAAACTTGATTTATAGCAAAGTTTATTTCATTATTCCCGGGATTAGGATAAGGATTCCCGATTGTTAAATCCTCAATTAACTTTTTAAATTTGGGCATATTGAGCTGAACATCTTTAAGTAATTCTCCGTTTTCGCCAACGAACTGAGCTTCTGCAATACTGTTTAGCATTACTTCCGCATCATCCAAATTATTAACCCGAACCGTTAGTTCCAGAAAATCCTGATTGGCAACAAAAGATTCGCCGTAATCACCTACCCAGCTTAATTTAAATTTATTACCTTCGATAATATACTCGGCATCGTGAAAAGGAGAATTGATACCTGTAATTTCAACGTCCTTGTTATTAAAGGCCATTTCCAAACCCATACCATACACTTTTTGACTCATTACAAAGGAGATAGGAAGATTAAGTTCGTATTGGTTATCAGCATAGGCAAACTCGTTATAATTATATGATCCGGATGAAGCATCCTTAATAATGGGATTTAATTCACTCGAAATATCAGAAGTGCTAACAATTGTAATAGGGCCATCGGGGCCGTCTTCAGCGGCGGCGGCTTTTAAAGCGGAAGTATTGAAAGTCCATACGGGAAGCACCCAATCACCGGCAGGAAATTTTTCGCCTCGTAAATACCATTGACTTACGATAAAGGCAAAATCGGAAAAATTCACCTTATTATCGCCATTTACGTCAGCAGCAGCTAACTGCAAATCTGATAATTTTGCCTTTCTGGTTAGGTATTTTAACAACAAAAAAGCATCAGCCAAATCGACTCCAAACGGATCAAGTTCTGTACTAAATTGAACGGAATAGGATTCTCCGGGAGCCAATCCCTCGAAAGAAAATATTCCATCAGTTCCTGTTACTGTACTTGCTACAAATTCACCATTTGAATTGTATAAATTTGCCGTAATTTCAGGCATCGGAAATTGAAGATTTTCACCATAAACAACATAGGCTTTGTATTCAATTCCATCGGCAAAAGTAGTGGTTACTCCAAAAGATAATATGGCCAAAAAGCTAATTATAATATTCTTTGCTGTTCTCATTTTTACTTTATTTAAAGTTGTTAAAATAATGTATGACTTTACTATTTATGGCAAGAAATGCGAAAACATTACCCAAAAAAATGAATTATTTTTCAAAAATTTACAACTAAATTACTATTTAATTGATTATGTGACAGTTAAAATTACATTTTTTTTTGTAAAAAAAGCATCTTTTTTAAAAAAATAATGAGTTTTGATAAAATATCCTATATTTGAAACGCACAAAAAAAGGAAAATGGGGCAAGTAAACGACATAAAATCGCTTGAAACTAAAATTCTTCATTTAAAAGAAGAGCTTCGACAGAAAGAACTGGAAGCCGAAAATTTAAAAGGAGCTTTCTTAGCCAATATTTCGCACGAAATCAGAACGCCGATGAATGCCATAGTTGGTTTTTCGAGTTTGCTGCGCGATAATGATATATCTCCTGAAGACCAGAAAGATTTCCTAAACGAGATTATCAATTCGGCTCATCACCTTACAGGATTACTCGACGATATTATTGAAGTTGCTACCTTGCAATTTGCCTCTAAAAAAGAGTTAAAAAATGAAGTAATCGATGTCGAAGAATTACTCCAAGACTTACTGGATGAATATCATTACAAAAGAGATTCGTTATATAAGGCAGGGATTGAAATGGAGCTAAATATTGTTTCGACACCAAAGCAATCATTTGAATCTAACAAGCGTATTGTGCATAAAGTCTTAAGCAATCTGATTGATAATTCGCTAAAATTTACCAGTAAAGGGAGAATAAAAATTGAGCTCAAAGCATTTGACGATTACCTACAATTTGCTGTTAAAGACACCGGTATAGGTATTCCTAAAGAAAAGCTTAACTTAATTTTTACAAATTTCTCGAGAGTTTGGAAAAACGAAGGTCAAGTGTTGTACGATGGGTTAGGAATTGGTTTATCTACAGCCAAAAACCTGGTTGAATTACTGAAAGGAGAACTTATTGTTGAATCAACAGAAGGAAAAGGAACATCCGTATTTTTAAATATTCCTTATACTACCTCTGAGTCTTCAAGCTCATAAAACAATGAGCGATCGTAATTTTGTTTATTTTATTATTGGATTGGTTCTATTGCACTTTGTAGTTGCTGTATCTTATTTGATTTATAAAATTACAAAAGCACCTAAAAACAAACAAGATAAGACCGAAGAATAGTTTGTACTGCAATGTTTTTTTACAAGTGTTTCCCTAAAAGTTTCAACGGAAATATATTTCCATCTCCACTAAGGAATATTCATATACTTATGGCTTTGCAAAGAAATTTTCCATTTTGGATTTGCCATAACGTAATCGGTAATGATGGGCATCATTTGCGCGGACTTACTCCATTCAGGTTGTAAATACAGATGACAATTGTTACCAACAAACTTGGCGTTTTTTTCGGCCCAGTCTAAATCGCCCTTGTTCGCAATAATAACTTTTAATTCATTGGCCATACCATAAATGGGGTTCAGTGGGGGCGAATTTTTTTTGGGCGATAAACAAATCCATTCCCACTCGCCAGATAAAGCATGTGCGCCCGAAGTTTCCAAAAAACGCCGGATACCTGCTTTTTTTAATTCTGTACAAAAATAATTTAGATTATAAATTAAAGGTTCTCCGCCGGTAACAACAACAGCTTTTGCAGGATATTTGATTACATTAGCCACAATGTTATCCGTAGGTGTAGCCGGAAATAATTTAGCATTCCACGATTCTTTAACATCGCACCAATGGCAACCTACATCGCAGCCGCCAATCCGCACAAAATAAGCCGCATGGCCTGTATTAAATCCCTCTCCCTGAATCGTATAAAACTCCTCCATCAAAGGCAATTGTCTGCCTTCTAAAAGCAATTTATCCATTATTTCTTCAGCCATTTGCTCCTATTTGTTTATATAAACCCGACAAGCCTTTGGGTTTCTGTTTTGTTCAACACGAAGATAATACAGTCCGGAATTTAATTGTTCAGCATCCAAAGACAAAAATTCCTTAGTATCCGAATTAGCTTCAAAAGTAAATTTTTCTTCTAATTGCCAAATTTCGTTAAGAATTTCAATCGTAAAAGAGCCTTTATTTAAACCGCTAATCGTTATATCCATCCTGTCCATATCTTTATTGTACTCGGAATTAATTTCAATCTTATCTTGTAGATTTACTGCGGTAGAAGGCGCTGTAGATTTTCTCAAATCCGCACTCGGAATGCTGTAAAGCCTTTGCGGATAATAAGATTGCTCACAACTAATTAATGCATCCCCTTTAAGATTAAAACAGATACCCTCGGTTTGTGCACCGTGAATTTTTTCCAAATTCAATCGCCGCTTTTTTCCGTTAAAGAAATGATCGCCTTCAAAATCCCAAAAAACCCAAACAAAGGGCATAAAATCTTGATAGCCCACCAGACTTAAAGTTCCGGATATTGAATCATAATCACCACCGGTAATTAAACCGTCAGCCGGAAATTCGGTTAAAACATCCAGCGTGTAATGCCCTGCTTTTTTTGGTAGCGAATACACTCTTGTTTTAGCATCGTCCCAATTTTTTGTGAACAAATACAATTGTTCTTTAACGCTGATTAATGCTTCGCAGTCGAAATTATTCATTCGAGGGCGGATTATAAAATTATGCTGATCAGCATATTGGTATCGAATTTTTTCTGCTGATACCGAAGTATTCCCTTCTGATGGGATATCTTGCTTAGCAATTTTATAAATGCACAAATCTTTTCTGTTGCCAAAATTATTTCCGATATCACCAATAAAAATAAATTGATCATCCTGAGTAATATCTTCAAAATCAATGTTTTGAATATCTTTCAGTCGAATTACTTGTTTTATAGTTCCATCCAGTGTATCGAGGCGATAAATACTCGGTTCACCTCCACTATCATTGAGCGTCCATACCGCGTTTCTAAAAAATATTAAACCGGAAGTTTCGTTTACCGTATCAGAGAGCTCATCAATTTGCACGATGGGATTGTAATCTATTATCCATTCATTCTGAGCAGATTTGCTCTTATTTTTACACGATGTGGAGAGTTGAAAAAAAGCGAAAACCAGAATACAAAATTTTAAAGTTTTCATTCAATTTCTTTTTTGGCAGCCAGCAGCGTATTTTTGAGTAATGCGGCAATAGTCATTGGTCCAACTCCCCCTGGAACGGGAGTAATATAACTTGCTTTTTTAGCAACTTCCTTAAAATCTACATCACCGGTTAAGCGATAGCCTTTTTCCGTTTTTTCATCAACAATACGATGCATTCCCACATCAATAATAACAACCTCTTTTTTAACCATATCAGCCTTTAAAAATTCGGGTTGGCCAATTGCAGCAATAATAATATCGGCTTTTTGAGTAATTTCGCTTAGATTTTCTGTTCTGCTGTGACAAAGGGTAACGGTTGCGTCACCCATCGCTGCTTTCCTTGATAGTAAAATAGACATTGGTGTTCCTACGATATTGCTTCGGCCCAAAACAACAATATTTTTCCCTTTGGTTTCTATTTTATAGGTTTCAAGTAGATATAAAATTCCTTGAGGAGTGGCTGATACCAAACTGGCTTGTCCGAGAACCATTTTGCCCACATTCATCGGGTGAAAACCATCTACATCTTTTCTATAGTCAATACGGTTTATTACCCGTTCAACATTTATATGTTTAGGTAAGGGTAACTGCACAATAAAGCCATCGACTTCGTCATCATTATTTAAAAAATCGACGAGATCAAGCAATTCTTTTTCAGTTGTTTTGGCCGGCAAACGATATACCGAAGAAGTGATACCTACGGCACGACTTGCTTTTTCTTTACTCGCAACATAGGTTTGGCTTGCAGGATCATCACCAACCAAAACAGCAACCAAGTGAGGTGCTTTAATATTGGCATCTATCATTGCTGCAACTTCAGTAGCAATTTCTCTTTTTAACTTTGATGCGGCTTCTTTACCATCTATTAATATCATACCTGATTTTTTTACAATTAACGACGACCACCCATACGATTCATCATGTTGGCCATGGCTTTTCCACCACCTTTAGTCATCATTTTCATCATTTTACGCGTTTCGTCAAACTGTTTAATTAATTGGTTAACCTCTTGAATATTAGTTCCGGAACCAAGTGCTAATCGTTTTCGGCGACTCCCATTTAAAATGGAAGGATTTTCGCGTTCAGCCGGAGTCATCGAAAAAATAATAGATTCAATATTTTTAAACGCATCGTCATCGATATCTACATTTTTCATTGCTTTACTCATGCCCGGAATCATACCCATAAGATCTTTTACATTTCCCATTTTCTTGATCTGTTTAATCTGACCCAGAAAATCGTTGAAATTAAATTGATCTTTAGCAATTTTTTTCTGTAAGATTTTGGCTTCAGCCTCATCAAATTGTTCTTGAGCTCTTTCGACCAGAGAAACAATATCTCCCATACCCAAAATTCGATCGGCCATACGTGCAGGATGGAATACATCTAAGGCATCCATTTTTTCGCCTACACCAACAAATTTTATGGGTTTTTCAACAACTGTTCGAATAGTTAATGCAGCACCACCTCGCGTATCTCCATCTAATTTTGTAAGAATAACACCATCAAAGTCTAAGCGATCGTTAAATGCTTTTGCCGTATTAACAGCATCTTGACCCGTCATTGCATCGACTACAAATAAAGTTTCCTGAGGTTTTATTGCCGACTTAATATTGGCAATCTCATTCATCATTTGCTCATCAATAGCCAAACGTCCGGCGGTATCAACAATAACAACATTATAGGCTTTTTCGTGTGCAAGCTTAACAGCGGCTTTGGCAATTTTAACAGGATCCAAAACCCCTTCTTCGGCATAAACATCAACACCAATTTCAGCACCAAGAACTTTTAATTGCTCAATGGCAGCTGGGCGATAAACATCGCAAGCAACCAACAAAGGTGTTTTGCCTTGTTTCGTTTTTAAGTAGCTTGCTAACTTGGCTGAAAAAGTAGTTTTACCGGAACCTTGCAATCCCGACATTAAAATTACACTCGGATTGGGTTTTGTATTTAGCGTAGCGGTTTCACCACCCATTAAAGCGGCTAGCTCATCATGGACAATTTTCACCATTAATTGACTAGGAGAAACCGCAGTCAATACATTTTGTCCCAATGCCTTTTCTTTTACCGTAGTGGTAAAATCCTTGGCAATTTTATAGCTAACATCCGCTTCAAGTAAAGCTTTGCGGATTTCTTTAACTGTTTCAGCAACATTTATTTCACTAATTCTTCCTTGTCCCTTTAAAACTTTTAGGGAACGCTCAAGTCTTTCGCTTAATCCTTCAAACATAGTCTTGTTTATTCTGTTTTTTGAGTTTGCAAAATTAACAAATATTCCGTTAGAAATTTTGTTTTCCTACACTTCCTGTTACAATATAGCAATCAACAAAAAAGAAAATTTTTAGGGATTCAAAATAATTGGAAATAAGATGAAAAAAGAGAATAAAAAAAGG
>JAFGHU010000184.1 GCA_016929955.1 Bacteroidales bacterium | reverse complement strand
TTCGCTTGTCGAATTATTCGATTTTAGCGTTATATGGGCTACGCGATTGGCGTAATTTAGTTTTTGATCGTCAGTAAATTGATGCAGCATACCATGAATAAACCCACTTAAAAATGCATCACCGGCACCTGTTGCATTCACAATATGATCAATAGTAAGTGGCTTCTTTTTTATAATTCCTTCCGGATTACTTAAGCTAATTTCTTGGTCTTTATTTGTAATTAAAAGTGTTTTCGCTCCTTTGTTATGGAGATCTTTTAATTGTTTTACAATTTCTGTTTCGCTTGATAAGGCGTTTAGCTCGATTTGATTTAGTTTTAGAACCGTAATTTTATCCAAATAGGTTTTTAGCTTCATAGCTTTTTTTGCGCTTACCGCATCCATAACTAGGATTTTATCTTGATAGGTATTTAATAAGTAGTGCAGCGTTTCGGTTTCCAGATTATTATCGAGGACAAGCAACTCAAAAGAGCGAATTAATTCGGTCTTGGTTTTTAAAAAAGTGGGGTCTAATGCTTTGCTGATCTCCATATCGTTAAGCCCAAGAAATAAGTCATTTTCTTGATCCAGAATACCGAGATAAACACTATTGCTTTGGTTTTTTAAAAACAGCGAATCGGTTGTATTAACGCCAAGTTGGATTAGGCTTTTATGGGCTGCCTCAGAAAATATATCATCTCCAAAAACAGAAATAAAATGGACTTCATTTCCCAATCGACATAAGTTTTCGGCTATATTTCTGCCCACGCCACCAAAAGCAAGATGAATTTTTGCCGGATTAGAATCGTGCGGGATAAATTCACTTGTTGATTTTGCAAAAATATCGATATTCTGTGCTCCAATAACTAGCACTTTAGCCATAGTATTGCTTGTTTGATTAGAAATTGGATGTAAAACTAGTTAAAACTAAATAATCGCTGTCATTAAATTCGCAAATATTCACTATTTTCGATTTCGTAAATTTGGACGTGTCTAAAATAATAGAATCAAAAAATAGCTCATAATTCTAAAAACAAAAGCTTTTTTTTTGAGTTTAGTTAATCGTTACCAATCCCAATATTCCGGTTTTTTTACTGTTCCTCCTTTTGTTTCACAATCGACACATTCTCGGTAAACATAAGCCATGGCCTCTTCAGGAGCTTCATCTTCGTTTTCAGCCGGAACAGAAACCATAACAAAGAATAAAGGTAAATTTTCGGCTGGGGTTTGATTTATTACAGCCATAATTGTATTGAAATTGGTATAGGCCTCGCAGGTTTGGCGATAATATTGGATTCTGGGAGGCGCTTTGGTAATCAATCGTGGACTTATACTTCCTGAGGCTACCATAAAATAGCCTAAAACGGCTTCGTTGGGATTATTAATATTTTCAATATTTCCTTTTATCTGAAAAGGTTGCGTTGTAAACAACTCTTCGCTATTTTCGTTTTGTTTTTTAAGTTTATCATAAAATATATAGGCTTCATTAGAAATACTGTATTGTGTAACTGAGATACTGTATTTATGCTCCAAACGAGTGTCAGAAAAAGGGATAAAATGCAAAGGTAAATGGTTTACTTTGGGAGCGCTTAAAAATTCGGTACTGTAAGTGAAGCGTTCATGAATTTTTTGAGTCATCCAACAATAATAAAGGGAATCTCTATTTTGCATTAAGGTTAAGCCATAGGGGTTATTCATGGTTTTGTCGTAGAAATGGCCATCGTAATAAAAACTAATTTTATAATTGGCGTGATATTCATAGGTTTCTTCTATTTCCCAATATAAATAAGTTTTAGCGCTTTCTCCCTCCTGACTAGACACATAAAATTGATAACCTTCCTGATCCGTTTTCGAATCATCTTCGGTATAGCGGATGCTTTCTTCTACACTCAGATTTTCAACGGCCACAGGGTCTAACATTTCTTCAAATTCCGATTCGTATACTTTATTATTGGCCAATTTTATTCTGATTTTATAAGAATTACCAACAATGCCTTGGAGGCCTCCGGCTTGCGTTTTATAAGTTCCTTGCTCCACTTCCGTTAGTTCTTCGCTATATCCCTGATTATCCATTATAACTACACTTGCATTGCTGAGTGGATGAGCAACGGGACTATACAAAGAGCTGCTTGAAGTGGAAAGTTTGATCGTATAAGGGCCGGGAAAGTTTGTTATTTTTCCATCAACGACCAGGAGCTGTTCCGAATTTATTTCAATTTCAGGCCAATATTCTTCAACGCAAGAAGTGCTAAATAAGAATAGCAAAAACAAGAAGAGAATTGGTTTTGGGTTTAAGTTTGTGTTTTTCATTATGAGCTGAATTAAACGAGAAGCCTTTAATAAAACTCAAAGTTACAACTCTTGTTGGGTAAAACTAATTTTAAAAAGTATAAATAGTTGTTATACTGTTAATTTTAAAAGTTTTGATAGGTTCATTTCTGCCGGAATAAGGAAGGGTGATTTTAGAGCGGCACTTATTATGTTGCTTGTATTTATGTTGTCAATATGAGGCATTTAGGCTGTTTA
>JAFGHU010000183.1 GCA_016929955.1 Bacteroidales bacterium | reverse complement strand
CAAAAGGAGCACGAAGCTCCGTTTCTGAAATGCGGGCTTTTATTAAATTGATATCCGCCTCTATCGTTTGTAATTCGGTAACAATCTGATCATAGCTCTCCTGACTAATCGCGTCTTTATCGAGTAAAGTGCGTTGTCGAAATTCTTTAGCTTCGCTGAGTTTTTTTTGCGCCTCCAACTTTTGTAATTGAGCTTGTAAAGGTTTGTCGTTTATCTTAGCTAAAAGATCCCCTTTTTTTACGCGTGTTCCTTCCGTAAATTTAATACTGATGATTTTACCCGAAGTTTCGAACGATAAATCCACTTCCTCATCGGGTCGTAATGTTCCGGTTGCTCTTACGTATTCGCTTAATGCTTGTGGCTTTATCAAATATCCGCTAACATTTAAGACTTTATGCGATACAGTGCTTTTGGTATTTTCGCTACCGGCCTTGGGAAAAGACTTATTCAAAAGCGGTTTGATCTTAGGATACGCAATTACGCCGGCTAAAAAAAGCACGATAACAATAGTTAATATCCTTTTGCTTGTTTTATTCATCAGTAGTCGTTTTTTACACTTTAATCTGAATTAAGTGTAGGGTTGATGGATTAGGTTTGTTCATGTTTGTGTACAAATCAAGCATATCAACTTGAAATGCACACAAAAATAGCTATTTTACAATCTCTTTTTCGATTTTTAGAAAATTATATTCCGAATCGGAGTTTAAAATTTAATCTAAAAAAAAAGGGTGTTTTCTGTTTAATAACTATAGGCACAAGTATTTATTTCTAAAAAAGTTTTGCCTTTTTTGCTTTAAGAAATTGCTATTTAATTATAAACAAAACTAATCATCTTACACGTGTGTATTTGTTAATTAGTTTAAAAATTACGATTCCGATAGACGCATTTATTTAGGTTAGTGAATCGAAAAAAAGGCGGTCAAATTATTTTTATTTGTAATCAATTTAAATAGCTTGTAATAATTTATTTAATTTTGAGTTATAAATGAAAAACACCTATGAAAACAAGATCTTTTAGCGCTGTCCTCAAATTGTCTTTTTCCGCTTTATTTTTGTTCATCCTTTTCCAAGGATGCAAAAAGGAAACCGTTACTCCTGTTAATAACGAGGCTCCTGAATTAACACAAAAAGTAAATAAGTTTATCAAAGAAAGTATGGAGGACGCCTATTTATGGGAAAAATATTTGCCGAATATCGATACAAAATATGAATTTGATTCAAAAGCCTATTTCGATAAATTGCTTTACGAAGAAGATAAATGGTCGTTTATTACAGATGATATTGCTGCTTTGGAAGCTAGTTTTCAGGGTGTGGAAACTTCGTTTGGATATTCTTTGGCATTTTACTGGCGCGATTCAAATCGAACATCCATTATTGCCTATGTTGAATACGTATATCCCAATTCGCCGGCCGATGAGGCGGACATTAAACGGGGCGATATTATTTTAAAATTAAGCGGCGCCGACATCACCCTTACTAATTATCTGGACTTGCTTTATGGATCGACCATTTCAATTACCTTGGGCGTTTCGAATAATAATGTATTAAGCGAAGGAGCAAGCTTAAGTCTGACCTCTTTATTGTTAAACCTCAATCCGGTATTAAAAACAACTATTATAGAAGAAGCCGGTCGTAAAATTGGCTATTTATTTTATACCCAATACATTAGCGATTATAACGATCGTCTGGATTTGGCCTTTCAAGAGTTTAAAAGTCAGGGAATTACTGATTTGGTGCTGGATATTCGATACAATCCGGGTGGATATATGTCGGCGGCACAACATTTATGCAGTTTAATAGCTCCTCAAAGTACGGTTGATGCCGAAGATGTTTTGGTTACATTGCAATGGAATGATTTTTATCAAAATTATTGGCAAAGTCATGGCGTGTATAATCAAATTCAAATGAATTTCGACCCAACTGTTCCCGTAAATTTAGATTTAGATAAAATTTATATTTTAACCGGTAATGGTTCTGCTTCAGCGTCAGAATTAACCATTACAGGTTTGGATGCCTATATGGATGTTGTTTTAATTGGCGATACGACTTATGGAAAATATACGGGTAGCATTACTTTAAAACCGGAAGATATCTATACGGAAGCCAGCTATTATGCTGATATTGATAATTGGGGATTGCAACCCATTGTATTACGTTATGCCAATGCCAATGGCGTAACCGATTTTAAAAATGGATTTGCTCCTGATATTCGCGTACTCGACAACGTGCAAAGTGGTATTCCACTAGGTGATCCTACGGAGCCTTTGTTCGCTGCAGCATTGCAGGAAATTACAGGTATTTCAAAATCGAGTGGACTTAAAAAACAAAGAATTTCATCAGAAGAAAGAATAACAAGGGGATTTTCGCGCTTTGACAAGCAAAAAAGAAACTTGATTTTCGAAACTCCAAAACCAGAGCATAAATAAGCATTTGGATTAGTAGATTATTAAAAATTAGATTTTTATAAATTTTTGTTATCCCTTTATTTGTCAGTTAAAATTAACTTAAATAGATAGTGGAAATAAGAAAAATATCTAAATCCGTATTAAATCTGTTTAATTTATCGTTTACAGATAAAAAAACCGAGCTGGATTATTTAATCTACTATAGAAAGAATACGATTAAGCATATTCGTGTAGTTATGCTTATTTCATTGATTATCTTTGGATTATTTGCCTGGCTTGATTATTTTTTATTTCCGGAATTATCTGCTCAATTTATTCAGATTCGATTTTATTTTGTACTTCCTTTCGTTATTTTTGTAATTTTCTACACTTTTTTGGCGCCTAAATTAATGCGGCTTCAGCTAATTACTGCACTAGGTGTTTTGGTTGGAGGCTATAGCATTATTTATATGATTTATTTGGGTGGCCCCGAAGTTAACTTATTGTATTACGCCGGAATAACTTTAGTGTTTTTCTTCAATTACGATTTTCTAAAACTGAGGTTTCAAACAGCAAGTCTTATTGGCGCATTACTATTAGCGGGTTATTTTTTGGTGGCTTATAAAATAAATGTGAGTACAGAAGTGCTTGTTTCGAGCATGTTTTTCTTGGTTTCGGCCAATATTATGGGTATGGTTTCTGCCTATTTTTATGAGAAGCTCAATCGGCAGTTTTATTATTCTCAATTAATTGTGGCAGAAGAGCAGCAAAAAACGACAGAAAACAATTTAAGGCTTGAAGAAGAAGTACAAAAAAGAACGGCCAATTTGGCAAAAACCAATACAGAATTAATTATAGCAAAAGAAGCAGCAGAAGAATCAGAGCGGTTGAAATCCGTTTTTTTGGCCACTATGTCGCACGAATTAAGAACACCGCTCAATGCAATTATCGGATTTTCAGAGTTTATTATTTCTGATGAATTCGACTCTTCTGAAAATGAGATGCATGCTCAGATCATAAATAAAAGTGGATTAGACCTTTTGAATATGGTCGAAAACCTTTTAGATATCACACTTATCGATTCCGGTCAGATCATTTTAAAGAAAAACGATTTTTTATTGGTCGAATTTTTGGCGGATATAAACTATATCATTCGACAGGAAAGGGTGAATCTTGAGAAAGAAGCGATTAAAATTTCTTTTGATGCTATTAATATAAGCTCCGATTTTTATGTCCATACGGATAAAAATAAATTAAAGCAGATTTTAATTAATTTGCTTAAGAATGCCTTGAAATTTACCGAACAAGGAGAAATTAAATTTTGGTGCGAAGAAATTACAATTGGTGCAAAACAGATGCTTAAGTTTTGGGTTTCGGATACAGGAATTGGCATTCCTAAAAGCAAGCAGAAATTTATTTTTGATGTTTTCCGACAAGCTGATGATAGCAAAGCAAGAAAACACGAAGGGATTGGTATTGGATTAAGTGTGGTAAAGAAACTCGTGGATTTATTTGGTGGTGAGGTTGGTATGGATGCGGAAGAAGGAAAAGGGTCTGTCTTTTATTTTACAATCGATAATTATAAGTCGGAGATTAAAAGCTCGGAACCCCAAAAAAACGATCTGCTGGAATCAATGCTGGGTAGGTATAATAAAATATTGGTAGTCGAAGACGATTCGCCCAGCTATAATTTATTAGAAATTCTAATCAATCGGTGGGGTTTTGAAGTGGCTTGGGCAAAAAACGGAAAAATGGCTTTGGATATGATGGCCGAGAATCAAAACTTCGATCTTATTTTAATGGACTTGAAGATGCCTGTTTTAAATGGATTTGAGGCCACAAAACAAATAAAATCCTTGTATCCCAACTGCATAATTATCGCTCAAACAGCCTATGCAATTGCTCCCGATAGAGAAAAAGCTTTGCTTGCCGGTTGCGATGGCTTTATTGCTAAACCAATCTCTGCCGAAAAGCTCAAAGCGGTTATTGAGCAGTTTGTACCAATAAGCGATCGTATCAAGCACTAGTTAAAGCCTTGTATAGTGCAGAGTGCTTAACGGCTTGGATTCCAAATAAAAACGATTTGCTTTTATGCTTCGCTAGTTGGCAATTTGTTTGGCTATGTTTTTTCCTTGTTTTACCCGATCTGCAATACCTACGCCATCGCGCATGCTTCCGGCTAAATATAAACCCTTAAATTCCTTTTCTATGTGTTCAATTGCGGCCAATCGCGCTTCACTATCCGCACCGTATTGCGCAATTGCATGTTTGTAGTAATTCAATTCGAATAAATCAGGGGTGAATGTTTTTAATCCCATCATTTCTTTAAAATCATTCCCGATAATGGTTTTTAGCTCATTTTCAGGTAATTCTGCCAAATACGCTTTCCTGATTCCTCCCGAAAAAACAGTAAACAAGGCTCCGCTTTCTGGTGCACGATTTTTAAACAAGCTCGACATAAACAAAACGCCCAGGATATTTTTGTCTTCTTTAAAAGGTACCAAACCGCCAAAAGCATCCAGCTTTATTCCTTGCCAGTTTTTAAAACCAATACTGGCTTCAACCACTTTGGCATAGTGCAGCTTTTCTAAGGGTTCAAAATGTTTTGTATCGATAAAAGGCATTAAATCGGAAATATTTGGTGTAATGCCTGTATAAATTACATCCGAAAAATGTTCGTTTTTATCATTTATGCGAACCGTAAAAGCGCTATCAACGATTTGTATACTTGTATTCAATTGGATATGTTCACTTCCAATTTCTTCAGCTAGAGCTGCGATTAAGTTTTTTAATCCTCCTTTTGCTGAAAAAATCTTACGATTCGCTTTTAAGTCGTCTTCTGTTTTTGGAATACGGGCTTTTTTTATCGCGCCACCAATAAAACTTCCATAATTTTGTTCCAAATTATAGAGCTTAGGAAGCGCATATTTAGGTACGATATAAGCAGGGTTTCCGGCATATATACCAAGAATAAAAGGATCAATGGCATAGTCTAAAAAACTATTCCCTAAGCGTCTCTTCACCAGAGATGCTAAATCTTCGAGCGGGTTATTCCCTTTTTTTCGAAAAGGCTCGCCCAATACCCTAAATTTATCGGACAAACTAAAAAGAGGCGTTGTAATCGCGGAGAATAGTCCCGAAGGCAAGGCATGCCAGCTTTTTCCTTTCCAAATCAAGCGTTTTCCGGAAGCATCATCGGCAATTTCCAAAGTGCATTTTCCTTTTAAATCGGAAAAAAGATCGGCCATTTCTGCATGCGAAATAACCCCACTATTGGGACCTGTTTCGTATAAGAAAGTGCCGTCAGTTTTTGTTTGCATCACTCCGCCAATTCGGTCACTTTTTTCAAAAATACGAAATGGGATACCTGCTTTTTTTAAATAAAAAGCGCTTGTAAGTCCTGTAATTCCTGCACCAATTATTGCTACTTTTTTATTTTTCATTTGTTTGGATTGTCTCAGGTTTAATAGGTATTTGTATGAAAACTTTTTTTGTGTTTTTTTTGTGTTTTTGTGCTTTAGGGGCAAAAAAAACTAGGCCACTCCAAAGGAATGCCTTCTGAGCAAAACACTAAATTACTAAATAGCACAAATAGATTAGAAAAATCGTACGTATTAATTTCTTTCATTCTCTTAAAGCGCTTTAGAGAAACTCTTTTCGTTTGTTTTCATTTTAGGATCGAAACTAGCGGCTATATTGCGCATAAAAAATTGTCCTTCAGCTGTAATTTCTATCGTATCTTCTTTAAATTTTAAAAGACCCTCATTTTCAAACTGTTTGATTGATGTTTCTTCAAAAATCAAAATGGCTTTTAGTTCATCAATAGATAAATCGTATTTTGTTGCGATATGTAAAAAAGACACATAGTTATTACACATCAGCTCATTGATTACTTCGCGAATAATTTTTTCTTCTTTATTTACAAAATAGACTTTTTCCACAGGCAATTCATCGGCATCAATGGCTTTTTTGTAAACCCTCAAGTCTTTCGTATTTTGAAGGTATGCATTATCCAGTTGACTTATTCCGCTAACCCCCAAGGCATAAACTTGTCCTGTTGTATCGCGCGTACAATAACCTTGGAAATTCCGATGGATCGTTTTTGTATTTAATGCAATACTCAATTCGTCGTTGGGCTTGGCAAAATGATCCAGGCCAATAGCTACATAGCCATGTTCGGTTAAACTTTGAAAGGCTGTTTCGAACAAGGCAACTTTTTGCTCAGCATTGGGCAAATCGTACGTTTCAAGTTTCTGTTGTGCCTTTTTAAGCCATGGCACATGGGCATACGAAAAAATGGCCAAACGATCGGGATTCGCTTTTATGGCCTTAAGCATAGTCGATTTAAAGTTTTCAGGAGTCTGAAAAGGCAGTCCGTAAACAAAATCGAGATTTACCGAAATATCACCTTTGGTTTTGATGTATTGGATAAGCTGATCGATGGGGATAATGGATTCGCTCCGATTTACCGCTTTCATCACTTTCGATTCGAAATCTTGTACACCTAAACTCATGCGATTGATGCCGCTTTTTATCAATCGATCGACATATTCGAAAGTTAAATGAGCGGGATGACATTCCATAGCTATTTCAGGTTTTTGGATAAACGTAAAATGCTCGAAAAATAAAGCCATAATGCCTTCTACTTCTTCGATAGGAAGGTAGTTTGGCGTTCCGCCGCCCCAATGAATTTGAGAAATTTTACGCTTTGAATCCAGCAAATCTTTATAAAGCAGGATTTCTTTCTTTAAAGTTTCTACATAACTCTTTATTAGGTTTTTATCTTGACTGATATGGGTATTGCATCCGCAATAATAGCAGAGTTTTCCGCAGAATGGAATATGGATATAAAACGAAATGTTTTGAGGTTCTGTTTGATTGGATTCAATCAATACCGCTTTGTTTTTTTCTGCCGTAAAATCTTCGTGAAAATAATTAGCCGGCGGATAGCTTGTATATCGCGGCGTTGGAACATTGTATTTCTGAAGAAGTGATTCGGGAATTTTCATAATATGATGATTAAGATTCATTTTTTTTATAAAGGTAGGGAATGATAAGCAAAACAAATAAAGCCAAAGCTATTTCTATTTTAAATAAGCCTGTATAGCCTAAAGCTTGCGCTGTTTTTCCACTTCCTACAGCAATGATTAAACTACTTAGATGTGTTAATACAATTTGTATCGTAAAATCGGTGCCTTCGCGACCATTTCTTACAATATCCATGCTTATGGTATAAATAACAACCGAAGCCATACCGTAAGTCCCCCAGAGCAAGAGTATAGCAGGTAGGAGTTGACTTAATTCCGGAGAAAAACTACTTAGCCAGGAAAAATAAATCCCGTCGAATAAACCTAAATAGGCGACTAAAAACAGCGATTTTCTTTTCCCTAAATATCTGATAATAAAGCCGGTGGCAAAAGCCATTGCGGCTCCGGATGCAGGACCGTATATTCCTGATATGATTCCAATTTCCTTTATCGAATAACCCAAATCTACCATCCAGGGTTTTACCATCGTTAGTATACCAATGATTCCCGAATAATAAAATACGAGTAAAACGATACGCTTTCCAATACCTATTTGCGCAAAAAACAAATAAATGTCTTTTAAAAAGATGTTTTTGCTGCTTGTGGCAGAAATAGCACCTTTCGATTTGTAAAAATAAAGAGGAACTATGGCCAATAAAACAAAGGCAGCTAATCCGGCCAATAGCATTTGCCATCCATAATAATGGTAAATAACCAATAAAACACCACTTCCGGTTAAAGTACCCAGAAAGGTACCTGCTGATTGCATACTATTGCCAAAGCCTCGCTCATCTTTATTTAAAATAAGTATTGCAAAAGCATCAGTCGCAATATCTTGTGTTGCCGACGCTGTAAAAGCGATAAGCATTAATACAATAATACTGGTAAAACTTGTTTCTAAATCTAAAAAGCCTATGCTAAAGATAACCAATGCGTAAAAAAGCTCTGAAAACAAAATCCATTGTTTATATTTACGTAAAGTGGTAGCCGACTTATCGATCATTGGTGCCCAAAGAAATTTTAAAATCCAGGGTAACTTTATAAGCTGAATCAATCCAATTGAGGTGAGCGAGAAATTCTCAGTTCGCATAATTACGGGCATCACCGTTGAGAAAAAACTCATCGGGATGGATTGCGCCAGATATAAACTTAATAAAGTAGAGTATTTTTGGATTGGTTTAGCTTGCATTGGCCAAAATTATGATTTTTATGAATGGCATTAAAAAAGAAAACAAGGAATGAGAGAATTAATTTGTTGTTCTCGTCATCCCTTGCTTGGAATCAATTAATCGAGGTTTAATACACTCATATTATTATACTATATATTGAAATGAACAAAAGCGCCAAATTGTGCCGGTTTCCCAAGTTGTACATACGATTTGCCCATCGATTCAAAGTAATAGGCATTATAGTCGGCATTTAAGATATTTTTACCCCAAAGGCCGAAATCGAAACGTGTGGTATGGAAATTTAAACGGCCATTGAGTAATCCGTATCTTTCCTGATAGGCAGAATTCGCATCGTTCCAATAAAGTTTGCCAATTTGTTGGTAATTCAATGTTAAAGTTGCATTGCGAACTGCATTTCCATTAAAGTTTAGCGTATAATTTGTTCCTAAGTTAAGTGTATATTCAGGAATATACGGAATCAAATTGCCACTGTAATCTAGTGTTTCACTTCGCTGGTAATCAATAAATTTGGCTTTATTATAACCGTAGGATCCCCAAAACGTTAAATTTCTGTTTACTAAATAGCGCATTTCCAATTCCAAACCTTTGCTTTCTGATTTTCCTGCATTATCGAGCTTTGAACCAATACCACTGGTTAAAGGCTGATAGATTTGTTGATTTTTCCAATCGATATAGAAAAAGTTTAAGTTTGTAATTAAACGGTTGTCCATACAAACAGATTTGATACCCAATTCGTAATTATAACTCCACTCAGGATCAAAAGTCTGTTCTTCCTCACTTTCGAAAGAAGTATTGAAACCACCCACTTTATATCCTTTACTTACACTTGTAAAAATGGTAAGCGATTCGGTAGGATTATAGCTTAGGCTAAGTTTAGGTAATAATTGGGTGAACTCCAGATTATTTTCAAAATCGTCAGTAGTCGTTGTTTCGCCATTAACGTATCTTTCGTAGTCGTAATTTAGCGTAGATGATTCATAATCAGCTCGTAATCCAAATGTCGCTTTAAATTTCCCGATTGGATAGCTGGCTTGTCCGTAGGCAGCGGCACCTTTCGAAGGCTGATCGTACCATTTTGTATAACTGGTTGGTCCTGCAAGATGAAAAGGTGCAATTGCATCGCTTCCATAAGTTAAATCTACCTGGTTATTACTGCCTTGATAGAAAGCATAAACACCGGCAATCCAATTTAATTTCTTATTTGTTTGAGAGCGAATGCTAAATTCTTCAACCCAGGTATTTTCAGATCGGTCTTGTTCTACCCAAAACAATGAAGCAGGCGTAAAATCTTGATCTATCCCTTGAAAATCACCCATATGCTGAAAGCTGGAAGAAGAGGTTAAAATAAGATTGGATAAACGATACTCCATAGTTAAACCTATTGAGAGAAGACTACGGTCATAGCTGCTTTCCTGATTATAGTTCACTTCATCCGCTTCTTGTGTGTCTGTATTGTATACGGCATAAGGATAGCCGTTTTGTTGCATGTTTTCGTAATTGACCGACAAAATGGTTTTAAACCTATTGGTTGGCGTATAAAGCAATTTCATACGGCCGTTATAGATATCAAAATTATCGGCTTTTGCATTGGTAAACGCATTGGTAAAATATCCATCGCCATGCGCATAGGCAGCACCAACAGTTATGGCCACTTTATCAGATAATTTTTGGTTGGTCTGAACCACGGTTTTAATATGATTATCCGTTCCGTATTCCACTTTAGCCGTTGCAGTTGAATTGAATTTTGGTTCAGCGGTATATACTTTTATAATTCCGCCCATCGTATTTCTTCCGTATAGCGTTCCTTGGGGGCCACGAAGAACTTCGATTTTCTCCAAATCGAAAAACTCAAAATTAAAGCTGCCTTTATCAAAATAGGGAACATCATCAACATATAATCCAACGGATGGACTATTGATTTTAGAGCCAATTCCTCTAATGTAAATTGGAGCTGTTAATCTTGATCCATAATCGGGCATAAATAGATTAGGAATACGGGCACTTAATTCGGGTAAAGCATTAAGGTTTTGTTCTTTAATTTCCAAGCTGGATACAAAAGTAGCCGCAGCTTGTATTTGTTGTAAATTGTCTTCTGTTTTAGATGCTTGAATTATAATTTCATTTAATTTAATAGTATCTGTTAAAAGTTTAATATCATCAATTGAAAATTTTGGACCTCCTTGTGCCATAGATAAAATTGGCAAAAATAGTGTGAGCAGAATCAATTTGTATTTTGTCATAGTCTTAATTTATTAATGTGCTATTTTTGGATGTTATATGATTTTAATAATTTCTTTTTTATCGCTTAATAAATGAACAAGGAATGAAGGATACTTATTTTGAAAGCTTCCACAAACTTTCATATCATATTTTTTCCGACATTCCTCGTCCTTAAATTAAACACACATCTTTATATCTAAGTCAATCGTTTTGCTTTGTTTATGCGCAATTTGAATGATGATTAGTTTCTATATTTAATAACTTTAATAATCAATGAACGTTTTGTTACTCTTTTAATGCTGCAATTTTAAGAACAGATTTTGTAGGAAATCTGTAGTTTTTGGCGTTTAGCTTCAGAATTCATTTTTTAAAATCAAAAAGGGGGATTAATATTGGCATGCGTTTATTTTTAAACCTGCGTATGGATAGTTTTTTTTTAGCGAAACGGATGTTTGTTTTAGTGGGTTAAAATGCAGTGATACAATAAGATGCTGATATTGTTTGGTGCTAAATATTTTCAAAAATAGCTATAGGCAAGTGCAAAATTGGCGAATTTGAATTCTGTAGATTCTGTGTTTTAAGACCTACTCTAAATTGAATAAAAATAAATTTGGGTTTGTTTTTTGCTTTAAAAGAACCTGAACTAAAAAGGTAAGCCCGCTAAAATATAGGGTATTCTCAATTTGTTTTTAAATTTGAAGGACAAACAAATCAACTAGTTATGGCGAATACGTATACTCAAATCCATATTCAAGCTGTATTTTCAGTTCAAAATCGGAGTTGCCTATTAAGGAAAGCCTGGAAAAATGAATTGTTTAAATACATTAGCGGTATCATACAAAATAATGGACACAAGGTTTTAGCTATAAATGGAATGCCTGATCATGTACATGTATTTTTTGGATTGAGGCCAAAGCAGTCCCTCTCTGATTTAATGCAGGATATTAAAGGTGATTCTTCAAAGTGGATCAATCAAAAAGGGTTTATAAATGGACGATTTTCTTGGCAAGAAGGTTTTGGAGGATTCTCCTACAGTAAGTCACAGGTTAATCAGGTTATTGATTACATAAGAGATCAGGAAATGCATCATCGCAGAAAATCGTTTAAAGAAGAATATCTTGAATTTCTTGAAAAATTTGAAGTTCCCTATGATGAAAGATATGTTTTCAAATCGGTAGAATATACCGAAGGAGATTGAATTGTGCCTTTAGGCATAAGATATGGGTAGAATGTTGATTTACAGGAATTTCATCTCGTCCCGTACGGGACGAAACCTACGGTTTAATTTAATTTGCTACCCACATTCGATCCCTGACGGGATCTTATTGGGTATCTGCATCAAAATAGTACCAGAATTATTATCGACAGCCAAATACAAAAAAATAATCCTTTAATAATGTTTTACCGGCAGTTCTTAGTGTTCGAAGTACTCCACTGGAGAAAAGAGAAGAAAACAAGGATTCTTTACTAAATTGAATAAAAAATGGATTTTGGCCTTTTTTAATTCAAAATATCAGGATTTCGTCTTTAACGGAAATTGAAGATAGATCGTATGCAGATTTTCCTTGTAGGCATAATCGATTTTCAACTGGAATAGCTCGGTAATCTTTTTTACTATAGCCAAACCTAATCCCAAGGATTTGGAAGATTTTGTCGATTTATAAAAGCGACTAAAAAGAAGTTCGGGATTTACATCAAGCGGAGCCCCTGAGTTGGCTATTTCCATTCCTTTTGCGTCTATATTGATGAGAAGCAATCCGTTACGAATATTATGACGAATGGCATTTTTTATCAAGTTAAGAAATAGAATATCCGACAAAAGCGGGTTCATTTGTAAGCTGATATTGGGCTCGAAATGCGTTTTAAGGCGAATGCCTCTGGATTGAATAATTTCCTCATAGTTTTCTAATTGATATTCAATAATTTTTTGAGGATATATGGTTTCTATTTCCGGAAACTGTCTGTTTTCTATTCGCGTGAGCAAAATTAAAGTTTTGTTTAAACGTGCTAATCGTTCTGCTGCTTCTGAAGCATCGGCAATAATTTGGTATTGTTTTTCCGGCAAATCTTTACACTGCAAAAGCAATTCCATTTTGGCATTGATAATGGCCAAAGGCGTTTGAATTTCGTGCGATGCATTTTCGGTATATTCTTTCATTCTTGAATAATCGCTGGTAATACGTTTGCTCATAAGCGTAAAAACAGTATTCAAATCTTCAAATTCTTTGATTTCGGTTGGCGGAAATTCCAAGCCCGCATGCGTATCCAAATCGAATTTATTAATCTTGTCCAAACTGGCATAAAAGTCTTTCCACAATTGGTGCGACGAATACTGATTGATCATCAAAAGCGCCAAAATAAGTAAGAATACGAGTAAGGTCATAAACAGAAAAAGATTGATAATCAAGCGATCCGTTTCTTCTAAGGGCCGAATAATCCGCACTTCAAATGCAGATAATTTAGTAGAAATAACAAAAGTCATTTGCCGATAAGGCAGAAATTTTTTGATTTGTGGATCTAATATTAAAGTATCCTGAAATCGTACTGTTGTATCGTAGGCGTTTGTTGTTGGTTTTAAGGGCATTAATTGGCAAGCTCCCAAATAGGTACCTTCTAAAGAAGAAAGATTATCCGATTGTTCAAAAAAAGCATTCTTGGCTTTATTTAGCTCATTGTTAACGAATTTATCAACCTGAATTCGAAGTGTATAGTAAAACGCGATAATGCCAAATAAGAAAGTGAATAAGGCTACGGAAAGAAAATTGAGGCTGGATTTTGTTGCGAGTTTCATAGCGTTTTGGTTAATTTATGAAACATCGAATTTATAGCCAACACCATAAATTGTTTTAATATAATCTTCGGAGCCGGTTTTCATCATTTTTTGTCTTAAGTTTTTGATGTGGGTATAGATAAAATCAAAAGAATCGGCGGTGTCCATATAATCGCCCCAAAGGTGTTCGGCAATACCTGCTTTGGTTATCACTTTGTTTTTATTCGCTAAAAAGAAAATCAAAAGTTCAAATTCTTTTCGCGTAAGTGTTAATTCTTTTTCATTAATAAAAGCCCTTCTTTCATCGGGAAGGATTTTAATTTCGTTGTAGTTAATTTGGTTGGATCCGCTAAAATGAATGCGTCGGTTTATCGATTTTAAATGGGCATTTAATTCGGCTAAATGGAAGGGTTTTGTTAGGTAATGATCGGCGCCAATATCTAGTCCTTCTATTCTGTTTTCCAACGATATACGTGCTGAGATAATAATGATACCGGATTCTAGTTTGCGTTTTTTTGCCAACTTGATTAAATCCAAACCGCTGCCATCGGGTAAATTGATATCAACAATTAAACAATCGTATTCGTAGAGCTCAATTTTTTCGGTTGCATCACTAAAAGTTCCTACACTTTCGCATATATGTCCTTCATCTACAAGATAATCCGCTATGGAACTTGCCAAAGTTACTTCATCTTCTATCAATAATATCTTCATTCAGCTTTACTTAGATGACCTCAAAAATACAGAAAAACTAGTTTATAAAGGCTTTGTTTTTATGGGATCTAAAAATCTTGTCAAATTTAGTGCAGGAAGCACAATTAATTTTATTTACTTTGTGTATTAAATTTCCTTTACACATTTTACTATGAAGCAATTCGATGCATATCAAGTTACCTTATGGGTTCATTATTTTATCAGCGTTTCGTTTTTGATAGTTGCCGTTTGGCTTATTGTGCGGGCTATTCGAGGAATTGTAAAGGATCTGGCGTATGTAAAACTTGACAAAACATTGGCTTATTTATTTATAATTGGCCTTTATTTACAATTGTTGTTTGGCATTATTTTGTTTACTAATCTGAGCTTTTTTGGATATGATTATCAGAGTGCCGATGGTACGATCGTTACGGTTTCAAAACGATTATGGCCGATTGAACATATTGTTTTGATGCTTTTTGCTTTGTTTATCGCCAATTTAGGACTAATTTTTTCGGGAAAAAGCAATATTGGCAAAACCAAACACCGTAAAATATTGATTTATTATGCAACAGCTATTGCTTTGATAGCAACCTCTTTAGCTTCTATTTACTGGTTGTAAACTTTTATCTATAGAAATTCAAAAGACGCTATGCCTTTAGGCATAAAATGTTTCTAGAAAAACAATCGAAAGCATATAAACAGAGTGCCTTTAGGTACGAAACAGAAAGAGAAGAACAGCCCATTAACTGCTAATCCAGCATAATGGTTAATGCCAAACCGAATCCCTTGGTTTTAAATTCGTTTTTACCCAAAATATCGAAAGGGGCGTTCAGTACTAAAATAAAATTCTTTGCTCTTTCAATAGCTACTCCGGTATTCAAACTTAATAAGTAAGAATCGTTGCTTTGGGCATCATAGCATTGATAATTAAAATTTAGTCCGATAATAAAATTTACGTTTTCCAGAAAATAATAACCGATATCTGAATTCAGATAAATTCCCTGATTATGTCCGTTGATGGTTTTATGGGTATGTTTTTGGTACTGTGCGTCTAAATCGACACTCCATTGGGGATTAAACACATAAGTCATTACCAAACCGGCAAATGCGGAAGGTGCACTTTCGTGGATGGCATTTTTGCGATTATAAATTTGATTCCCGACAATTGAATTGTATCCGGTGATCAGACCCAAGCTAAATTTACCTTCCAACGGAAGTTTATATTTGGCACCAAAACGGATTTCACTAACATCAATAGGTAATGATACACCAATCTCGAGGTTTTCGATGAGTCCGTAACTAAACCGGAAGCCCGAAGCCGAAAATTTCATGGTAGAGTCGGAACTAGAGAATAAGGAATACACCTGTCCATCGCTATCGAAAGCTTTTGTGGTAGTCGCATAACTAAAAAAAGGTTCAAATTCTATGGTTCCTTCGGGCACGGTGCTTGTGCAAAGTGTTCCCAGTTTAGAAGCTGACAAACCTCCTATTTGCGCGTAACTGATTGAAAAAATGAAGGTAAAGAAAAATAGGAAATTTAATTTTTTTGTCCACATAAGCTGTCTTTTTGTTTAGGTTATTTGTGCTAAGAGCGCTTTGCAAAACTCATTTTTTGATCCAACTCTTCGTTAAAATCTTCTTCAAAATCCTCATTTACGGAAGTAAACTGTGGTTTT
>JAFGHU010000182.1 GCA_016929955.1 Bacteroidales bacterium | reverse complement strand
AAAACCACAGTTTACTTCCGTAAATGAGGATTTTGAAGAAGATTTTAACGAAGAGTTGGATCAAAAAATGAGTTTTGCAAAGCTCTCTTTTTATAAATTTCTTAGCTAAGACTCTCATTTTTTGCTTTATAAATGTATTCCATTGCTAAAGCAGAATGATCATTCTGTTTGAATGAAAGATTTGCCTGGTATACAACTGCAAATCTTGCGGAGGTTTGCTACATACTCACAGCTTAAAAGTCGACCTCGATAATTTCAGCAACCGAGAAGAATACATTTTTACAAAAGAACTATCTTTACACCCAAATTCACAAGCTTGAAAACGGAAACCAACGATATAACACTTGCTCTAAAAACACTTCAAGGAAAATTTGAAGGCGAAATATATACTGATAATTTACATCGAATTGCTTATGCCACAGACGCTTCTGCCTATCGTGAAAAACCGCAGGCTGTTGCACGACCAAAAAATGCAGAAGATTTAAAACGACTTATCGCTTTTGCCAATAAAAACAATATCTCTCTTATTCCGCGGGCTGCAGGCACTTCACTTGCCGGCCAGGTTGTTGGAAATGGTTTAGTCGTCGATATTTCGAAATATTTTACAGAAATATTGGAAATCAATGTAGAAGAACATTGGGTGCGCGTTCAACCCGGCGTAGTTTTGGATGAACTCAATCAAATTCTCCATCCCTATGGATTATTTTTCGCTCCTGAAACATCCACTTCGAATCGTTGTATGATGGGCGGTATGCTCGGAAATAATTCCTGCGGAGCACACTCCTTGGTGTATGGAAGCACGCGAGATCACACACTCGAAGTCAAATGTATTTTAAGTGATGGCTCGGAAGCTGAATTCAAAGCAATGAGTCGAAAAGAATTCGAAGAAAAAAGAAAAGGAGAAGCACTCGAAAATAAACTTTATCGACAAATCTACGATATCCTTTCTTCCAAAGAAAATCAAGACCATATTAAAAAAGAGTTTCCGGATCCAAAAATCGAACGCAGAAATACAGGATATGCGCTCGATATTTTACTTGATTCTGAGATTTTTACGGAAAGCAAAGTAAAATTTAATTTTTCCAAATTATTAGCTGGATCTGAAGGCACACTTGCTTTTGCAACGGAGATAAAGCTCAATCTGGAACCTCTTCCACCAAAGCATAATGCCTTAGTTTGTGTGCATCTCAAAAGTATTGAAGAAGCACTTAAAGCGAATTTAATTGCGCTTAAACACAAACCTGTTTCCATTGAATTGATGGATAAAGCCATCATGGATTTGACCAAAAAAAATAAACAACAGGCCGAAAATCGATTTTTTGTTAAAGGAGATCCCGGAGCTTTATTAATTGTTGAATTTACAGAAGATGATTTTGCGATTATAGAGGCAAAAGCAAAAGCAATGGAAATCGACATGAGAAAAGTTGGGTACGGTTTCCATTTTCCATTAATCACAGCCGGGGATATTAAAAAAGTGTGGAATTTACGCAAAGCAGGCCTTGGTGTTCTTTCGAATATGCCTGGCGATGATTTGCCGGTTCCGGTTATCGAAGACACTGCAGTAAACCCAGAAGTGCTACCCGAATATATAGCTGAGTTTGACGAAATTTTAAAAAAGCACAATAAATCCTGTGTTTATTACGCCCATATTGCTACCGGAGAATTGCATTTACGCCCCATTTTAAATCTGAAAAAGAAAGAAGATGTTGAGCTCTTCCACAGCATTGCATTAGATACAGCCAAACTGGTAAAAAAATACCGCGGCTCTTTAAGTGGCGAGCATGGCGATGGTCGCTTGCGTGGCGAGTTTATTCCACTAATGATTGGCGAAGCAAATTATGCGCTTTTAAAAAGCATTAAAAACACCTGGGACCCAAAGCATATTTTTAATCCCGGAAAAATTACGGATACGCCAAAAATGAATACGCATTTGCGTTATCAAGCCACAGAAAAAGCCGAAGAAATTAAAACGGTTTTTCGCTTCGATCAAGGTCCGGGAATTTTACGTGCTGCAGAACAATGTACGGGTTCGGGCGATTGCCGAAAATCGCATCTAATTGGCGGAACAATGTGTCCGAGCTATCAGGCCACCAAAGACGAACGTAACTCAACACGTGCGCGTGCCAATATGCTTCGCGAAGTACTGACGCAATCCAAAAAAGACAATCCCTTCGATCAGCAAGAGCTATACGAAGTCATGGATTTATGTCTTTCTTGTAAGGCCTGCAAAACAGAATGCCCTTCTAATGTGGATGTTACCAAACTAAAAGCCGAATTTCTTCAGCATTATTACGATGAACATGGCGTTCCAATTCGTTCGCAACTCATTGCTAATATCAGCAAATTGAATGCCATAGCCATGCCTTTTCATTTACTTGCAAATGCGGTTTATAAAAATAAATTCCTCTCAAAAATACTCTTAAAAAGCATTGGATTTTCTACCAAAAGAGAAATGCCTCTGCTTTATAAAACAACGTTAGAAAAATGGTTTGCAAAACAAAAAGCAAATGATGGATCAGAATATCCAAATGGAAAAGTCTATTTGTTTAACGACGAGTTTACCCGCTTTAACGATACAGAAATTGGCATCAAAGCCATTTTGCTTTTGAATAAATTGGGCTATGAAGTCAGCATTCCAAAACACCGCGAAAGCGGAAGAACTTTTTTATCGAAAGGATTGTTGCGCAAGGCAAAACGCTTGGCCAACGAAAATGTCAAACTTCTTACGAATTTGATTTCTGAAGAGCATCCATTATTAGGAATTGAGCCTTCAACGATTTTGAGCTTCCGCGATGAATATCCAGAATTGGTTGATGAATCACTCATTCAAAAAGCAAAATTTTTAGCCACGAATGCATTAATGATTGATGAATTTTTAGCGCGAGAAATAGACAAGGGAAATATCAAAAAAGAACAATTTACGAACGATTTTCAAGAAATTAAACTTCACGGACATTGTCAACAAAAATCAGTGGCTTCTACAAAAAGCACATTGAAAATCTTGGGTTTTCCGGAGCATTATTCTGTTTCTGAAATTCCTTCGGGTTGTTGCGGTATGGCGGGTTCATTTGGTTACGAAAAAGAGCATTACGATTTGTCGATGAAGATTGGAGAAATGGTTCTGTTCCCTGCCGTTCGGGAAGCCGCACAAAATACGATTATCGCCGCTCCCGGAACTTCCTGTCGCTGTCAGATTAAAGACGGAACCCAAGTGGATGCCTTGCATCCTGTTGAAATACTGTATAATGCACTCAAATAATTAATCTATGAATATCATAATAAGAAAAGCAAAAGAATCCGATTTGGCCGATATCGTCGATTTTCAATTGGCTATGGCTTTGGAAACCGAAAACCTTCAATTGGAAAAATCGATTGTAGAAAAAGGCGTAGCGGCAGCTTATCACGATGCGGCTAAAGGACAATATTTTGTGACCGAAATCGATGGGGAAATCGCTTCCTCATTAATGATAACACCGGAATGGAGCGACTGGCGCAATGGCCTAGTTTATTGGATACAATCGGTTTATGTTAAAGAAAACTTCCGCCGATTGGGCATTTACAGCAAAATGTATGCGCATATACAGGAGCTAGTAAATAAAGACGAAAAAGTAAGAGGCATCCGATTGTATGTTGATAAAACAAATATTCGCGCTCAAAAAACCTATCAAAAAACGGGCATGAATGGGGAGCATTATCAGCTTTTTGAATGGATGAAGTAATTTTTTCTTCAAATTTTCGTTTTTTTTT
>JAFGHU010000181.1 GCA_016929955.1 Bacteroidales bacterium | reverse complement strand
TATTTAAGAAAAGGAACCGACGAAGTTGTTGTTAGTCGTGCTCATCATTTAGCATTGGCTAAAAAAGCAGCCTTACAAATGGTTGAAAAAGGCTATTCTAAACCAGCACCACGAAACGATATTAAAGTTCTTGGCAATGAAGCTATGGGCTTGGTATATGTTGGTGCCGACGGCTTTACAACTGCAAATTATATGTCGGAACACGACAAATTGATTGCAGAAAAATTAGGTTATGTAATGGCCGGAGGAGAAATTTCTCAGGCGTTAACAGAAGTTTCTGAACAGTATTTGCTCGATTTGGAGCGTAGAGCTTTCCTTGAATTATGTATGCAACGTAAAACTTTAGAGCGTATGCAAAGTTTAATTACTAAAGGAAAAATTTTACGTAACTAATTACTTAAACTAAATCATTGTTAAATTAAAAAAAGAAAAAAATGAATGCATATATAGTAGGTGGATATCGTTCGGCAATTGGAAAAGCTCCTCGCGGTGCCTTTCGTTTCATGCGTCCTGATGATATCGCTGCGGAAGTAATCAATCATTTAATGAAAGATTTTCCGCAAATAGACAAATCAAAAATTGATGAAGTAGTTGTTGGTAATGCCTTTCCCGAAGCAGAATCCGGTTTCAATATGGGTCGTTTACTTTCCTTAATGACTATGGACAATGTAGATGTTCCCGGATCAACAGTAAATCGTTATTGTGCATCCGGCTTGGAATCTATTGCCATTGCTTCGGCTAAAATATCAGCTGGCATTGCCGATATGGTAATTGCCGGAGGCGCAGAAACTATGTCGATGATCTCTATGGGAGGCTGGCGTCAAGTGCCAAATCCAACCATTGCGAAAGAACATCCAAAATGGTATTTGAGTATGGGTTTAACTTCAGAAATGGTAGCACGTGAGTATAAAATTACCCGCGAGGAACTGGATGCTTTTGCTGTTAAATCTGTTGATAAAGCAGTAGCCGCAATTGATGCCGGTCATTTCAAAAGTCAAATTGTGCCTATCACCGTAAAAGAAAATTATTATAAAGACGGGAAAATGCATACCCGCGAATACGTGATGGATACCGACGAAGGACCTCGTAGAGGAACTACTGTTGAAAGTTTGGCAAAAGTAAGACCTGCTTTTGCTGCAGATGGAACTTCAACTGCAGGGAACTCCTCGCAAATGTCTGATGGTGCTGCCTTTGTTTTGGTAGTTTCAGAGAAAATATTGAAAGAGTATAACTTAACTCCAATTGCGCGTTTGGTCGATTATCAAGTGGCTGGAGTTGAACCTTATAAAATGGGTGTTGGTCCTATGGCGGCGATTCCTAAAGTGCTTAAACACGCCGGAATGAAGTTGGAAGATATGGATTTGATTGAGTTGAACGAAGCTTTTGCAACACAGTCTTTAGCTGTTATCCGTGAATTGGGTATTGATGAATCCAAATTAAACATCAATGGAGGTGCTATTGCTTTAGGTCACCCATTGGGGGCTACAGGTGCCAAACTTACGGTTCAATTATTAGCCGATCTTAAACGTACTGGTGGTAAATACGGTATGGTAACAATGTGCATCGGCACCGGACAAGGTGCTGCCGGAATTTTTGAATTATTATAGTAAAAACCAAAAAAGAAAAATTATATATTATGTCAGAAAATAAAATGTTAAAAGGAGGCGAATTTCTTATTCGCGAAACTTTAGCGAAAGATGTTTTTGTTCCTGAAGAATTTGACGAAGAACAAAGATTGATGCAGCAAAGCTGCCGTGATTTTACAGATGCTCAAGTGCTTCCTCAAATGGAACAACTTGAAAAGCACGATAGAGAATTGTTAACCAAATTGATGCACGAAGCCGGCGAATTGGGATTGCTCGGAATTTCCGTTCCTGAAGAATACGATGGTTTTGGTCAAAAATTCGTGACTTCCATGCTTACCACTGAAGAAATGAGTAAAGGATTCAGTTTCTCCGTAGCATATTCAGCGCATACAGGAATTGGTACTTTACCCATTTTATATTACGGTACTGAAGAGCAAAAGCAAAAATATGTCACCAAATTAGCAACAGGTGAATTCATTGGAGCTTATTGTTTGACTGAAGCGGATGCTGGTTCTGATGCCAATGGTGGTAAAGCAAAAGCTACGCTTAGTGAAGACGGAAAACATTATATTTTAAATGGTGTTAAAATCTGGATTACGAATGGTGGAGTTGCCGATTTATACATAGTTTTTGCTAAAATTGATGACGATAAAAACTTAAGTGCTTTCTTGGTTGAACGCACTTGGGATGGCGTAAAAGCAGGTGCCGACGAAGAAAAAATGGGTATTAAAGGATCTTCTACCGTACAAATGTATTTCGATAACGTAAAAGTACCTATCGAAAATATGTTGGGCGAGCGCGATAAAGGATTTAAAATTGCTTTAAATATTCTTAATCTTGGTCGTATCAAATTGGGTGGTGGAGCTGTAGGTGCTTCAAAAGCGGTTATCAATAATGCCATCAACTACGCCAATGAGCGTAAGCAGTTTAAAACGTTAATTTCTAATTTCGGCGCCATCAAATACAAAATTGCCGAAATGGGTATTCGCACTTTTGCTGCCGAATCATTGGTATATCGTGCTGCACAAAATATCGACGATGCCAAAGACGCTTTGCATGCCGAAGGTATGGATATTGGAAAAGCAACGATCGAGGCAATCTATCAATACGCCATTGAATCCTCCATAGCTAAAGTTTATGGATCTGAAGTATTGGATTATGTTGCTGATGAAGGCGTTCAGATATATGGCGGTATGGGCTATTCTGCCGAAACTCCTGTAGAAAAAGCGTATCGTGATGCACGTATCAATCGCATCTTTGAAGGAACCAACGAAATTAACCGTATGGTTACCGTTGGCGAATTGATTAAAAGAGCGATGAAAGGTGAGTTAGATTTATTAACTCCTGCCAAAGAAGTAGCTAAAGAATTGATGGGTATTCCTGATTTTGGATCGGTATCTACTGATTATTACGAATCCAAGAAGAAACTTATCGTTAACTTTAAAAAATCGATTTTAATGGTGGCCGGTGCTGCATTGCAGAAATTTATGGCTACCTTTAACGACGAGCAAGAAATCTTAATGGGTATTGCCGATATGATTATGGTAACTTATGCTGCTGAATCGATGTTATTACGCGTTGAGAAACTCGACGGAATGAAGCACGAAAATGTGCCTTATTTTAAAGATATGCTTGAAGTATATATGTACGATTCTGCAAGTCGTATGAATAAGTTTGGAATTGATGTAGTAAATGCATTTGCCGAAGGCGATGAACAACAAGCGATGCTGATGGGAATGAAACGTTTTACTAAATCAGCTCCTGTTAATTCAAAAGACGCACGTCGTCGCATTGCAAACAAAATGATTGAAGAAAATAAATATTGTTTCTAATCAATCATAATAAGATAGTCTCCGGCGTATAGCCGGAGGCTGTTTTATTAAAAAAACCAAAACCAAAATTTGAAGCAAATAAATGAAAAGAAACAAAATTAGATCACTGGCTACGAATTCGTTTCGGATGCGTTTGTTTATGCTTAAAAACCTACCACTAGGATTTTTTGTAGGTTTAAAAGTATTGCAGATTAACGAACAAGAGGCGGAAGTGTCAGTGCCATATAAATACTTGAATAAGAACCCTTTCAAGTCAATTTATTTTGCTGTTTTAAGTATGGCAGCCGAGTTATCGACAGGTATATTGGCAATGGCATCGATATATGATGCCGATATTCCAATATCGATGTTGGTGTTTAATATGGATGCCAGTTTTATGAAAAAAGCCACCAGTAGAATTGTTTTTAAGTGTGTGCAGGGCGATGATATTGCAAAAGCTTTACAAGCAAGCATTGCGGATGGTGAAGGAAAAACGGTTAAAGTTAAATCAATAGGAGTGGATCAATCGGGAATTCAGGTGGCCGAATTTCATTTTACATGGACGTTTAAACCTAAATAATATAGAGACCTAATAAATGTAAAAACCAACCTTAAATCCTAAAAAAATGGAACTTAAAAGAACCTTCGACATTGTTGATCAATTGGTAGCAGAATTCCCCAGAGAAGATGCTTTAGCTATTAAAAGAAACGGCCAATGGGAAAAATTTAGCAGCTTAAAATTTAAAGAATTTGTTGACGATTTTAGTTATGGCCTATTGGCAGCCGGATTCAAAAAAGGCGATAAAATTCTAACTGTTTCAAACAATCGACCGGAGTGGAATTTCATCGATATGGGTATGAGCCAGGTAGGTGTTGTTCACGTTCCTATTTATCCCAATAATGGTCAGAAAGAATACGAGCATATTTTAGTACATTCTGACGCAAGAATAGCTATTGGTGCGACTAAAGAATTCTACGAAATTCTCAGTTTACATGCTAAAGTAGCTCCAAATATTGAAAAAATATACAGTATCGATGCTGTTGATGGAGCTCCAAACTGGATGGAATTCGTAGAACTTGGTCGTCAAAATCGTGAAAAATACAAAACAGAACTTCAAAAAATTAAAGCAGGTATCGACCCACGCGAATTGATGTCAATCATTTATACTTCCGGAACCACTGGCTTGTCGAAAGGAGTTATGCTTTGCCACGAAAATTTTGTTTCTAATGTGCGTGCAACACAATCGATTTTGCCACTTCAACCCGACGAAATGTTTCTGAGCTTTTTGCCCTTATGCCATGTTTTGGAACGTATGGTAAATTACCTGGTTATGTCTAAAGGTGCTGCCGTATATTATGCGGAAAGCATTGACACAATTGGAGACAATTTAAGAGAAGTGCGGCCTCATGGATTTACAACTGTACCACGCGTTATCGAAAAGATTTATGATAAAATTATGCTTAAAGGAAAAGAACTTAGCGGGATTAAAAAAGCACTCTTTTTCTGGGCAGTTGATTTAGGATTGGCCTACGAATTGAATAACGCCAACGGATGGTGGTATAATGTTAAGCTTAAAATTGCCGATAAACTGATCTTTAGCAAATGGCGCGAATCTACAGGTGGAAGAATTAAAGTAATTATTTCCGGAGGTGCTGCCTTGCAAAAACGCTTAGCCAAAATATTTAATTGTGCTAAAATTCCAATAATGGAAGGCTATGGATTAACAGAAACCTCACCTGTTATTTCCGTAAACCACGTAGCCTATCCTTTGTTGCAGTTCGGCTCTGTAGGTCCGATTTTAGACAATATTGATGTTAAATTGGCTGAAGATGGTGAGATTTTGATGAAAGGACCTAGCCTGATGTTGGGTTATTATAAAGATCCGGAAAAAACAGCTGAAGTTATTGATGCCGATGGCTATTTTCATACAGGCGATATTGGTGAAATAGGTGAGCATAATATTCTTAAAATCACCGACCGTAAAAAAGAAATTTTTAAACTCTCCACAGGAAAATACGTTGCTCCTCAGGTCGTTGAGAATCGTTTTAAAGAATCCAGTTTTATAGAGCAAATTATGGTGGTTGGTGAAGGTGAAAAATTTGCTGCTGCTATTATTTGTCCATCTTTCGAATTTTTACACGGATGGTGTTTTACGCATAATATTCAGTATCGCGATAATA
>JAFGHU010000180.1 GCA_016929955.1 Bacteroidales bacterium | reverse complement strand
TAATATGTAAGTAAAATACGCCATTCTAAAAATAAAAAAAGAGATGTTTTTCAACACCTCCTTCTTTGAGCGGAGAAAGAGGGATTCGAACCCCCGGAGGTGTGACCCTCAACGGTTTTCAAGACCGCCGCATTCGACCACTCTGCCATTTCTCCGCTGCAAAAGTACAGCTTTTTTTATATTCTCAAACGAAATGTAAATTATTTTTGAAACTAATAATTATCTGTTTTTATTTCAATAATTTACGGCACCAAAAAAAATCAAAACAATCCCATTTTATCCTATCGTTATAGAATATTACGGATTATTATCAATCTTTCCCTAGATAAAAAGTGAAAATTCGTAATTTCGCCTTCCAATCCAAACTAAAATATGGCTTTACAAACAGCTGTCGTTATACTCAACTGGAACGGCCGGAAATTTTTACAAGATTTTCTTCCTTTCGTAATTCAATTCAATCCTCCAAATACAGAAATCGTTGTGGCCGATAATGCCTCAACTGACGCCTCTGTTGAACTGATGCTGACTTCTTTTCCTGATATCCGGTTGATTCAATTGAAAGAAAATTATGGTTTTGCTAAAGGGTATAACGAAGCGTTAAAACAAGTTGATGCTCAATACTATGTGCTTTTAAATTCGGATATCGAGGTTACTGAAAATTGGATTGAACCAATGATCAACTATCTGGAAAGAAATCCGGATGTGGCCGCTTGTCAGCCAAAAATAAAATCCTGGCATAACCGCAGTCATTTTGAATATGCAGGAGCCGGCGGTGGATTTATCGATTTTTTGGGCTACCCTTTTTGTCGCGGAAGAATTTTTCAGGAAATTGAAGAAGATCACGGACAGTTTGATGATATTCAGGAAGTGTTTTGGGCAAGTGGAGCTTGTTTATTTGTAAGAGCTGATGTTTTTCACAATTTAGGTGGATTTGATAAGGATTTTTTTGCGCATATGGAAGAAATCGATTTTTGTTGGCGGGCTAAAAACGCTGCTTATAAAATTGTTTATAATCCACAATCAACTGTTTATCATATCGGTGGCGGCACTCTTCCTAAAAATAATGCGCTAAAAACCTATCTGAATTTTCGAAATAATTTCTGTTTACTTTACAAAAACTTACCCAAAGATAGATTATTCATTACTTTTTTATACCGTCTGGTTTTGGATGGCATTGCCGGTTTTAAATTCTTATTTGATGGCAGTTTTAAAAATATGATGGCCGTTTTTAAAGCGCATATGTATTTTTATAAGCATCTGCCTGCACTTAATAAGAAACGCAAACAGTTTGAGCAACACCATGTGAGCAAAATTTATGGTAAGAATATTGCTTTTGAACATTTTATTCGCGGCAAAAAGTATTTTGAAGAATTAGATCACAGCAAATTTTCCAAATAAGCATATGATGAAACGTGGCCGTCTGGAAACTTATCCGATAAAAATCCTTTTAGCCTTTACCGAGGCGGTGGGTGGTAATGAAGATTTGTTTGAATGGCTGCTCAAAAATGGTTTTCCCGAATTGGCTTTGCTCTCTAAATCGATACGTGGTGGAGATGAAAGTAATAAATTACTGATTCAACAAAATTTTGCGCAATTTGCTGCTTTCGACGCAGCTATTCATGGCGATCCAAATGCAATAATCTGGTTAAAAAGACATCATTTTATATTCTTAATTCGACTTGCCGATGCCTCAAGAGGAACACAGGTTGCTCTGGATTGGTTCGAAAAAAGAGATTTAAAAATCTTTGTTGTACTGGCAAAAAAAATCAAATCTTTTGTCGACAGTCAGACCTTTGACGTACACAAAAGTCCTTTTTAAACTTGTCCTAATTAAATACAGGTAGATAAACAGTAAACTTAGCGCCTTTTGTTCTGCCTTTTTCCACTTCAATTTTTCCTTTATAATGCTCGATGGTTTTTTTACAGAACTGCAAACCAATTCCGGTTCCTACAGGTGGTGCATTTAATCCTTTCGAATCCGCTTTTAAAGGTTTGGTTGTAAAGAAAGGATCAAAAATCTTATCTATAATTTGGGCAGGAATTCCTTCGCCGCTATCTTCAACCGAAAACCAGTGATAGCCATTTGCACTCCCCGATTCGATAGTTATGCTTGGATTTTTAATGGCAAACATAGCATCCATTGCATTTTTAATTAAGTTTTCAAAGACTTGTGCAATATCACTGAGCGAAACAAAAACCGCTAATTTTTCGGACGACAAACGGATAGATTTCTCGACCTGATTTTTAAATTTTAAATCCACATCAAGAAATTCGAGTTCGTGTTTAATCATTTCGTTTAAATCGTATACATCATCTTCCTGCATTTGATCCGTGCGACTTTTGCGTAACATGGCTTCTAAATTCCCTGCCATCTTGCGTAAAACCTCATTATTCAGTTCAAGAATTTGCCAAACTTCTTCCATTTTTTCTTTAAGCTCCTCTTTTTCTATGCCTTCTTCAATTCTGCGATTTAAATCATCGCGCATAGCCTGAATAAGATCAGAAGCAGCTAAGGCACTCGAAATAGGGCCGCGTATATTATGCACTACCCCTTGAATAAATTGAGCCAAAATGGTATCTCTTTCTTTTTTTAGCAACTCGTTAGTACGTTGTTCTACAACAACTTCGAGTTCTTTGTTATATTCATTCAGCTGGTCGCGATCGAGTTTGGCCTGCAAATGATTTTTCACGCGCTCGATCACTTCAAGCTCTTCAAATGGCTTGGTGATATAATCAACGGCTCCAACTTTAAATCCTTGTACTTTATCAGCTGTATCATTTTTCGCTGTCAAAAATAAAATTGGAATATCTGCTGTTTTTTCTTTGCTTTTTAATTTCCTGCAAATGGAAAAACCATCTTCGTCGGGGAGCATTACATCAAGCAAAATAATATCCGGAGTTGTTTTCTCGAGCAACTTATACGTTTCTTTTCCACTGGTAGTTAAAGCAAAAGAATAGCCTTGATTTTTTAATATCGCACCAAGCAACTGAATGTTTTGTGGAATATCATCTACCAGTAAAATGAGTGAATTTTTTTTCATTATTTAATTGCTCTTATGTGGTTATATTTCGGTTTAACTAATTTAATATCCGCTTTTTACAAAGTTAAACAATTTATTTTGATTTGCTAATTTGTTCTATTTTTCTGCTGATTTTCTGAAGACTTATAATATCAAAGCCAACAATAGCCATGCGAATATCCTGCACCATTTTATTTACAAATTGCATATCGTACTTTTGATGTTTTATGCAAAGTTGATTCAGTTTATCTGCAAAACTTGCCCATTCATCCAATATAAAAGTGTCTTTTACTTGTAAATATAAGGCATCAAGTTCTTCACGAATAGCAGATGGCCATTCAAAATTTTTTTCCGCCTGTTTTTCAGTAGCGGCTAACTCTTTTTCTGTCTTACTTTCTTCTCTTGATATTAATCGGGTTGATGCCAGGTTACGGACAGGAAAACGCCATTTAACCAGCAAATAAAACGAAGCTGATGCATCGGTTTCTATTTCAAATTCGCCGCCCAGTTTTTCAGCCACCAAATGCAAATAGAGCAGCATAAAAATACGGTGATTGATTTGTGAAGCCATTTCGCCGGAATTGATAAAGCGATTAAACTGATTGATTTCGCCCACGAAATCGTCCATCACAAGTTTATCGTGAACGCACTCAAATTCGATTACACAAAAGTCGCCGACATTTATTTTGCCTGTTATTGAGCTTAATTCGTCCTCTTCACTTAGCGTGTCTAAAAACCAATTTAAAGCAGTTCTAAAGGGTTTGTTTTCGATATTAATTTCGTAAGTCATTGATTCTTCGTACTGAAGATCAATTTCCAATGCTGCTTTTTTATTCTTTCTATGCTCGAGCAATGAAATTACAAAATCGACCGGCTCAACCCATTCCGATTTCAATTGAAAATCCCAACTTTTCAATTGCTCAAATTCAATAATAAGTTGGGTATTTTGGTATAATCTTCTTGCATTATAAGTAACGCGATCAAGCAAGAATTTGCTCGTCTCATCACTATTCTCCTCCTCACTCAATACTTCTGTAAATCCGATTAAGGCATTGTATTGGTTAAAAAGCGCATGCCTGAGTTTTGGCAATATGTTTTGATTTAGCGATATATTATAAATGAGATCAAACTCCAAGTGAGCCCTTGTTTCTTTAACAAAATAGATATCGTAAAACGTAAACAGGAAATAAAAAACAGGTAATTCGCTCCAACTATTTTGCTTATTTCTATGAACAAAGTGTACAAAACGATTGAAAAGTAGGGCTTCATTCGATGCTAAATCAATTTTTTTTAAAGCCAATGAGTGTTGATCTGCGCTAAATAAGTCTTGAGGTACTTTAATAGTAAAAGCTTTTAAACTATGCTGCGTTAAATATTTTCGCATCTTTGCAAGGTGTTTTTAGATCCCCCGCTAAGATAGTAAATTAGCGTTCTAAAACGGACACAAATCAAGACAAAACTTACATTTAATGAAGGATTTTACCAAAGGAAAAATTCCGAAACAAATATTTTACTTCGCTCTACCCATTGTTTTTAGTAGTCTACTGCAGCAATTATACAGTATTGTCGACAGCATTTTCATTGGTCATTTTGTGGGCAAGCAAGGTCTTGCTGCCATTGGAGCATCTTTTCCATTGATTTTCGCCCTAATTTCTTTTGTAATTGGAATTGGTTCAGGATTTACCGTCGTTATCTCTCAGTATTTAGGAGCCAAACGCATTGAATCGGTTAAAAAGGCGGTAGAAACTATGTATATTTTTATGTTTCTTGGAGGTCTCTTTTTAACTGTTCTCGGAATCTATATTTCTCCTTATATTTTTAGGTTAACCAATTTGCCCGCCGATGTTATTCCGGAAGCCATTGATTATATTCAAGTTTATATGATGGGAACCGTGCTCTTTTTTGGTTTTGCAGGCACGAATGCCATTCTGCGTGGTTTAGGCGATTCAAAAACCCCGTTTTATTTTACACTAATCGCAACCGTGGTTAATATTTTCCTTGATTGGTTATTTATCGCCGGTATGGATATGGGCGTAAAAGGAGCTGCTCTGGGAACTATTATTGCACAAGGTGGTGCTTTTATTACAGCAATCATTTATCTGAATAAAAACAACGAATTAATTGGCCTTTATCTGAATAAATTGCATTTCGATAAAAAAATATTTAAGGAAAGTGTTCGGATAGGATTACCTACCGGATTTCAACAAACCATAGTTTCCTTTGGAATGATTGCCCTTTTCGGTATTGTAAATGGCTTTGGAACTGATGTGGTAGCGGCATATAGCATTGCCTTGCGGATCGAGTCTATACCTTTAATGCTGGCCATGAGTTTTGCCGCAGCAATTGCGCCTTTTGTCGGGCAAAATGTTGGAGCCAATCAGATGCATAGGGTGCAAACAGGCTATCGTTCAGCACTATTAATGACGAATGCGATTTCGCTGCTGATTAGTGGATTGTTTATCATTGCCCCACGCTTAATCATCCAAATTTTTACAACCGATCAAGCCGTTATCAATATCGGAACGGAGTATATGTATATAGTAGCTCCATTTTATATCATTTTTTCTACCATGTTTATTCTAAATGGTACTTTAAGAGGTGCAGGTGCCACTTTAATCCCTATGTTTATTACATTGATTGCACTTTGGGCTGTAAGAATTCCCGTTTCGTGGGTTCTGTCTGAATCCATTGGCAGAACAGGTATATGGTGGGGAATTCCGATTGGATGGTCTGTAGGCATGGTCATTTCTTACCTCTATTATAAAACGGGGAAATGGAAGAAATCTAAGATTGAAATGGAACCGATAAGTATCGAGTCGGAAGCTTAGTGACTAATCGCTTTATTTAAGTATGCATTGAAAGGCTGCATCTTTTTAAAGATAGGCATTAGATATTCTATCAAATTATCCTGCAGCAAATCAGTGTCATCCAAAGATTTAAGCACTGTAAAGCTTTTCATTTTTAACAATTCGATAAACGCGGAATCCGGATCGTATCCTTTAGGAGGCCGAACCAAAGATTCGCCCAAGAGTTCAGGAAAATAGTGTTTAAAATCTTTATTTTCGATGATCGAAATAAACTCTTGTCCGGTATAATTGATTTCGTCGCGTACAGCCTTTAATATTTTGGGTTCAGGGCGATAAAGACCTCCTCCCACAAAAGAATTCCCGGGTTCTATATGCAAATAATAACCGGCATTTCCGCCCTTGCGACCACCTACAGCAATAAAACCACCCATATTGTTTTTATAGGGCTGCTTGTTCATCGAGAATCTTACATCGCGATAAATCCGAAAAAGACATTGCTTAGCATCTAAAGCGCCTAAATCTTTATCAAAAGCACTTAATTCTTCAAGCAGGTTTTGCAACAGGAAAAGCATACTTTCCTTGGCTTCCTCATACTTCGCCTTATTTGCTTGAAACCAATCTCTATTGTTGTTTTCTTTTAACTCAGACAAAAAATCCAAAATTATCTTTGCTTTCATAGGCTATCCGTTTAAATATCAGGGCAATTACTTGAAATCTTATAATTTTTATTCTTATATTTACCTGCAAATGTAAGCAATAAATACATGAGGGACCTTTTCGTTATCCTCTTCATTTTAATTTTTCATACCTCATTACAAGCAGCTCAACCTTTTCAAACGATAGGTGCCAAGGCTCATTCTATGGGAGGTGTTAGTTTATTGCCTGCTGATTTTTGGTCGGTTTTTAATAATCAGGCAGGCCTAGCTTCTCAAACTAATTGGGCTTTTGGATTCGCATATGCCACAGATTTAAATTTAAGTCAGGAACTCAGCTTAAAATCAGGTGCGTTTATTCTCCCCACATCGAGCGGTAGCTTTGGCCTTACACTGAACTACTATGGATACCAAGCCTATAATGAACAAAAAATAGGTTTAGCATACGGGAAAAACTTAGGCGAAAAAATAGCTGTTGGCATTCAACTGGATTACCTCTCTGTTTTTATTGGCAATGATAATGGCCGAGCCAATGCCTTTACTTTCGAAATTGGTATTCTGGCAAAAATTAACGAGTCTTTGACCATTGCCAGTCATTTATACAATCCTTATATGGTCAAGATTGGCTCTGTAAATCCCGAATCACTGCCGGCAATTTTAAAATTTGCATTGGCCTATAATGTTGATAAAGACCTCCTTTTACTAGCCGAATACGAGCAAAATAATCTGACTCGCGGCATTGTAAAATTGGGTGCGGAATACCATTTGATTGAACATTTTTTTGTCCGTGGCGGACTATCTTCCAATCCTAATATGCTAAGCTTTGGCCTTGGATTCAAGGTAAACGGATTCAATATCGACATTGGCAGCAATTATCATCAAACGCTTGGTTTCTCACCTAAAGCATCTATGTATTATGACCTAAAATAAGCCTTTAATGAATTCCCGATTTTATTTTAACGCAGTGCTGATCATCTTTATTTTTTGCTTGCCTTTAAACCTAATGGCACAAAGCAAAGAAATTGAACAAGCTATGGAAAATTTGAGCGAAAACTCAGCTATGGACATCGACTATAGCGCGCTTATAGAAGAATTGGAAGCACTCCAATTGCATCCCATAAACCTGAATTCAGATGGATTAGAAACGCTATATCAAGTTTTTTTATTGAATGAGGAACAGCTCGAGAATTTACAGGATTATATCCTGAATAACAGTCATTTATTATCCATATACGAACTTTTGTTAATTGAAGGCTTTAACAAAAAAGATATAGAAACATTAATGCCTTTTGTGGAAGTAAAACCCATCGAAGAAACAAGTTTGCCAACGCTTAACCAATTTTCTAAATATGGCAATAACGATTTTTTTATCCGGTTTCAACGTATTCTTCAAAACCAAAAGGGGTATCGCTATGATGAAGAAAATACGAACGATTCTTATTATTTAGGCTCAGCCGATAAATATTATCTGAAATACAAATACAGCTACGCAAGACAATTTCAATGGGGAGTAACAGCCGAAAAAGATGCCGGCGAACTTTTTTTTAAAATGCCTAAAAATAATTCCTCTTCTGAAATCGATTCTTTATTTCAAAAGGGATTCGATTATAGCTCTTTTCATCTTTACGCCCAAAACTTAGGCTTTATTAAACAGTTGGTTCTTGGCGACTACCATTTACTTTTTGGTCAGGGATTAACTTTATGGACGGGTCTTTCGTTTGGAAAAAGTGCGGATGCTACTGAATTAAAAAGGTTTGAAACTTATATAAAGCCAAACACATCAGCTACCGAAAATGGATTTTTTCGAGGGGCTGCAATGCATTTTGGTAAAAAAAGATGGTCGAGCGTGATTTTCTATTCGAAAAACAATCAGGATGCCACACTCCAAACCAATGATAATGGAAAAGAATATGTCACTTCGTTTACAAATACGGGCTTGCATCGCACAAGCAATGAACTGCAAAAAAAAGATGTTTTAAGCCTTCGTGTTTTTGGAGGACGCTTTAAATACACGTTTAAATCCATTGCCTTGGGAATTACCGCATACCAAACCCAATTATCTAAAGATCTGATTCCCACAGAAAGCCCTGATAACATTTTCGATTTTCGAGGAAATATTTTGTCGAATTACGGATTGGATTATGCTTTTAGATGGAGAAAAGCCCAATTTTATGGAGAAGTGGCTTTGAGTTCGAATGGCGGAAAAGCCTTACTGAGCGGGTTATCACTTCCCTTCAGTTCGCGGGCGAAAATCTCTTTGCTTTATCGGAATTACGGCAAGGATTACCAAAACTTATATGCTTCAGCACTTTCAGAAAACACAAATCCTACAAATGAAAAAGGTATTTACGCAGGAACCAAAATACTTCTAAGTAAAAAAATCAGTTTGCAGGCCTATGCCGATTTTTTCTCTTTTCCTTGGTTAAAAACAAATCAAGATAGTCCATCTCAAGGAGTAGAATATCGTGCCCAAGTTTTTTTCGAAACAAGCGAAAACGTACAGATGCATCTCAAATATAAATACAAACAAAAAGAAACCAATACGAAATCTGCAAGCAATCCAGAGCTGCAATTCTTAAAAAATCAAACCCGAACTTCTTGGCAATATCAAATCAATTACCGAATAAGCGAACGCTTTGAACTGCGAAATCGAATCGAAATTACCCAATTTACCGATGTGGATCTTAGTCGGAGCTTTGGGTATATGCTCTATCAGGATTTAAACTATCATTCTTTTAATCAAAAATTTAGTGCCAATATGCGTTTGGCTGTTTTTAATACCGACAATTTTGCTAGTGCAATTTACGCCTACGAAAATGATGTGCTTTATGCTTTTAGTATCCCTGCATATTATGGTGAAGGCATTCGCTTTTACCAATTGTTGAATTACGGCTTTAGTCGAAAAATTCAATTTTGGCTCAGATACAGTTTAAGTTATTATCCGAATGAAGATTCCATTGGTAGTGGTTTAGATGAAATCGAGGGTGGAGTAAAATCAGAAATAAAAGGACAGATTCGTATTAAAATTTAAAGGCTATTCCCAATCCGTAATTCTGTTTCACCTGCAAACTAATAGTTTCGCCAACTTTGGTTCTTTTTCCATCTACCATGTCAAAAACAGGTATTTTGGTATCGTGATCGTAGATTAGATTAAAAAAAGCACTGGCTACAAAAAACTTATTGATGGTTATATCAAACCACGATTCCCAATTTACATCAATATTCCAACGGTTTGCTTTATCAGGATCGAAATAATTATTGTAAAGCGTCAATTTTGAAACCAGATCTACGTTTTTAGTCAGTTTCCCTTTATAATTGGCAATAACACTAAATCCCAATTCCGATTTAATACGTTCGCCGGGAACCAAAATAACACCTGCAGTATCTTTAATAGCAGCTGTTACACCATACTTTCCTTCATTAGCCATATCCTGATTTCGAACAAAAATCATACGACCAGCAAAAGGGGAAGCATAAAGGGATAAATTCTTGATTGGTTTATATTCCAATCCTACCGATAGGGTAAGGTTTCCGGGAGATAGAAAATCAGAAACGATAACGGAATCGTTTGGATAGGTATAGCCTTTAAAATATTGTGTTGTAAAGTTTGCGTTTAAACTATAAAACCATTTCTTTGAAAATTGAATACCAAAAATGGAAGAAAAATCGAGTTTATCGTCTGTTTTTTTCAAACTGGAATATTGAAAAGCCTGAATCCCAAGCACGGAGCGAAAGTTATTTTCAAACTTAATTTTCCCTTTCTGATACGTGGCTTTTAAATCGAATGAACCCGATCCGGTTAAAGAGCTTTCGCCTCCGTCGGCCCAATTGGATAATACGATAGTATGCACATTTAATCGTGTGCGCCCAACGATGTGCCAAAACGAATCGCTTTTTTGTTTTTTAATAGAATCTATCGGAATGATAATGGCTTCCAATTCACCTTCTTTGTCTTTTTCAGATGCCAATATACCCTTTGGAAAGACCAGTATCAAAGCAAATACAATAAACAGAAATCTCAAATCAAATCTACGTTTCACAAGACAAAAATAAAAATAAATGGCCTTTCGTATAGTCTAAATCCTGAATTATTTTAATTCAAAAATAAATTTATCAATTACCCATTTCTGTGAAACCGACAAAAGAAGCTTAATTTTTGCGAATAATTTTTGCACCTAAAGCTCTTAAACGTGTATCAATATTTTGATAACCGCGATCGATCTGCTCTATATTATCGATAATACTTGTTTTAGTAGCCGATAATGCCGCAATAAGCAAGGCTACTCCTGCCCGAATATCGGGTGAAGTCATTCGGATTCCACGCAATTGCGCCTGTCGGTTTAATCCTATTACTGTGGCTCTATGTGGATCGCATAAAATGATTTGGGCTCCCATCTCGATTAGTTTATCCACAAAAAACAGTCGACTTTCAAACATTTTTTGATGGATTAAAACACTGCCTTTTACCTGGGTAGCCACCACCAAAGCAATACTAATTAAATCGGGAGTAAAACCAGGCCAGGGCGCATCGGAAATGGTCATTATTGCACCGTCCATATAGGTTTCGGCTATATACTCTTCTTGTTCAGGAATATAAATATCGTCTCCAATACGTTGAACTTTAATCCCCAGACGTTTAAAAATTTCAGGAATTATGCCCAATGCTTCATAATTCACATTTTTAATGGTTAAGGAAGATTGTGTCATTGCTGCCATGCCGATAAAACTTCCCACTTCAATCATATCGGGCAAAAGTGTATGCGAAGTTCCGTTTAATTTTGAAACGCCTTGAATCTTGAGTAAATTAGAGCCAACGCCTTCAATTTTTGCGCCCATTCTGTTTAACATAGAAGCCAATTGTAAAAGATAGGGCTCACAAGCAGCATTAAAAATGGTCGTTTCTCCTTCGGCTAAAACAGCTGCCATTAGAATATTGGCTGTACCCGTAACCGAAGCCTCATCCAAAAGCATATAAGTACCGCTTAGTTTCTTGCTATGGATATAATAATAACTTTTGTCGCGGTTAAACTCAAATTGCGCCCCTAATTTTTCAAAACCAGTGAAATGGGTATCCATTCGGCGACGGCCAATTTTATCGCCTCCGGGAGTGGGCAAATAAGCCATTCCAAATCGTGCCAATAAGGGGCCCATCAACATCACCGAACCGCGCAAACGAGCTCCCGATTCCAAATAAGCATCGGATTTCAGAAAATCCAAATTAATTTGATCGGCTTGAAAACTAAAGGACTGATTACCTAAATCATCGACCTTAACACCCATATCACGCAAAATATCAATCAATCTATTGACATCGTGAATATTGGGTATATTATGAATGTTTACTTTCTGATCAGTGAGTAAAACGGCACATAAAACCTGGAGCGCTTCGTTTTTAGCCCCCTGAGGCTGAATGCTTCCTGATAGTTTATAACCGCCTTCGATAATAAAGGAACTCATAATAAGGCAAGGATTTTAAAAGTATATCTATTTGATTATCCTAATTTTATTTACGTTAACGATATTGTCTTCTTTTTGTGTTTTGCTTATTTTTATTGTTTTGTTTATTTGCCGGTTTATTTCCTCTGCCTCCTGACCGATTATCCGTCCATTTCTTTTTATTTGATTGAACTATTAAATCATCGGTAGCTACAAATTTAAAATCGTCGTTCAAAACTAATTTTCCATCCGACAAAACAGCCAAATGTTTTAAAATAACCTCATCATCAACGGATTCTCTATTCCAATTTAAATATGCCTTTTTCAAGTGATTCGCTATATTCTCAACCAAACTGTTTTTTTCCTCTCCCTCTTCATAGGTCATGGCTATCTTAATCATCTTTTCGATATTCGAACCGTAGGGTTTATACTTTATCTTTTTTGTGGAATAGGACAAAGTGCGAGGTTTAGCTTCGATAGCTTCTTTATCAGGCATAGGATAAGGCGAATCTACATCCATTTTATAACCTGCAATAATATGCATATGATCCCAAATCATATGATTATAATCGCCATAAGAACCATTGCTGATATGCATTTGAGTCATTACACCCACAATGTATTTCACGAATTCTGTTCTTTTTTCTCGATCCTCCATTGCCAGCGCATTGTGAATCATTTTTTGAACATTGCGACCATATTCGGGTATGATCAATTTTTCTCGAGTGCTGTTGTAATCCATGTGTATGAAATTATGATAGAGTCTTGCTCCATTGCTTGTGGGAAACTGGTACAAAGGTACAAATTTATTTTACAATCCGCAGTTTTGCAAATCGTAAAAGCAATTGCTTTTCTCCTATTTTTGAAAAATAAACCGTTGCTTTTTTATTCGATCCGGCTCCCTCTATTTTTATTATTTTTCCTAAACCAAAGCGTTGGTGCTCAACGTCCATATTTTGTTGTAAATCTTCAATTTCTGCAGCCTTAAAATTAGAGGTCGGGCGATTTACTATTCCTGTTGCCTCGCTCTGAATACGCTTATAGGTTGATTTTCCTGCCTCGCCACTAATGGAACTCGGTTTATTGATTAAAGCTCTGGTTTTTCTGTTCGAAACAGGCCGATAAGGATTTTCCGGTACCGACGGTTTCGCAAACGAACGGCTTCTTGGAAAATCTAAAAACTGTTCTTCAATTTCATCGACAAAGCGACTGGGTTCGCAAAAGCTTAAATTTCCCCAACGGAATCGACTTTCGGCATAAGATAAAACTACTTTTTTCTCAGCGCGGGTTAAGGCTACATAAAATAAGCGGCGCTCTTCTTCCAAATCTGCTCTTGAGCCTACCGATTGCACCGAAGGAAATAAATTTTCCTCTAAACCAACGATGGAAACATAGGGAAACTCTAAACCTTTGGATTGATGGATAGTCATTAAAGACACTTTTTCAATAGTATCTTTATCCTCTTCATCAGCATCTGTAAGTAAAGCAACATCTTGCATAAAATCAGCTAAAGTTTTATCCGACGCTATTTCCGGAATATCGCTTTCTTCTCTTTCAACGAATTCCTTAATCCCATTAAGCAAAGCTTCTAAGTTCTCAAAGCGACTGATTCCTTCGGGTGTTTTATCGTTGTGCAAATTGCTAATCAAACCGGAACCACGGGCAATTTTATTTCCCAATTCAAAAGCATCGAGAATCTCCAATTCCGCTTGAAAACTTTTTATCATCAATACAAAATCGTTTAATTTCTTTTGTGCTCCACTATTGATATTTAAGCCATACGTATTGGGTTGTTCAATGATATCCCAATAACTTTTACCATATTTCGAGGCGGCAATGGTGATGTGTTCCAAAGTTGTTTTTCCTATGCCACGTGCAGGAAAGTTAATGATTCTATTGAAGGCTTCGTTGTCTTTTGTGTTGATTACCAGCCTAAAATAAGCAAGAACATCTTTTATTTCTTTTCTTTTATAAAATGATAAACCGCCATATATGCGATACGGGATATTCATTTTACGCAAGGCTTCTTCTATCGATCGGGACTGCGCATTGGTGCGATACAAAACAGCAAACTCGCTATTTTTGGCTAAAAAATTCATTTTATCCTCAAAAATCTGTTGCGCCACCAATCTTCCTTCTTCCAAATCCGACGAAGCACGAAGTAATTTGATGCGCTCTCCTTCTCCATTCGAAGTCCAAACGGTTTTAAATATCTGATTTTGATTGTTATGAATAAGCGAATTTGCCGCATTTACGATCACTTGTGTCGATCTGTAGTTTTGCTCCAACTTCACAATATTTACATCAGGATAATCTTTCTGAAAGTTGAGGATGTTTTTAATGTCAGCTCCACGGAAACCATAAATACTCTGAGCATCGTCGCCAACTACACAAATATTTTCGTTGTTAGCCGCGAGTTTCTTTACAATTAAATATTGCGAATAGTTTGTGTCCTGATACTCATCTACCAAAACATAGTGGAATTTTTGCTGGTATTTATACAGCACTTCCGGAAAATCGCGCAGCAATACATTGATTTTAAACAACAAGTCGTCGAAATCCATAGCAGCCGACTGCGCCAATCTTCTTTGATATATCGTATAAATCTGACCCAAATAGGGTTTCCCTGCTTTTTTATCATCTGTAATATAATCGCTATTCTGATTATAGCCTTCGGCTGATATTAAATTATTTTTAGCTGCGGATATTCGGCCTAAAATCTGCGAAGCCTGATAAATTTTCGGATCTAAATTGCCTTCTTTAACAATGGCCTTGATCAGGTTTTTCGAATCGTCGGTATCGTAAATGGTAAAATTTGAGGGATAACCTAGTTTTTCGGCTTCCGCACGAAGAATACGTGCAAATACCGAGTGAAAAGTTCCCATCCAAACATTCCGTGCCGATTGGAAACCAACCAAATCACCTATCCTGCTTTTCATTTCCCGAGCTGCTTTATTGGTAAAAGTCAGCGCCAAAATATGAAAAGGATCGACTCCTTTTTGTAAAAGATATGCTATTCGATACGTAAGGACACGCGTTTTTCCGGAGCCTGCTCCGGCAATAACCATAAGCGGACCATCTGTTTTCTTAACGGCACTCTGCTGCTCTTTATTTAAACCTTTAAATAATGAATCCAAATCTATCTTCTTTGTGTGCAAAAATACTGGTTTTCAACGGGACTGAAAATCTAGCGAATTGAAATTATTAACAATCTATACATCGACTATGTTTTATAAAGATTTCATAAACCGAAACTGATCTGTTTCGGTAAGACCCGCTTTCCAAATGCTCTTTTTGCGAATCTCATTCACAACTTTACGATAATCTTCTATATCATCAACACGCGAAATCTGATAAAAAATTTGTTTGGAATCCTGAAAAGCCTGTGCATAATAACGCCAATATTCTTTTAATTTATTCAGTTGGTTTTTAGGGCGATCGCGAAAAGTTAAAATTTGCTCCTCCAAATCACTATGAAATTCCCAAAAGCGATGATATTCCGTTTTAACCCATTTACAATCGTCTTTTTTAATGATCTCGGGTAAAAAAGGCGAAAACAATAAACCTCTACCAATCATCCAGCGATTGATGCCTGGAAATTGCGCTCTTAGTTTTCGGTAAGTATTTAAATCGAAAATATCGCCACTGTAAACTAGAGGTGCCTTGGCATGCGCTACACACCACGAAAATGCAGCTAAATCCACGGTGCCTTCGTACATTTGCGTTCCAATACGAGGATGAATAATCAATTCCTTAATCGGAAACTGGTTGATTATCGGCAATAATTCTTTGATCTCTTCGGCTGACTCATTGCCCAAGCGAATTTTCAATGAAATCTTGTTTTGCAAATCGTTGAAAAGTTTCTCCAACAGCATTTCAACCATTTCGGGATAGGCCAAAATTCCGGATCCCCGCATCTTTGCTCTTATGGTAGGAATAGGACAACCCATATTGATATTCAAGGTATCATAACCGTAATCGAAAAGGTATTTGGCAACAGGTACAATTTCTGGAGCGCTCTTTCCCAATATTTGAGGATCGACCGATAGTTTTTCGTTATGCTCTTTCCATAAATCGCGAATACGCCTGTGCTTAACGGTTGCACCTAAGCCGGAGGGCAAAAAAGGAGCTATGGCATGATCGATGCCACCAAAATGCCGAGCGTAGGCATTTCGAAATAAAAATTCCGTGTACCCTTGTAAAGGAGCCAGATAAAGTTGCATAGTGCAAATAATTAAAATGCAAAAGTAAGCGCTTATTGTTTGCTTTGAAAATATTTCTTCTAAAACAAAAAGGTCTTGTCATCGTAATTTATTGTCTTTTTTCAAAATGTAATTTCTTTTTCCAGAATTCTTATATTTGCGTCGATGGAGAATATGGAATCAATATGGGGTTTAGTAGTTAACCCAAATGCAGGCAGCGGAAAATGTCAAAAAAACTGGCCTACAATTCAAAAACTTGTTAAGCGGTCGAAAATAGACTTTGAATTTGAATTTACTGAAAGAAAGGGACATGCAATCGAAATTACAAAAAATCTAATCGAAAAAGGATTTCGTAAATTGATTGTAGTTGGCGGCGACGGAACATTGAACGAGGTCGTAAATGGCATTTTTACTCAAAAAGACATTGATCCAAAATCAATTACTTTAGGCATGATTCCTGTTGGCACAGGCAACGACTGGTGCCGTACTTTTCAGGTGCCAACCAAATATATTGATGCCATAAAACTGATTCGCGACGAAAAAACGGTTGTTCAGGATATCGGACTTGTTAATTTCTACGATAATGCGGCACCAGATCGTTATTTTGCCAATGTTGCAGGTATTGGCTTTGACGCTACGGTTGCACATGCCGCAAATAAATTAAAAGATCAGGGAAAAGGCAATGCCCTCAGTTATATCCTTATCCTGATAAAAACACTTCTAAAATACAATTCCAAACATATGCATTTAACTGTTGGCGATCGCACCTACAAAGAGCGTATGTTTAGCATTGGTATTGGCATAGGAAAATACAATGGAGGAGGCATGAAACAGCTTCCAAATGCAATTGCCAACGACGGACTTTTGGATATTACCATCATCAAAAAAATAACGAAATGGACGGTGGTTAAAGAATTGAAAGGTTTGTACGATGGCTCTTTTTTAAGTCACCCAAAAATTGACGCCTTACAAAACACGCTAGTTTCCTTTGCTGAAAATCAATTGGAGATAGAAACTGATGGCGAATCGGTTGGTTATGGACCGCAAAACTTTGTTATTTTGCCCAAAGCCTTACGTGTTGTTGGTTCACTAAAATATTAATCTACGTGGATTCCATACGCAATGCCTTCTTCGTCTCTTTACTAATGCGAAAGCGATGATCGATGCGATAACCAATAAGCCAAACTATATCTGTTCCGGAAAGCAATAACCAGGTATTTTCTTTTTCAAACTGATTCATTTTCAGGTCGATAAAAAAATCGCTTAACAATTTTTTACCTTTCATACCCAAGGGAAAAAAGAAATCGCCTTGCTTCCATTTTCTTAGTGTTAATGGCCATTGTAGTTTATCAAAATCGAGCAATGCGATATTTTCCTCTTTTTCAATAGTGAATTTTGATAGCGTTTCCCAGCTTAAATAAAGTGGATGATAAATTGCTCCCCGCTCTGAATCGAGCACAACATTTTCTGCTGATTTCTCAAGAATTACTTGAATAATCAGATTTTCCCTATCGCGCAAAAGCAGATGTGTAGAAGAATAGAATTGCGCGCCGGACTGCCCTTTTTCTATAGATTCAAAAATTTCCTGTGCTTGCGAAAAATGAAATCCATAGGGTTTAATGAATTCAAATAAATAGGTCGTTGCATTAGCCAAAGCCATTAAATCTGTAATCGAAATTAAATGAAATGCTCCGTCTGTTTTACAAATCCGATGTCTTTCTTCTTCAATCTTTTGCAAATAAATAGATTCAGCAGCCGAAAAGCGCTCCATATTTTGGATTAAAACAGATCTGTATTGGGCTTGTAAATCTTCAATCACAGGCATTATTCTGTGTCGCAATCCATTTCTTAAATATTTAATTGTTTTATTCGAGCTGTCTTCGCGGAAACTTAATTTATTTTGTTCTACATATCCAACGATATCTTCACGTGTGGCAAACAAAAGAGGATGAATGAGCTTGTTGTTTTTTGGCAATAATCCGTGCAACCCGGCGATTCCCGTACCTCGCAATTGATTGATAAAATAGGTTTCAATGGCATCATCGATATGATGAGCCGTGGCATAAACCGCAAATTCATACTTTTCGCAAAGCTCTTCAAACCAGGTAAATCGCAAATCGCGAGCGGCCATTTGAATGGAAATTTTTTTTTCCTTGGCATATCCTTTTGTATCGCAATTTTTGCTAAAAAACGGAACCTGTAATTGCCCTGCTAATTCTTTTACAAATTGCTCATCGCCATCCGACTCAACGCCTCGTAAATTAAAATTACAATGCGCTATTGCAAAAGCAATAGTGGTTTGTGCAAATAAATGACACATCACCACAGAATCTATTCCACCGCTAACGGCCAGCAAGACTTTATCGCCTTGCGCAATAAGCTTTTGCTCTTGAATATAATTGATCAATAGTTGATGCATGCTGCAAAAATACATTTTGTTGCTCATTAAATCGATAGACTATTCCGGATAAAAAGCATCTTCGATATGATCTACATAAGGTTTGTCTTTGGCAAAAACAATGGAGATGATATCAAAACGGCATTCTAAATCGATATCATGTTTTTCGATATAGGCATTAGCAGCACGAATTAAAAATCCTTGTTTCTTTTTGGTAACGGCTGTGTAGGGCTCGCCAAAATAGCTGGTACTCCGCGTTTTAACTTCCACAATAACCAAAAACTGATCGTCCGTTGCTATTATATCCACTTCATCTTTGCGAAAACGCCAATTGCGTTCTAAAATCTTAAACCCTTTAGACGTCAATAAATGAAGCGCAAAAGCTTCTCCCTTATTTCCTAATTCCAGATTTTTATTCATTTTTTTTTTCGCTAAGCGGACCGAGGTATTTGGCATAACCAAATCCAAGTATAGGATAAAAAATAAAACTAAGTAAAATCAAGCCCAAAGTAAAACCAAGACCCTGTCCAAAACATTTGGATAATAGGTGGATAACATAAATACCGACCACCATATTTACAATCGGAACAAACAGCAGCAAAACCCACCAGTCGGGCTTTCCGACTATCTTGAGCAGGATATAAAAATTATAAAACGGTATAAGTACGGCCCAACCCGGCTGTCCTGCTTTTTCGTAAACTCTCCATTTAGAAGCAATTAAAAAAATGATTAAGAAAACAAAAAAAGCAATGTCTCTTGTGGTAAAGAAACCTGAAAAATCAAAGTCCGAAAAATAGTCCATAGCGATTTTTTTAATGTGAAAGCTAAACTATTGACGCCAATTTCTTTTATCGGTTACATCTATTTAACTCTATATCAAATAAATGACAAACGAGTTTCGTTAGCGTTTATATCCAAATTAATTTTCCTTCCGAGGTAAAGCGCCCGATTCTCGTCCGTATGTCCGGCCGGAAAACCAAAGACAACCGGAAATTTATATTCCTCAACATGTTCGGCAATTATCTCTTCCGCCGTTTTGCCAAAAGGGATACTATTGTCGTTCATCTTATTCATTCCGCCTACAATTAAAGCAGCTAAATGTTTGAGCTTGCCCGCACGTTTTATGTTCATCATCATTCTATCGATATGATAAAGATATTCGTCTATATCTTCGATAAATAGAATCTTGCCATCAAAATTCATTTCTGAAGACGATCCCATTAAGCTGTACAAAAGTGAAAGATTTCCACCAATCAATTCGCCCCGCGCTTTTCCGGCTCGGATTGTACGATCTGGCTTAAAGCTATGCGCATTCAATTCACCAAACAGGGCTTTTCTTAAACTTTCTGTTGATGAATTTGCTGTTCCATCCTTCGGAAAATTTAAGGGCATAATGGCATGTAAGGTTTCTGTTTTTAATTGTTGATGTATATGACTATGAAAAACGGTAATATCGGAGTAACCGATTATCCATTTTGGAAATCGCTTAAAGACCTCGAAATTTAGTTTGTCGACAATACGGACACTTCCATAACCACCTCTGGTACTGATAATTGATTTTATTTCAGGATTATCCAGAAAACTTTGAATATCGCTTGCGCGCTGCGTATCTGTACCGGCAAATTGATTATCGCGCGAAAACAAATGTTGCCCGAAAACAGGTTCCAAACCCCATTGTTGAAACATACGAATAGCCGCCCTGATTTCGTCGATACTAATTTTTCGCGCCGGCGAAACCAGGCCAATTTGATCTCCTTTTTTTAAATAAGCTGGCTTTATCATAGCACAAAATTAAACATTATAAATCGCATCGTCTCTTTTTTCCTTATTTTTGACAAAATTACAAGATGGCAATAATTCGAAAAGTAAAAGGTATAGCTCCCGTTTTTGGCGAAGCTTGTTTTTTAGCCGATAATGCTACTGTTGTTGGCGATGTGGTGATGGGCGATAGATGCAGTATTTGGTTCAATGCTGTTGTTCGGGGTGATGTGCACAGCATTCGGATTGGAAATAATGTTAATATTCAGGACGGAGCCATAATTCATTGTACCTATCAGAAAGCACCGGTTGAAATTGGCGACAATGTTTCGATTGCACACAATGCCATTGTGCATGGTTGTACTATTCGCGATAATGTGCTGGTTGGAATGGGTTCTATTTTGATGGATGATGTTATTGTAGAAAGTAATTCTATAATAGCTGCCGGAGCTGTTGTTTCCAAAGGAACACATATCGAATCGGGCAGTGTTTGGGCCGGAATACCTGCTAAAAAAATAAAAGACATTGATGAACATTTACTGAAAGGCGAAGTCAACCGAATTTCAGACGCTTATACTATGTACGCCAGTTGGTACGATAAAGAAGATTAATTATGGAAAAAATAGCAATATTTCCGGGATCTTTCGATCCGATTACATGTGGACATAAATCAATCATTCTCAGAGCAATTCCTCTTTTTGATAAAATTATAGTCGCCATAGGTAAGAATGCTCTAAAATCTACATATTTTGATTTAGATACGCGAAAAAAAATGATTGAAGCCACTTTTGCCGACCACAAAACAGTTGTAATTCAAAGTTATACCGGTTTAACCATCGATTTTTGCAAGCAAGTAAATGCCCAATTTCTGCTTCGTGGCTTACGTACTTCGGCCGATTTTGAGTTTGAACGCAGTATAGGTCAAATAAACAAACAAATGAATCCGGATGTGGAAACCGTTTTTTTACTCACCCAACCCGAACATACAGCGCTTAACTCTTCCATAGTCCGCGATATTTTAAGGCATAAAGGGAATGTAGATCAGTTTGTTCCAAAAGAAATACTTCCTTTTCTTAAATAAAAAATCGTGTTAACTGAAAAGTTAAAAATGAGAAATTCTTTCAAACAACTATTTTTTACAGGCTTCTTTTTATTCGCGTTTATATTTGCTCAGGCGCTGCCTACAAGCATTAGAGGAAGCGCCCTTGAAGGAAAAGGCATGTTTGTCCGACTAACGACTTATACTGATCGCATCAGTTTTGAGGAAGAAATTCTCGCCATTTCAGAAATCGATGAGAAAGGCCATTTTAAACTTGATTTTGATCTTGAAACTATTCATGAAGTATACTTAAAAATCGGGAATCAATCTTTTTCCTTTTTTGCCGAAGCAGGAAAAAATATAGAACTTACCATAGAGCAAATCGAAATCCCTCCTAAAAGTGCTCTAAGCAATCAAAAAAGATTGCGCGTTATATGGACAAACGGAAATGCTTTAAACGAGGCGATCGATAATTTCAATTATACGCTAAGCATTTTTCTGGAAAAGAACTTTATCGCCCTTTATAAATATCGCGACAGCAAATTACTCCAGGATTTTGCGCTGGAAATTGATACAAAATTAAAAAACACGAGCTCCTTAAATGCGGATGAACGCATTTATTTTGAGCATTATATTGCCTATCAATTGGCCGATTTAAAATTGGCCGCACGAATAAATTCTAATCTAGCATTAGGAAATGCCTGTTTCAAGAATAAAAATGTCTTGTATAATCAACCCAATTATATGACGTTTTTTCATCATTATTTCAATCAGTATTTTTTGTCGGGAAAACGAAATACGAATTATAATGAGCTTGTGGCACTTATACAATCGGGTTCGCGTATTCATAAATTGCTCGATTATATTGGTCAAGATGATGTTCTGGAACAAGAACGTTTACGCGAATTTGTACTGCTTTTTGCATTAAAAGAAATCTATTATAGCAAAGATTTTAAACAGGAACAAATTCAGGCATTGATTAAAGAAATTGCCGACAAAAGCGCCTTTGTAGAACATAAAAAAACGGCTTCTGCAATTCTCGATCAATTGACTCGCCTGGAAATTGGATCGCAGGCTCCCGACCTAAGTTTTAAATCTACAAGCAACAGTAAATTAGACGATTACGCAGGACGATATGTTTATTTGGCTTTTGTAAGTGAGAATTGTCCGGCCTGCGAAAATGATCTGAAGCTTCTGGAAACCTGGGCCGAAAAATACAAATCGAATATTGCTTTTATCGAAGTCTTTGTCGATTATACAAAAGAAGCTTTGAATGATTTTGCCAAACAGAATAAAAGTCAAATTCTGCAATTTTCTTTTCATCAGGATTTTGAAGCCTTAAATCGATACAAAGTCCGGACTTTTCCGAGCTATTTCTTAATCGATCGGGAAGGAAAAATAGTGCTCAATCAATCGAAAAAGCCAGACGAAAATTTAGCACGTTATTTTGATTTCTTGATACAAAGAGATAGAGAAAAGTCAAAGAAAAAAGAGCGCTTATTTCAATAAATCATCCGTATTCTTAAAGAAAGAGAAATTTACACTCCCATAATTGCGGTGTTCGTAAAAATTGGGATGTGTTGTATACGAATTATGTTTCGGATGTTCCAATACAAAAATACCATTCTTTTTTAATAGCTGATGCGAAAAAACCAAATCGGGAATAGAGTTAAAATTGTCCATATCGTAGGGAGGATCGGCAAAAACAAGATCAAAACTCCGCTTATTTGTTTTAAAAAATTGAAAAACATCCATTCTTACAAGGCGCAGCTTATCCATTTTAAGCTTTTGAATAATGGATTCGATAAAACGAGCTTGTTGACCATTTTGCTCCACAGCCAGCACATTTAATGCGCCACGCGAAATCAGCTCATAACTAATGCTTCCTGTTCCCGAAAACAAGTCGAGCGCTTCAATCTCTTCAAAATCAAGGCTGTTTCTTAAAACATTAAATAGGCTTTCTTTGGCCATGTCGGTAGTTGGACGCAAATTTAAGTTTTTGGGCGTTTCTAACCTTCGGCCTTTATAATATCCACTAATTATTCGCATAAAACAGCTTGAGTTAAAAGCGTGTATTTTAATCCAACAGTTTCGGGTATTTCTTTTCCAAAAACCAAACCACTAGCATTAATATCGATAAAATCTAAAACTCCAATATATTGATAAGCAATAGCATAAAGGGGTGAGCTCCGATCGATCTGCCCGGAAAAATACAAAGGTGTTGATTCAGGATTTAGATTTAACTGATTGTAAACCAGCAAAATAAAATAGATAAAATCTTCCTTTTCCTTAAAAGCAAAAGTGTTTGAGAATTCTAACTTTTCATCCTTAAATACAAGTATATGCATAGTTAAATCGCCCACCTCAACAAAAACGCTTGTTCCTTTCCTCATTTTTTGCGATAAGGCCATTTGTTGAATAAAAACAGAAGATGCATGTTTAAGTGTAAAACGAGGAAAATAATCTGCTAAATTATAGTAAAGTGGCGCATAGAGTGCATACACATTTGTGGCTTCTAAAAACCTCAATTCATCAGACTTTACAATAAAATTTTCAGGTATTTGATGAATCTGTTTCAAATAGTCGAGACTACTATTTGCATCCATTAAAAGCGATGGAAGCAAAACAAAAAAAGGATTATCAAAAACAAAATGAACACTTTTAAAAAGCTGAAGGTTCAACTGCTTTTCGTTAAGAACTTTTTCTAACCGGAGATTGACTTTCTCATTTTGATAAACAGATTCTTCGCCCAGCATTAATGGAACATGAAAATCTTCAATGCTTAAAACTTTTTTAGAAATACGGTCGATTTGGGCAAAAGAAAATCCATTCAACCTAAGCTGAATGGATAATCTATAATTTCCTGTACTATCGGACTGAAAGTCGCGATCAATGAATTGAGCCGATGCTTTCGTAGTTTCGGGCAAAGGCATAATATCTTATTTCCAGTTTCCTTCAGTAGAAGCTTCGGTAAGCGAACCTACTTTAAGTCCGGGATATTTATTCATTTCTTCAACCTTTTTAATCAAGTTTAGAATCAACTGATTGTCGAGGCCTTTAAGCATAACCTGATATCCTACCTGACTTTCGAAAACCTGAACAGGAACACCTCCTCTTTCAATTTTTCCTGCGCGCAACTCAAAAGTTTCGTTGGCAAAGTCTTTTTGTGGAATAGGAACATATTTCAACTGATCAACATATCTTTGTTTATCAAGTTGAAAATTTGGGCGCTCATTATACAATGAATCCATCACTTTTATTGTACCAAGTGTATCTCTGATTGTTTTTGAATACGTTGTATCGTTCGGATCTGCAACCTCTTTAACGATAAAAAACTCATTTGTTTTTAAGAAATCAATCAAAGTATCCCAGCTTGCTGTATAAACGCCATTCATTTTTCGATAGGCCAATTCGCCTGCACGAATATCTTCTAACTTATGAATAACAGACGCTTCACGCTTGTCTTTTTCCTTATTAAAACGAACCGGTTCCATAATGCTCTCAACAACCATATAGCCCAGTCCTACAATCACAACCAATAAAAACAGTTTTAATGCAATTTTCATTTTTCTAAATTTAGTTTCCCCCGAAGGATTATTTCACAATAAAAAGCAAAAATAATGTTTTATCTCTGAATATTTGAATTCTTATCATTTTTTTTTAATACATCGCTACCGCGCGGCGTATAAGCAAAAGTTTTGTAAATTTAGCCGGAAAATAAATACCTTATGACTGAACAATTTTATCCGATTACCCTTTTCAAGCTCCTTAAAAGAATATTAATAGAACTCGATACCTCAGAATATGTTTTGGGATTAGCAAAACCACTTTTCGTAAACCCCAGTAAATATGAATCTTTAAAGATTAAACGCTTCGATAAAACATTATCCACTCCCTATGGAGTTGCCGCCGGTCCTCATACTCAACTGGCACAAAATATTGTTTCATCCTGGTTATACGGAGCACGATATATCGAGCTAAAAACCATTCAAACACTTGATGAAATTGAAGTAAGTAAGCCTTGTATCGATATGCAAGACGAAGGTTATAATTGCGAGTGGTCGCAAGAATTAAAAATCCATGAGAGTTTCGACGAATACTTAAATGCCTGGATTATTATTCATGTGCTCAACCATAAACTGGCTTGGGGCGAAACTCCTGAAACTATTTTTAATATGAGCGTTGGTTACGAACTGCAAGGCATATTAAATAAAAACGTACAATGGTTTTTTGAAAAGATGAAGGATTGTTCTGCCGAATTGGAAATAAAGAAAAACCAAATTCGAGAGCTTTACCCGGCAATAGATTCCGTATACATTCCAACACAAATTTCCGACAATATTACGCTATCGACTATGCACGGCTGTCCGGCCAATGAAATTGAAGATATTGCACGCTATTTAATTGAAGAAAAAAACTTACACACCATTGTTAAGTTAAATCCAACTCTTTTGGGGGCAACCGAGTTACGCTCCATTTTAAACGACAAACATCAATGGCCAACTGCTGTTCCTGATATTGCCTTCGAACACGATTTAAAATACAATGACGCGCTCATAATCATTAAAAATCTTGAAAAAGCAGCCGCAAAAAAAGGCGTTTATTTCGGCTTAAAACTTACCAATACTTTGGAAGTTAAAAATCAAAAAAATGTATTTGATGCCAAAGAAAAGATGATGTATTTAAGTGGTCGTGCGCTGCATCCACTTAGCATTCAGGTAGCATCAAAATTACAAACGGAATTTAAAGGCCGTCTCGACCTTAGTTTTTCGGCTGGAATTGATGCCTTTAATATTGCGGAGGTTTTAGCGTGTGGCTTGCAACCTGTTACTGTTTCGTCAGATTTATTAAAGCCCGGTGGATACAGCAGAATGGCACAATATGCGGAAAATATTCAGAACTATTTAAAAGCCAATAAGCAAGATAAACTAAAAGCAATATCAAAAGAAAACAGCGCTTTTCAATTGGATAAATTAAATGCCTACGCAGAAAAAGTACTCGAAAACAATGCGTATTCTTATCAGCTTTTTGAACAAAAAAACATCAAAACAAAGAGACCTCTTCATACATTTGATTGTATAGCTGCTCCTTGTGTAGATACTTGTCCTACGACGCAAAATATTCCTGACTATCTTTATTATGCTGCACAAGGTGAGTTTCAAAAATCTTATGAAGTTATACTCCAAAACAATGCATTTCCCAAAACCTTGGGTTTGGTTTGCGAACATACTTGTCAGTCTAAATGCACGCGCATAAACTACGATAACTCATTGCAAATTAAAGAAATAAAAAACTTTGTTAGTCAGCATGGAAAAGACAGCATACTTAAAGTTCCTGCTTCTAATGGTTTAAAAATAGCCATTGTAGGAGCAGGACCTGCAGGATTAGCAGCAGCTTATTTTTTAGCGCTCGAAGGGTTTCAAGTTGAGCTTTTTGAAAAAGAAAAAGCAGCCGGTGGATTGGTACATAAAGCCATTCCAAGTTTTCGAATGCCCAATAACGCCTTATACGAAGATATTGCCCGAATTGAAAGTTTAGGTGTAAAAATACACTTTAATACACCTGTTGATCAAATCGTTTTTGACCGACTTAAAACCAATTACGATTATGTTTATGTTGCCCTTGGCGCTCAAAACATGAAAAAACTCCATATTCCGGGCGATGATGCGAATATTCTATTCGATTCCTTGCAATTTTTAGCTGATTTTAAACAGCATAAAAACCTTGATTTGGGCGAAAATATTTTAGTGATTGGAGGTGGAAATACAGCTATGGATGTAGCACGTGCTGCAAAAGTGCTTCAAAAAGGCAAAGGCGAAGTTACGCTGGTTTACCGACGTTCGCTAGCGCAAATGCCTGCCGATGCTGAAGAAATTCTCGACGCCAAAGCAGAAGGTATTCGTTTTCTGAATTTATTAAGTCCCCTGGAAATTATTCATAAAAAGAGCGAATTTTTCTTACGCTGTCAGCCTATGCAATTGAGCGAAGAATTTGGCACCGACGGACGACTAAAAGTAATAAACAGCAAGGAAAAACCCATCGATTTAAAAGCGACAAGTATTATTCCGGCCATTGGTCAGGAAGTGAGGTTTCCATTTAGCGACAATGATATAGCAACTTTAAGTAAAGACGCATCTTTGTTGCGTTCGGGAAATGTTTTTCACGGTGGAGATGTTCGGCATGGAGCGGCAAGTATAGTTCAAGCCGTGGGCGATGGGCAAAGCATGGCTCAGGAGATACTGAAAATTGCCCATCTGGAACATCAGTTTGCTTTTAATAAAGTAGATAAAGGAATAAGCAAATTAGATCATACTTTAGCTCGAGCAAAACGAATTTATGGCGAAGCCGATCATAAAAAGCTAAAAACAGCGGAACAAATTATGCACGAAGCTTCTCGCTGCCTGGCCTGCGACGATTCGTGTTCTATTTGCGTAACGGTTTGTCCTAATCGTGCCAATTTTAATTATCGCGTTAAGCCACAAAGTATCGAAATGCTAAAAGTACAGGTAAAAGAGGCCAAACCCGTATTGCTTCCTGATAATCACTTCGAAATAAAGCAAGAAGAACAAATTTTAAACATTGCCGATTTCTGTAATGCTTGTGGAAACTGTACAACATTTTGTCCGACAGCAGGCGAACCCTATAAAGATAAGCCCCACGTTTATTTAACAAAAGAAAGCTATGCGCAAAATCAAGAAGGCTATTTTTTGGAAAAATTAAACAAAGAGCTCGTGTTAAATTATAAAAATGGAAAACAGAGTTATTCGCTCTCGGAGACTGAAAATAATTTCTTGTTTTATAGCGAAGCCATTGAAGTATGTTTTAATAAAGATGATTTTTCCTTAACAGATATTACCTTAAAAACCAAAAACGAACAAACCATACATTTGCAAAAAGCTGCGGAAATGCGCTTTGTTTTAGAAGGAGCTAAAGCTTTGGCAAACTTTTGATTGACATTTGAACAAAACCTTATCGCAAAATGAGAAAGTTTCTCTTTTCTATACTGCTTATTCTATTTATCAAACAGGCTTACACTCAGGTCATTACGGGTTGTGTCCTAGACGAAAAAGACAAAACAGCAATTTGTTGTGCAACGGCCTATTTTAACGGTACTTATGTTGGAGCTATTGCGAATGAGCAGGGAAATTTTGAGTTGGACTGCTCAAAAAATAAATTGATGCCGATAACCATTAGCGCTATAGGCTATTTTTCTGTTACGCTTTACGATTATCAGTTTGATGAGCCTTTAATCATCTATTTAAAACCCAAGATTTATCAACTAAGCGAAACAACTATTCAAGCCAAATCGCTTAAACGAAAAAGAAAACGATACCTGAAATTGTTTAAAGAGGAGTTTTTAGGAACTACTGAAAATGCGCTTTTGTGTACACTATTAAACGAAGAAGATATCACATTCAACTACGAAACAGATAAAGATACGATAAAAGTCTTTGCCTTAAACCCAATTCAAGTAGAAAACAAAGCCTTGGCTTATCAGGTGACTTACTACCTCGATAAATTTGAGTATTATAAACAAACGCAATCTACTTATTTTGAAGGAAATATACAGTTCAAAGAAAGGAATATAGCAGCACAAGATCAGCATAAAATCAAAGAAAAACGAGAACTATGCTATCTGGGATCGAGAATGCACTTTATTCGTGCTTTATGGTTAAACCGCTTGCAGTCGAATGGTTTTACTGTTACCACACTGAACTATCAAAAATTGAACGAAGAAGATCTTGTATCACAGAAAGGAGGCCGGAAATTCTTTAATTATAAGCAAGATATATACATTTATTTTGATAGAAAAATCAGCCGAATTCGTTTTTTATTCGATCGTGTTTATTTTGATGAATCTGGTTTTTTTATTGCCGCCGGAATACATTGGAAAGGCGCAATGGGCGAACAACGCATTGCAGATTGGTTGCCTTATGAATATCAGTATTAAAGATTTAGTGCACCCTAAAAAAACCGCCCCCTCAATCTCATCCTTATCCTCAACCTCAACCTTTTTTTAAAGTCTTACGTTTTAATTATTTCCTCAACGCCTGCTTTTTTTTCTTATATTTGGATAAAATGATTGAAAAGAAAATGAGCTGTAAATCGTATGCAAATGCGACTCAATTGAAAGAATATCACCATCTAATTTGCTAATCGTAATAAATAAAACAATAAAATGAACCCCATTTTTCAATATATAATCGTAGAGGCCGTTAGGCATCAACTTAAAAAGAAGGCCAAAAAGCCATCTCCATATCAATATGAAAAAGAAATTGAAAATACGAAAATCGAATTTAAGCATATCTTTCACGATAGTTTCCTGATAATCTTAGGCGTATTGTCTGCAAGCTTTGGTTTAAAAGGTTTCTTGCTCCCCAATTCTTTTCTGGATGGCGGCGTTACAGGTATTTCTCTGATTACTACCGAATTAACAGGAATATCGCTTTCCGTGTTAATTGTTTTGATCAATATTCCGTTTTTGATTTTAGCCTATTATACCATTAGCAAATCATTTGCTATTAAAAGCATAATAGCGATTTTTTTGCTTGCCATTACCATCCACTTATTTCCTTTTGTCTCGATTACCGACGACAAACTTTTAATTGCTGTTTTTGGTGGTTTTTTCCTGGGATTAGGAATAGGTTTAGCTGTACGTGGAGGCTCTGTAATTGATGGAACAGAAGTGCTGGCCGTTTTTATTAGTCGAAAAACCTCTTTAACAATTGGCGATGTGATACTCATTTTTAATATCATCATATTTGCCATTGCCGCTTATGTTTTTTCAATTGAAATCGCTTTATATGCTATTTTAACCTATTTATCAGCTTCAAAAACCGTCGATTTTGTAGTTACCGGTGTTGAAGAATATATTGGCGTAACCATTATTTCTGATAAATCGGAAGAAATCAGACTGGCCATTATCGAAAAAATGGGCCGGGGTTGTACTTTATACACCGGGAAAAAAGGCTTTGCTAAAAGAGGTGAACCGCTTCGACAAACCGATATTGTTTATACCTTAATAACACGACTGGAATTATCGAAATTACATACAGAAATAGATAAAATTGATAGCGATGCTTTTATTGTTATGCACAGCATTAAAGATGCAAAAGGGGGAATGATTAAAAAAAGACCTTTAAAATAAATTAAAAGTGATTGTATCCCTTTTACTTATTTAATGTTGATAACCAATAGATTATACCTTTTTCAGAAAGTCATTTCCGATCCTTTCTGGAAGCACAAGGGCAAAATAGCCAAAAAACAGAAATCAAGTTTAACAAAAATGTCTAATTTTGATTTTTGCTATGTAAATAAAATTGGGCCTAGCAATATTTATAAAACACTTTGTACTTTTTAGGGAAATAGGAAAAAATATCTAGAGCATAAATAGGGATATGAAAAACCTGGTCGAAACAGCTTAATAATCATCGCGATAGCACCTTATTGCCATGTTTATTATACCGTTTTGAATTATTGTTTTAAGATCAAATACAAAACAGCGTCAAGCCTTTTTGCATGAATAGCTTTTAAAAAGCTTAAAAAAGTGAACTTGAAATGAAATCAAAATTTAAAGATAAAACCATAGCGGTTCTTCCTTTTGTAAACATTAGCTCAGATAAGGATTTCGAATATTTTAGCGATGGTATCACAGAAGAAATAATCAATGCCTTAGCACAAATCGGTGAATTAAAAGTCATTTCCCGAACATCGTCGTTTTATTTTAAAAACAAAGCATTTACCTTAAAACAAATTGCTGACAAACTAAAGGTTGAGGTTATTCTTGAAGGAAGCGTGCGCATTGCATCCAATAAAGTTAGAATAACTGCACAGTTAATTCAAGCAGCCGACGACTTCCATTTCTGGTCGGAAACCTGGGACAGAAGTTTGGAAAATATCCTGGAAGTTCAAGATGAAATTAGTCTTTTGATTGCGGAAAAGCTTCGCGAACAGCTTGGCCATCTGGAAATCAGCGAACATTTAGTACAGAACAAGACCAACAAACTGGATGCTTACGAATATGTATTAAAAGCAAAATTTCATTTCAACAAATGGAATCCCGAAGACGTAAACGCCTCTATCGATCTGTTTAACAAAGCAATAGAAATTGACGCGAACTTTACTGAGGCCTATGTTGGACTGGCTGATGCCTACAGCTTTATGGCCACAACTCAATTTATGGCTCCCGATATAGCCTGGAAAAAAGCGGTTGAAAATACGCACAAAGCCTATGCCCTAGATCCACAAAATGCGGGGGTTCATTATTTATTGGCCAATCTCTCCTTTTTTACCGATTGCCATTTTGAAGATGCTTTTTTGCATATCTCTAAATCGGTACAACTCAAACCCAGTTATCCGGAGGCGCAACAATATATAGCTTTTTTATATATGCTTTCGGGCGATATGCAAAAAGCAAAACATCATTTACAATTCGCATTGAGTATCGACCCCTTAAATCAGGAAACCATTTTTTACCAGGCTTATTTTTATTACCGTTCCAAAGCTTATGATAAAGCGATGCCTATTCTGGATGATTTACTGCTTAAAAATCCGAAAAATATTCCAGCTTTTGTCGTTCAGTCCTATTGTATGCTTTTTCAGAAAAAATATGACGAGCTGCTCGCGCGTATCGAAAACGCACCTAAAGAAATCTTAATTCCTCACGAAAAATTGGGCATCCTTTGCCTTACTGCAATTTTTAAAGGGGATGAGAAAAATGCCTTAACTCTTTTAAATTCAGTAGAGAAAGAAGCCGAAAATCCTGGCGCATTTCAAGCCCATTCTTACTTGTTTTTAGCCTATGCCAATTTACACAAAAATGATAAAGCCTTTGAAGTATTGGAGAATTCATTGAAGATGAAATCGTCGGTTTTACTTCTAAGTTTTTCTGATCCATTAGTTAAAGGTTTAGTAAATGATGAGCGTTATGGAGTTTATCACAACAAACTCTACGGTAAGATTAAAGCTGAAAAAAGCATCGCGAAAAAAAAGCCTTTACTCGATAATAAAACAGCAGTTGCATTGGCCGATAAAATTCTAATTTATGTAGACAGCGAAAAACCCTATCTTAATCCTTCTATTTCCTTACGCGATTTGGCCAATCAGCTTGAAATTCATCCAAATCAACTTTCCTGGCTATTGAATGAATACTTGGGGAAAAAGTTCAATGAATTTATCAACCTCTACCGCCTCAATCACTTTAAGGAATTGGCAAAAAATCCTGAAAACGCAAATATTTCTATTATCGGCCTAGCCTACGAAAGTGGTTTCAATTCAAAAACGGTTTTCAATACAAGCTTTAAAAAAGAATTTGGAATTACGCCTAAGGAATATCAAAAAAAGATTTCCTAATCGCAAAAATCAGTTCTGATTTATAAAGCAGAACCTCTTTTTTAATAATCCGAACCGATACCCATTTTCTGCTTTGTAGTTTTGTCGTGAATTTAAGAATAATGATATGGGTTCAGAAAAAATGAAAGCGATGCTAACAACAGGATACGGATCTCCTGATGTGTTACAACTTCAAGATATAGAAAAGCCTCAACCCAAGGCCGATGAAGTGTTGGTAAAAGTGATGACTGCTTCTGCTACAACAGCCGACACGCAAATGCGCAAAGGAACACCACTTGTCTCCCGGCTTTTTTTAGGATTTTCAAAACCAAAAAAACCAATTCCCGGTACCGGATTCTCCGGTATAGTGGAAAATATTGGCGATAAGGTTATAAGCTTTAAAAAAGGCGATCGTGTCTTTGGCGGAACTTTCCTTAATTTTGGCACTAACGCTGAATTCCTTACGATTTCAGAAAATGAAGTCATACTTTCTATGCCCGAGAATTTGAGCTTTACGGAAGCTGCCAGCTTTTGCGATGGATTTATCACTTCGCTTAATTTTTTAAAAGAAATAGCCGAGCTAAAAAAAGGACAAAAAGTTCTTATTAATGGCGCTTCCGGGGCTTTGGGAAATGCTGCCGTTCAAATCGCCAAGTATATGGGCGCCCATATTACGGCCGTATGCAGCGGCAAAAATGCCGGACTGATAAAATCGCTGGGAGCTGATGCAGTTATCGATTACCATAAGGAAGATTTTACAAAATCGAATACAAAATTCGATATCGTTTTTGATACTGTGGGAAAGAGCTCTTTTAATAAATGCAAAAACATTTTAACAGAAAGAGGAATTTACCTCACTCCTGTTTTAAAGTTTTCGGTTTTACTACAAATCGTAAGTACGACATTTTTTGGTCGAAAGAAAGTAAAGTTTCAAGCAACAGGAACAAACACGATGACTAAACTAAAAGCACTCTTTACTGAATTGGCGGAGATGTATAAAGAAGGCAAACTAAAAACGCTAATCGATCGACAGTTTCCTTTAGAAAAACTGGCACAAGCGCACAATTATATCGAAAGCGGTCATAAAAAAGGAAATATCGTAATTGTTAATACAAAAACTTATAGTTATGAATAATACAAGAAAATACGCACTTTGGGCCGGCATTTCAATCCTCGTTATGGCCTTAGTAGCCGGCTATTCTTATGGTTATGTTTTCAACAGTATTGTACTAATGGGAAACGAAATCGAGACCTATAAAAATTTACAATCTTCATTAGATTTGTTTGTTAGCGGCATTGTGGGATGGGTTTTTATTTTAATTCTCGATTTAGTAGTTGCTTGGGGAATTTATCAATTCTTTAGAGATGCAAAGAAAAATCTAGCCTTATTAACTGCCATTTTTAGAATTGTTTACACACTTTTTCTGGGCATTGCTATTTCGTATTTAATTGCTGTTCTGCCTTTAGTAAAGGAGAAAACTGATGCCGCAGCGATAATGTCTGCTTTAGATTCCTTTAACCATTATTGGTCGCTTGGCCTCATCGTTTTTGGACTCCATTTGATAAGTCTAAGTGTATTGACCTTGAAATCTTCAGCTGTTCCAACTATTTTTGCTTGGTTACTTTTATTTGCAGGGATAAGCTATTTTGGAATCCACGTTGCTAAAGCACTTTTTTCCCTAGAGGTAGAAAGTATTATGCAAGTTGAACAAGTATTAATGCTCCCAATGGCTATTGGCGAATTAGCATTTGCTATTTGGCTGGTAATAAAAGGAGGTAAACCTAAAAACACAAAATAATGAAACGCTTAAAACAAATACTAAAAATAGGTTTAGCGCTTGTTGTGCTAGTTATCATTGCCCTTGTATCCATACTTTTGATCGATGCCTGGAACACTTCCTATTTGAAAGTAAAAAATCATTCCGAAACAAAAAGAAACACTTATATCATTAAGGATGTCAACATAATTCCGATGACTTCTGATACTGTTTTAACGAATACAAGTATCAAAATCGTTCATGGAAAAATAGAACAAATTGGGAAGCATATCGACACAGTGGATATGGAAGTAATCGACGCGAAAGGTGCTTATCTCTCGCCCGGATTAATGGATATGCATGTTCATGTTTGGGACAAATGCGAATTGGGTCTCTATCTTGCTAACGGTGTAACGACTATTCGTAATATGTGGGGAATGCCTCAACACCTGCGAATAAAAAAAGAAGTTGAGCAAGACAAACTATTAAGTCCTGTCTTTTTAACTTCAAGTCCAAAATTAACCGGTAAAGAGGATTTAGGCGATGACAAAGTCCAAATTAGCACACCAGAAGAAGCAAGACAATTGGTTACCGAATATGAAAAGAGAGGCTACAACTTTATTAAAACCTATGCCGGTTTGCCAGAGGATTTGGAAAAAGCAATTTTGGAACAATCGCTAATTGACGATATTCCTATAGTTTCTCATCCTAGTCATGAAATTCCCTATCTTCAGCAATTTCATCCTCAAATTAAAAGCCTTGAACATGCCGAAGAAATCGTGCAACAAGCACTTGATTATCATCTCGATAGCATAGGCCTAGAAACTGTAATTCAAAAGTTTGCGAAAACTCAAACTTCTTTTTGTCCCACTTTAGTAGGTTACTACAAAATTTTTGAAATGCTTAATCAGTCGGAAACGATCATGCAAAGCGAGCAAGTGCATTATATGAATCCATTGATACAAATCAGCGATAGTCAGGTGCAATATGAACGATGGAAAAATCAAAAAGAAAACGATAGTAGCATAACGGCTTATATCTTAAAGCAGCATCAGTTTCATAAATATTGCATTAAAAAAATGAATGAAGAAGGCGTTAATATGATCTGTGGAACAGATGCCGGAATTGGGATTACGGCGCCCGGCTTTTCGATTCATGAGGAACTTGCGCTATACAAATCAGCAGAATTAAGCAATTATGAAGCTTTAAAAACGGCAACAATAAATCCAACTCGATCACATCAAATTTTGAAAAATGTTGGAAGCATTGAACAAGGTAAACTGGCCAATTTTATATTGACGTCAAAAAACCCCCTAATGGATTTAAGTGCTTTAAAAGATCCGGAATGGGTGATGATAAAAGGGCATCTTATCGATAAAAACCTAATGGAAGAACTCAAAGAAAAAGCCAGAGATCGTAAAAATTTGTTCGCAACAGCTATCCGATATGCAGAGTATATGTTTATTGAAAGATAAAAATTTTGCATTAAAAATAATGCGTATAAATTGCTAGAATAAAGTGTTAAATCAGTGGTTATTTGGAATATACACCTTGCCACGAAAAAAAGAATCACAATGAAAAAAGAAGATTTCCTTCGGGAATTTATGAATGAGATTTGGAACAAAAAACGTTTTGATAAAGTAGAAAAATATGTTCATCGTCAATATACTATTCACCTCGATACATCTGATCCCTGGGAAGGAAAAATACTGGATCACGAAGAATTTAAAACCCGACTGAATTATTCATTCGATTCATTTCCGGATATGAATTTTGAAATAACCTCGGCTATTGAAGATGATAACCTCGTGGCTATAACCTGGATTTTAACAGGAACAAACCGGGGGATGATAGGCGAATATCCACCTACAAATAAAGCGATAAACACAAGGGGCATGACCATCTATCATTTTAAAGATGATTTGATTTGCGGTCACACGCAAGTTTTTGACAGAACTACAGTTATGAAACAATTGGGGTTTATAGACGTGTAAAAAATATCAAATAATGGAGCATAAACGCATTCACCTTAATTTCCAAAAACAGAACTTATTCTAAGAATCTAAAACAACAATATAATGATTAAACTAATAATAAATAGTCTACTTTTCCTAGTTTTATCCTCGGGATTTCAATCGAAAAGCAATATTGAAAACTCAAAAAAAGAGCAAAATCCCACGGAACTAACTATAGGAACCAAGTACTATATAAAATCAAAGTTTTTAAACGAAGATCGACCTGTAATAATTGCATTGCCCAAAGATTATGCGACTTCAGGTGCACATTATCCCGTACTTTATTTAACCGATGGCTTACAAAATATATGGCATGTAATGGGCACAACAGAAGTCTTGGCAAGAACAGGGAGTATCCCACCGCTAATAATTGTAGGGATTGAAAGCACCAATCGCTTGCGTGATTTTACGTTTTCCATAAGCGAAAATAATCCTGGAAGTGGTGGAGGAAAAAATTTTCTGGAGTTTATAGAAAAAGAATTGATCCCCTACGTCAATACAAATTATAGAACCAACTCTTTTAAAGTTTTGGAAGGTCATTCTTTAGGCGGGTTATTCGCGGCTACAACGCTAATCGAAAAGCCTGATTTATTCGATGCTTTTATCATTATGAGCCCTGCCATGTGGTGGAATGGAGAGGAATTAACGCAAAAAGCGAAATCCTTTTTCAAAGAAAATCACGATTTAAATAAAGCCCTGTTTTTTGGTATTGGTACTTACGAATCCGGAACAGATTATGGTATGCGCAAAGAATTAAAAAACTTTGTGAATGTTATTACTGATAACAAACCCGACGAATTACGTTTTGAGCACAAAGAAATTGAAAAAGAAGGACATATGTCATCCACTTTATTATCCAATTATTATGGATTAAAATATGTCTTTTCCGATATGACATTTCCTGAAGACATCTATGAAAATTACAGCGACATAAAGTTTCTGAATCACGAAAACTATATTATAAATAAGTATGGGAAATCGGCGAAACAAGCTGCAGAAGCCTATGTTGGTTTAGCCTTGAGTTTGAGAGAAAAAGAAAAATATCAGGAAGCCATTACGGTTCTTAAAAGAAGCGTGGAAGCTTATCCTTTTGATGTTGGATTAATGAATTTGTTAGCAAATACTTTAGAACTAGATAAAAAGATCGAAGAGGCTATTTCAGTTTATAAACAAGCGATTGAAACCTCCAAAAAGTACAATTATAAAAGAGAATTAGAGTTTGAAAATCAGATCAAAAGACTAAGTAAAAAATAGAGTGAAGTGTGCAAAGCTAATGCAAGCTAAAACCTCAAAAAAACAATAAAAAACTAAGAATTAATTTTTTTATGATGATAAATAAAATCAGCATCTTCATTGGCGTACTGCTTTTTTCTGTTAGTGTTTTAAGTGCTCAGGAGAATACAGAAATTAGCCTTGGAAAATCGTTTAAAATCCACTCGAAAATAGTAAATGAAGAAAGAACTTGTTTAATCAGTCTTCCTGATTCGTACTACGATGAAGCTAATATCGAAAAACACTATCCCGTTGTCATTTTGCTGGATGGATATACTTATTTTAAAACTGCGGCTGCGACTATCCATTTTATGAGTTCAGCCCGAAATCGATATTATGATATGCCAGAAGCTATTTTGATAGCCATTGAAAATAACGATCGCGAGCACGATTTTACTGTAACAAAGATAAAGACCAAACGCGCAAATACAATGGGCGGAGGAAGAGACTTCTTACGATTTATCGAACAGGAACTTTTTCCATATATCGATGAGCACTATAGAACAGAAACGTTCAGAACGCTCGTCGGTCATTCTTTAGGTGGTCTTCTTGCCTTAAATTCGTATATGGATAAAAACAGCATTTTTGATGCTTTTCTAGTCATCGACCCCAGTATTTGGTGGGATGCAGAAATGATGCAGGCTAAAATTGATACTATTTCTCCAATAGTGCTGAATAAAAAATTATATATCGCAACAGCAAATCAAGGAGAACGAAATTACGAAAGAAATAAAAAAAGACACGACATGCTTTTTGCATTATTGAAAAAGAAGTCTGATGGAAAGTTAAATGTCGAAATAGAATATTTTGAAGAAGAAGACCACAGATCTGTTCCTTTAATCGCTTTATATAAAGGCTTTAAATATATCTACAATAACGATAAGGAATAGAAAATTGTATCGCCAAAAACATATATTTTAATCCATTCTTATTTAATAATAACTAAAAAACCTTACAAAATGAGAAAACTATATACACTTTTCTTAACGCTTGTCCTTATGCAGTTTGCCTACGGACAAGACTATACACTTTTGGGCGATAGCCTCAAAAAAGAGGGGTTGCTAATGCCTGCACTGATGAACTATGCCCAATCGATGGCAGCGCATCCAACAGCCGAAGTGTCGTATAAAATCGCATCAACTACGGCTCTTTTATGGAGCGCACCAATGAGCGACACCTGCTTTTATTTCTTAAATATAGCGCTTAAAAACGACTCTTCTTTAAAGGCTTTATACGATCCTGATTTTTTAAGTATTATCGACAATCCAAAATGGGAAACTATTGAAAATGAGCAAATTCGAAAATACGAAGCTAAAAATGGCCCTATCAAAAACAAAGCATTTGCAAAGGCTTTGTTTAGGATGATTATTAAAGACCAAGGGTTTATGTATGCAGGAAATATAGAACGCAAAAAATTCATCGAAAACGGAGGCTATTTTAGCACGCCGGCCATATTCCCGGTTCTATATATGGAAGAAAAAAACAAGCAGGAAAATACAGCGATGCTTTTGGAACTTTTTGATAAATACGGCTGGCCAACGGCATCAGAAGTGACTGAATATGCCGCTGCAGGAGCTGCACTTATCATCAATCATACAAATTATGAACTTAGAGCAAAATATTTCCCGCTTTTGGAAGAAGCCTTTAAAAAAGGAGAAGCTCAAGCGCTTCGCTATGCCAAAATGCGCGATCGCTTATTGGTTGAAGAAGGAAAAGAACAGTTGTATGGCACACAAATCAGACTTGACAATCTGAAGCGTGAGCTTTACCCAATAAAAGATCCGGAATATGTCGACAAACGCAGAGCAGAAATAGGTTTGGGTCCATTAAAACCCTATTTAAAAGCACGATTTGATATGAATTGGGATTTGCCTCAAAAGCAATAGCAATCAGCGTTTAAAACAATTAAAGCCCAAGAGAAAGCTAATTTCTTTTGGGCTTTTTAGTATGCTAAATTTGATGTAAGGAGATTTAAAACTCAAGCCATTGAATAAAGATCAGTTTAGTTTGCATTGATCTCTTTCTTTTTGTTTTGCTTTTCTTTCTCAAAAGCTTCCGTTCTTTTTAGCTGTTCTTCCAGATTCCATTCAAAATTAAATCTTCTTTTCAGAAAGGGAGCTATGGGTTCAAGTCCTAATTTTGCACGTCGTTTGTCGATATTAACGGGATCGTAAACAGGCCAAACATTAAATGTTTTTGTTTCGGGATAATATTTCATTTGCCCACCGTAAATCTGCAAATCGCCTCGTTCTGTGGCTATTCTATCTTCTGCTCTAACTAAAAATCTGGCTTCTAATCTTTTGTCGGCAACCGCTTGTCTCATCATAGGCAAGTATTTTAAACGGATGTCATTATCGGCATGTTGAATAACATTACAAATGGTCCAGTTGCCCATATCGCCGCTCAACTCTTTTTCAGGCCAACCATAAGTATCTAAAAGATATCTAATTTTTCTTTCATTCTCCACATGGTTTTTCTTGTATATTTTTTGAAAATGCTCCATTTGTTCCGAATCAGCACCATATTTTTCGATCATCGCATCGCGTGATCTGATTGGGTCTTGTTCTGCATGCCAAATGGTATCCAAAAATGCAATAAGATAGTTTCTATCGCGCAAATTGTCTTTTTTTGATCCTTGTTTTTCACTGATATTATTTTCTTGTGCAGTCACGCTTGTTGCTATAATAATGAATACAAATAGTAGTTTGATTGTTCTCATAATCAAATATTAAAACCTATAAATTATTCGTTTTCGGGTGATACATTTCTATTGCTTTTTTTAAGATTTCCATTTGCGTTTGAATCGAGTTTCTCCTGCGATAGATACTTTTGGTTTTATAAGCCACTACAACATCAATCTCCGGAAAAACCGTAATATTCTGACCAATAGCACCTTGTGCTGAAAACGCATTTTTCATTCTATAATCATTCGTATTTTCTATCAGCCACCACATATATCCGTAGCCCAAATCCAATCCATCTTTTTTTAAAACAGGCGCGCTTTTTTGGGCTTCGCTATAGGATGTCCGCTGTGCGACTATTTCGTTTATCCAAAATTCCGGGATAATTTGTTGGCCTTTCCATTGGCCTTTTCGTAGCATAAGCAAACCAATACGAGCCATATCTCTGGTAGAAAACCACATATGGTAAGCCGGGAATTTTGATACCTCATAATTGCCCATTTTCTGTTGAAGCGATTTGTCCCAATCCTCCATATGCAAAGGTATAGCGAGCTGTGTTTCAACTTCATCGAAGATCGATTTTTTTGTTTCTTGTTCGAAGATATATCCGGCAACATTAAAATCCCAATTGCTGTATAGCCAATGTTCTCCAGGCTTAACCGTGCCTCTTTCAGGCGCAAAACTCCGAAGATCACCTCCATTAGATCCATGCAAATAAACACCCGATCGGGCTGAAATCACATCGCTGATTTTTGCTGTTTTTTCGATAGGAAGTAATTCGGATACGTCGTTAATACTTAACTCTCCAAGCGTTTTGTCGAGCTTAATTGTACCATTTTCTACATATTTTCCATACAATAAAGCAAGCACGCTTTTTCTGCACGATGCGATATAACTATTTTCCTCAATATCGCCATACTCAAACACTATTTTTCCTTGCTGTATAATCAGCAATCCCGTAATATGCGTGCTATCAATTAAATAATGCATAAATGCTGAACGCTCAGATTCTCCCCATCCCATTGCGATTGGGTTTTCGGCGTTAATCCAACTGTTGTCCGGATAAACTTGTGCTTTGCAAATGCCAAACGAAAACGCTGTAAAAAGCAATACAATTAAGCCGTTTTTTATTTTTCTCATAATTTATTCAAGGTTTGATAGTATTTTATTTAATGTTTTTTCGAGCTGAACCATTTCTTCAACCGTTATATTTGCCAGTGCCCTTCTTCTATTTTCGATGATTACAGGCGCTAGTTTGTCTAAAATTTCTTTTCCTTTGGCCGTAATCTTAAGTTTATACCTTCTTCTATCCCCATCGTTGATGGTTCGGTAAAGTATTTTCTTATTCACCATACTATCAATCATACGGGTTAAAGAGGCGTTGTCTTTAAATACCAATTCGGCGATTTCCTTCTGACTCAATTCCGGATAATCGTTGAGGTATTGCAATATTAATTTTTGATCGATTGTAATATCATCAAGCACTTTTAAGAAATTATCTTTCGAAAATTTTCGGTAACGCTTTATCGTTTTCTCAATCGTAAAAAATATGGTTTTTGAGGGCACTTTCATAATTCTATATTTGATACAAATATAATTGATATATCAATTATTAGAAATTTTTTCTGCAAAATTTTCGGGCTTAATAAACATCTATTGGAAAAACAAAATTAAAAACGCAAAAAACTTACCATTTAACCTTCAGAAATGATTTTGTATAAACATTTCTTTCCTCCCATCAAATATTATGCTCTTAATCCATACCTTATTAACTATATTCTATTCATATAGTGTGCACTACAAGTTATTTTTGAAATTTTTTCCATTTAATACTTATATGATTTGCAGCGATTTTTAATCAAACAGATATTCCACTTCGGTTTTGTAAAACTCTATATATACTCTTCCATGGCAATACTTATCTTTACCAAAACAAAATAGCCAATGGCGGTAAATAAGCCAGAGAAAATATTAATTTAAAGCCCATAAATTCCGATTTGACCCAAGAAAATTACATTTTTTCATCCAAAATTCAGACAATGATTGATCCCAACCATCAATTTTGGCTTGCTTTTGTATCTTTGGTAGAAATTTAGCCATGCAAAGAAGAAAGGCAATACAATGAATCGAATATACCGAAAAACAGGAGATTCTCAAAAATCCTTAAAAGAGTAGAGAAAATACTAAACCTAAAAAAATGAAAACAAAAAAATTAAAAATTAATTTTAATGTCCCTATTAACCTTACAATTTTAGCGGTTTTATTGACTTTGGGCTTTACATCCTGCAATCAAAAGCCTCAGGATCAGCAAGCACAAGCTTTAAATCAAACGCAATCGGAAGCCACTATTACCGAGCAAGAAGTTTTGGATGCACAAAAAGCCTGGGGTGAAGGAATTGTAAAAATAGGAAAAGTGTATCTTGAAGACGGAGATTACACTACTGCAGCACTTAACCATATCAATGATTTTTATTATTACGACCAAGGTTATGTTTTGTTTAAGCCAACTATGGCATCGGAAAAGCAATTCAGAACAGATTTAGAAGGTGCTCTATCTTATTTTGTAGCTGGAAATGAAAACTATTCCGAAGATCACGGTTTCGCCATAAAGCCCTGGTCTAGTGTTCGCTGGGAAAATATCGGAACTAAAATCATAGGGAATATTGCTGTTGCAATGGGCAATTATTATTTTACTCCCCAACAAGGTGGAGAGGAAGTTAAAGTCGAATATTCTTTTGCTTATACCAAAAATGAAGAGGGTAAATTAAAGATCATATTACACGACTCGCATTTGCCCTATTCTCCTGCAGAGAAACATTAATTCTTTTTCATTCTGGATTTAAACCACTATTTTCTTACATTTCTCGATTTAAGCAATCGTTGAGATTTTGTATTTATCACTGGTACTTTGCACCGGAACTGACTAATTATTCCACTAAAAATAGGTCGCTTTACCGACTATTATGAAATTACACGCTATTGATTGATAGTGTATTACGGGTTTATTATGTCCGGTAGAGATATAAGAATTTACCCCATCAACTGGATATATACTTCAGCGTAAACCAGCGAATCTTGGAAATTTGGATTTAGAAAACTTAAATTGTACAATTCACGAGTAATCCTTATCTTTATCTTGAGAAAAGACAATGAAAAATGAAGGCAAAGAAAAAAAGAAGAAATTACGATTTGCTCGATAAAGACCCGAAAAACTGGAAGGGCGTCTTTTATTATAATCCGGCCGACTCCAGAATCTTTGTTCCCAAAAAGTATAAATACAGAGGCTATACGCTAAATTTCGGTAATTTATTTACCTACTTAATCATTCTTGGATTTATCCTTTTTTGGGTGATGCTGAATTATATGCGCACATGGTAAATTCAGTGCTTAGTTATACATTTTAAATATATGCCATTGATATACAGGCTTATAGCGGATTTACAAAAACATTAAACTTAACAATGAGTACATCAAAAAAAGCAAAAATATTTCGTAGCGATTTATCCAATAGCGAATTCCCAATAGAAGAAAGAGTTTCAGGTAAAACAATTCGAAGCTCTATTTTTAAATTGATTGAAAAAGACAATCCTGAATTCACGACCGACAAATTTTTGGCCATGAGCGAATTAAACAACTATCGCCAAAAATATGTCGAAGAATTCTTAACCAATCAATTAGGCAGTTTAAGCGATTTAGACCATACCGTATTGTTTTCGTTAAAAGATAAAAACACCTTGTCCGACAAACTAGATAACGACGAAGGCGAATCGATGACTTTTGGACAACGCATTGCGGATAAAGTGGCATCTTTTGGAGGCAGTTGGACTTTTATCATCTCCTTTACAGTTTTTCTACTGTTATGGATTATGCTCAATATTGTTTTTTTAGCGAATAAAGGCTTCGACCCTTACCCCTTTATTCTGCTAAATTTAATCTTATCCAGTTTGGCTGCAGTTCAAGCACCGGTCATTATGATGAGTCAAAATCGTCAAGAAGAAAAAGACCGCGAAAGAGGTAAAAAAGACTATATGATCAACCTGAAATCGGAATTAGAAATCAGGATGTTGCACGAAAAAATCGACCATCTCATTATCAGTCAACAACAAGAAGTCATCGAAATACATAAGGTTCAAATAGAAATGCTCAACGATATTTTAAAGCGCATTGAGAAATAAACATGATTCAAATGCCTAGTATTGACTTTCAAATCCTTCGAGCCGCTGAATTTAAAACTACGCTTTGGTCGGGCGGAACAAGTACCCAACTTTACATTTCACCTTCCGATGCTCAATATAAAGAACTGAATTTCGATTTTCGATTGAGCACAGCCAAGGTTGAATCGGAAATTTCTTCCTTTACTTCATTACCCGCTATTTCTAGAAAAATAATGATTTTAGAAGGTAGCATAGAAATAAAACACGAAAACAGATACGCCAAAAAACTCAATAAATTTGATGTAGATAACTTTGAAGGCGACTGGAAAACAACTTCAGCAGGGAAATGTACCGACTTTAATTTGATGACACGGAATGGTACTTCAGGTTCAATTAAAGCACATGAAATCGAGAAAAGTAAAATTTTAAATTATTCAATTTCAAAACGTTACAGCTCTTTGTTTGTTTATATCTTTTTGGGAACAATCAGCATTGAACTAAATAATAAAAACGAGAAAATACACCAAGGCGATTTACTTGTAATAAAAGTGCCGTCTGATAAAAAGCTTTCCTTTCGCGCACTCCAAAATAGCGAATTGATTTTCACTGAAATTAATCAATCGATTTAATTGGCATATCCCCTGTTTGTTTTTATCTTTATCGAAACAAAAATAAGGCAATATGAATGATGATATTAGAGCCGTTGAGCTTTTTTCCGGAACGCTTTGGGAGGCTGATTTGCTCAAAAGTTTACTAGAGAATGCCGAAATAGAAAGTTATTTAAAAGATGACATTATTGGCACAAATTTTCCTTGGCATGCTGCTGGTGGCGGAGCTAATCCGATTAAGGTAATTGTCTCCAGTCAAGATTATGATCGCGCATTAGCTGTTCTTCAGGACTTCAAAAAAAATCAAATAAAATAAAGCACACTTAAATAAATTTCATTTACAGAGCGAGGTTTATAATTTCAAAAAAAACGATTAAAAATATGGATAATCGACATGCAAAGAACAATAAACACATTAGTTTAAACCTGAATGTAAGAGGAATAGGACAATCGCCTACCCTGGCTATTAACGAGTTGAGCAAGAAATTGAGTGCCAAAGGCATGACTATTTATCGCATGGGACTTGGTCAATCGCCATTTCCCGTTCCCAATCCCGTGGTTGAATCTTTAAAAATGCATGCCCACGAAAAAGATTATTTAAACGTAAAAGGTTTGGAATCTCTTCGACAAGCCGTGGCTCATTTTCATCGTCAAAAAGACAATGTTGATATCAAACCAGGTAATGTACTTATAGGACCGGGCTCTAAGGAGTTGATGTTTATTTTGCAATTGGTTTATTATGGCGACTTACTATTGCCAACACCCAGCTGGGTTTCTTATGCTCCGCAAGCAAAAATCATTGGTCGAAATATCAAATCCATTCCAACTACTTTTGAAAATAAATGGAGAATTACGCCAAAAGAATTAACAGAATTCCTAAAAACGGAAAACGATCAGTTCAGACCTCGCTTATTAATTCTTAATTATCCTTCTAATCCCGATGGAGGAACCTATTCTGAAGATGATCTTAAAAAAATTGCCAACATTGCTCGAAAGCACGAACTCATTATTCTTTCAGACGAAATTTATGGACAATTGCATTTCAGAGGAAAGCATGTTTCAATTGCACGCTTTTATCCCGAAGGAACGATAATCAGCTCAGGTTTATCAAAATGGTGTGGCGCCGGAGGATGGCGATTAGGGACTTTTGCTTTTCCGCCTAACTTTGATTGGCTTATGAATGCTATGGCTGCCGTGGCAAGCGAAACCTATACTTCGGTAAGTGCTCCTATCCAATTTGCTGCGGTAAGAGCTTTTAAAGGTGGAATTTTAATCGAACGCTATCTTTGGCATGTGCGCAGAATCCTTTCTTTTCTTGCTGATAAAAGTGTGAGAATACTCCGCAAGGCCAATATTCGCGTTCAGTCACCCGACGGCGGTTTTTATCTGTTTCTCGATTTTTCGCCTTTATCGGATAAATTAAACGCCAGAGGAATTACAAATAGTACTATGCTGTGTGAAAATTTATTAGAAGAAACCGGCGTCGCCATATTACCCGGCGAAGCTTTCTTATTACCAAAAGAAGCATTGGTTGCACGTTTGGCTTTTGTTAATTTTGATGGAGCAAAAGCTTTAGCACTAAGCGAAACAATTCCTTTAAACGAAAAGCTTCCGGAAGAGTTTATCGATAACTGCTGTTTTTCCGTTATAAAAGGAATGAAACTTATTGCCGATTGGGCTAACCAATAAAACAAATAATACCTGCAAATTCTCAACGAGAAACAGGTAAAGTCTTTGCCTTTTAATTCTTTTGGAGGCCACGGAATAATATGCCGGCTTGGTAAAAGCGTTGCTTTATTTTAAACATAGTATTGAATATTAGGCTTTTATTAACATTTTTACAACAAAACTCACCCATCAAATTTCTTATCTTTGATTCTTAATCTGATTAAAATTTCAGTTTAATGAAAAAATCAAAGTATTGCCAAAGTTGTGGAATGCCGCACAAAAAAGATGAATTAGGTGGTGGAACAAATGCCGATGGAAGTAAAAACGATGCCTTTTGCTCTCACTGCTATCAACTTGGCGAATTCCTAAATCCGGAAATTGATTCTGCCCAAAAGATGCAAGAATTTGTGAAAGATAAGCTCATAAAAATGGGGTTCCCCTGTTTCATAACCGGTTTTTTTACAAATGGAATTCCAAAATTGGAGCGATGGAAAAATTAAATTGTTTATGTAAATGACAGTCGACACTATTTTAAAAGAATTAGAATCTTATGCCAGTGATGATACAAAGAGAGTCTTGCTGCGCCACGGGGCACGTGAGCCTTTTTTTGGTGTAAAAGTGCAAGACTTAAAAAAAATCGTCAAGAAAATAAAAACCAATCACGAATTATCGCTTCAATTGTTTGCAACCGGAAATTCGGATGCAATGTATTTAGCCGGACTAATTGCTGATACCAGTAAGATTTCGAAAAACGAATTAAATACTTGGGCCGAAAATGCCTATTGGTATTATCTTTCAGAATATGCAGTTGCATGGGTGGCAGCTGAAAGCAGATACGGTTTAGAATTAGCGCTGGAATGGATAAAATCGCCAAGGGAGAATATTGCATCTGCCGGATGGGCAACTCTTTCAAACTATATTGCTTTAAAACCTGACGATGAACTTGATATAAATTTGTATTCCAAATTATTGGATAGCGTTGAAAAAGAAATACATCATGCCCAAAATAGAGTCCGTTATACGATGAATGGTTTTGTTATCGCAGTTGGTACTTCGATTAAAGCATTAACAAAAAAAGCTACAGAAATAAGTAAGCGAATTGGAAAAGTTACTGTAAATGTGGGCAATACCTCTTGTAAAGTTCCATTGGCGACGGAATACATCCAAAAAGTAATTGCAAGAGGTGCTATCGGCAAAAAGAAAAAATATGCACGTTGTTAAAACGCAAATTAATATTCAATTGTAAAACCTCAAAAAAAAACACTATGAAAATTTTAAAGTATTTAGGAATTGGTCTTTTAGTAATTGTAGCGCTAGTTTTACTCATCGCTCTGTTTGTACCAAAAGATGTTGTGTATGAAAAATCTATCCTTATAAATGCACCAATAGAAACGGTTTGGGAAAATACAAATAGTCTCGCAGATATGGATAAATGGAACCCTTGGGATGAAAAAGACCCCACTATGTCCAAAGGTTTTATGGGCACCGACGGCACCATTGGAGCTATGCAAAGTTGGGATAGTGAAGTTAAAGAAGTTGGAAAAGGGACTCAAACAATTACAAATATTGAAGCCCCAACACTTTTCGAAACAGATTTAGTATTCTTAACGCCATACGAAAGTGAAGCTAAAGCTTATGTAAAATTAGTTCAGGAAGGTGCGCAAACCAATGTTACCTGGGGTTTTAAAAGCGTTATGCCCTATCCAATGAATATTACATCGCTTTTTGTAAATATGGAAAGTATGATGGGCGAAGATTGGAACAAAGGTTTAACAAAGCTAAAAACCATTTGCGAGACGGAAATTCCATATAATCAAACCGATACAGAGGAATAATCGAAATTGAATCTCAATTCAAGCGTTTTTCTGAATAGCAAATCACTACTATTTCAGAAAAGCGCTTATTTTTTATACTGATTCTCCAAGCCTTCAAACACTTCCAAAACCGCCGGACAAATCACCGTATTCTTCACACTTAAATTTAAAAGCTGATAAAATTTTTCGCGATTTGTATGTGGGTATTCGCGACAAGCTTTTGGTCGAACCTCATAAATAGAACAATAATTATCAGCGCCTAAAAACGGGCAAGGCTGCTGTTTAAATACGTAGTCGTGTTCTTCATCAAGCAATAAATAGGTATCGACCAACTGAGCAGGACGCATACGTAAATGTTTGGCTATCCGCTGAATATCTTTATCAGTAACTATAGGACTAATGGTTTTGCAACAGTTGGCACATTGAAGGCAATCGATATGAGCAAATGCTTTGTCGTGTAATTCGCTGCTAACCGCATCTAAATCCTTAGGTTTCTTTTTGCGTAAAGAGGCTGCCAGTTTTTTATTCTTTTTTAAAGCTAGATTTGCTTTTTCTGTGTGAGCTTTTAGGTCAATCATATTGCTGTGCAAATGCGCTGATGTGTTGATGTGTTGATGTGCTAATGTGTTGATGTGCTAATGTGCTAATGTGCTAATGTGTTAATTATCGCATTAGTACATTACCTAATTAACAAATTAATTCATTCCACGCCGTTTCTTAATCTCATCATAAGCGGAATTTAACTGCTGGAATTTTTCTTCAGCCGCTTTATGCATGTCTTCGCCCAAATGGCTCACTTTATCTGGATGGTATTTTATAGCCATCTTATGATAGGCTTTTTTCACTTCGCTATCCGTAGCGTCGGGTGTAATTTCTAAAATTTTATACGCCGATTCAGTATCTTTAACAAACATTGCTTTTACTGAATTGAAATCGCCCGAACTCAAGCCTAAAAATCCGGCAATTTGCTGTATCATAAGTATTTCCGAGTCAGAAGTAACACGATCAGCTCCGGCAATGCCAAACAAATAATGCAAGAGTTGTAAACGCGAAGAATAATCCATTGCAGACCTAATCTGCGTACTGACTTCCTGAATATTAATCTCTTTTTTGAGCAGTTCTTTCAACACTTGCATCAACTGAACCGTTTTTACTTCTCCAAAATTGCTTACAAAGAAACGCTTCACATAATCCAATTCCGATTTCTTAACTACACCATCGGCTTTCATCACAGCAGCCGACAAAACCAGAAGACTTACACTAAAATCGCCTGCTTGTGTCGATCGACTTTGCTCCGCATAGGGATGCCCCTGAAAACCACCTGTTCTTTCCTTAGTTCCACCCTCGAACATCGATCCAAACATAAAGCCGAGCAAACCGCCAATAGGACCACCCAGCGCCCAACCTAAACCTCCACCGATCCACTTTCCGTAGCCGGCTTTCTGTGTTCTCATTTGTGATGGATGTGCTTTTGCTTGTTTCTGTTGTTGTTTTTTAGCACCGGAATTACTCAGATAGAAGAAAAGTACAGCAATTCCAAAAAGTATAAATGCAATAGTCATAATTCAAAATTTGATGCAAAAGTACAGATATCGCTTTGCGAATCTATAAGATTTAAAATTTTTTATCATTTTGACGCACTATTTTTTAAAAATTACACCCGCCTATTTTTCCGACAGAATATGCAAGATGCAGCTTTATTTACATTTGAATATTCTTTACATTTGCTTTTTCAAACACAAAAACGAATTATGATGAAAAAAACATTTTTTATACTTCTGGCTGTGAGCCTTTTCTTTTCGGCCTGTAACACAAAACAAAATAAAATGGCAGACAATCCTTTTTTTGCAGAATATGGAACGCCTTTTGAAGTGCCTGATTTTTCAAAAATAAAAACATCAGACTATATTCCTGCTTTTGAAGAAGGGATAAAGGAACATGCTGCTGAAATTGATGCAATCGCTAATAACGAAGCGGCTCCTACTTTCGAAAATACTCTAGAAGCGATGGACAAAAGTGGTGCGCTTTTAGATCGCGTTAGTAGTGTTTTTTATAATCAATTTAGCGCCAATACAAATGATGAGTTAAAAGCCATCAACAAAGAAATTGCGCCAAAACTCGCTGCTCATTCGGATAATATTAATCTGAACGCTAAATTATTTGAACGCGTAAAAACGATTTACGACGAGCAAAAAGAATTGAATATGACAACTGAAGCTAAGAACGAACAAGCTTTAAATACGGAGCAAACAGCTTTATTGGATAAAGTATACAATGGATTTGTTCGCGGAGGTGCAAATTTAAACGACGAAGATCAAGCAAAAATGCGCGAAATTAATGGAAAACTTGCATTGCTTTATCCTCAGTTTGGCGAAAACGTAGTTAACGATCGTATTGCTTACAAACTTGTAATTGATAACGAAAAAGACCTTAGCGGACTTCCCGAATCAGTAAAAGATGCCGCTGCAGAAGCAGCAACTGAAGCTGGGATGGAAGGAAAATGGGTTTTTACTTTAGACAAACCAAGTTGGATCCCTTTCTTACAATATGCTGATAACCGCGAGCTCCGTAAAGAAATTTACACGGCTTGGATGAATCAAGGCAACAACAATAACGCTAACGATAATAAAGAAAATATCAAAGAAATTTTAAAGCTTCGTTTACAAAAAGCTCAACTTTTAGGTTACAAAACTTTTGCCGATTACGCAATTGATAATAATATGGCAAAAACGCCTGAAAACGTTATGACTTTATTGACCAAGTTGTGGGATGCTGCTTTGCCAATGACCAAACAAGAAGCCAAAGAATTACAAGCCATTGCTGACAAAGAAGGCGATCATATCATATTAGAAAGTTGGGATTGGTGGTATTATACTGAGAAGTTAAGAAAAGAAAAATATGCTTTGGAAGAATCAGAACTTCGTCCTTACTTCTCGCTAGCCAATGTTCAAGCTGGAGCTTACGAATTGGTTCATCGCATATATGGTTTGAAAATGATTCGCCGCAGCGACATTCCTGTTTATCACGAAGATGTTGAAGCCTGGGAAGTTCAGGAAGAAAATGGCGATCATGTTGGTATTTTATTGGTCGATTATTTCCCACGTGCAAGTAAACGAGGCGGCGCCTGGATGTCGTCGTATCGTAAACAAATGGGTGCAGGTGATGATTTTGTAAGTCCGGTTATTGTAAATGTTGGAAATTTCACGAAACCTACGGCTAACGAGCCTTCTCTTTTGAGCATAGATGAAGTACAAACCCTTTTCCACGAATTTGGTCATGGCTTACACGGTTTATTATCCAATGTTAAATACAATACTATTTCAGGTACATCTGTTAAAAGAGATTTTGTTGAACTGCCATCTCAAATTATGGAAAACTGGGCATTAGAACCTGAAATGTTGAAGATTTATGCAAAACATTATAAAACCGGCGAAGCTATTCCGGACGAATTAATTGCCAAAATTCAAAAAAGCAGTCAATTTAATCAAGGCTTTATTACGACTGAATATTTGGCTGCCAGCTTATTGGATATCAAATACCATATGATTGATAATGTGGAAGATATCGATAATCTGGATGTTCTGGCTTTTGAAAAACAAACGATGTCTGATTTAGGTTTAATTGATGAAATTATACCTCGTTACAGAAGCACTTATTTTAATCATTCCTTTGGTGGTGAAGGCTATTCTGCAGGTTATTACGTGTATATTTGGGCTGCTGTTTTAGATTCGGATGCTTACCAAGCCTTTGTTGAAAATGGTATTTTTGATAGAGCTACCGGTGATTCATTCCGTAAAAATGTAATTTCAAAAGGAGGCTCCGATGAGCCAATGACGCTTTATAAAAATTTCCGTGGCGCTGATCCATCCATCGAACCTTTGTTGAAAAAACGCGGTTTAAAATAATCGCATTTGAAAAATAATTTATTAGGCCGACTTTTTGTTGGCCTTTTTTATGCATATTCGCTTAAAAACTAGAAATTTAATTACCCCTTTTTTAAATTTAACGTGTACGATACATTCTTATTTATCTTTTGTATTTCATTTCTATGGTACATGGTTAAAAATTAGGAATTCTATTGAAACTCTTGATACTATTTCGTTCCTACGGAACTTCTCAATAGGAGAACATAATTTCAATACTACCCACATTTCGTTCCTAGCGGAACTATCCCAGCGGGACAAAATACGGGTAGATTGACCATTAAAAAAAATCCAAAGTTCCGTAGGAACGAAATAGCATTATACCGGACAACACTTATTTTTTGTAATTCCAATACGTTCCAATCAAGAGATTATTTTTACATCTCTTGCATTTATATCAAAATGATATGTAATTTTACTCCCATGATAGTTCAAACAAATATTTCTATGTTTTTCTGTATGTATGGTGCATTTGGGCGTGGTTTGTTTGAATGTTGGATTTCCTGATACCGCTCACTTCCAGCTCCCTCTACGCTTAAAATTACGCCTAATTCCATTTTAAAGCATATACATATTACAATCCGATGAGCGGAATTGTCTTCGATATAAAACGATTTGCCATCCACGATGGCCCGGGAATAAGAACCAGCATTTTCTTTAAAGGCTGCCCTTTGCGTTGTTGGTGGTGCCATAATCCTGAAAGTCAGAAACAAGGTATAGAACAACTCGACTTTAAATTTAAAGGGAGCACTCAGATTGGCTGGAAAACAACAGCTGAGGAGCTTCTTAAAGAAGCAGAAAAAGATCGGCCTTTTTACGAACAATCCAAAGGAGGCATTACTTTTACCGGTGGCGAGCCTTTAATGCAAGCCAAATTCCTTATCGAAACGGCTCAATTGTTCAAACAAAATAATCTACATCTTTGTTTGGATACAACGGGATACGCCAGCACCAAAATTTTTCAAGAAATAAGTCAATACATCGATTTATTTTTATTCGATTTAAAACACCTCAACGCGGAAGAACACCAAAAATATACCGGAGTTTCGAACAAGCAAATTTTAAAAAACCTCAGTTATTTAGTTGAAAAAGGAAAAGAAGTCCATATACGTTTTCCTTATATTCCTTCAGTTAACGATAGTGAAAAACAGCTTCAAGAAATGGCCTCCTTTTTAAAAGAGCTGAAGCAAATCAAAAACATTTCAATTTTACCTTATCACAAAATAGCTCAAGGAAAATATGAAAAGCTGCATTTTGAAAATAAAATGAATGGTATTCACGAACCTTCAAAAACAGAAGTTGAAAACGTAAAAATCTTTTTCGAAAAACAAGGATTTGATCTAAAAATTGGAGGGTAATACTGACTTTGAATTTTTAATATGTGACTATGAATTTAAAATGAAAAATGAAAATGCTACAAAATCACCCAGACACCAAAACACACAAAACTAGCCTAATGCAAAATCTACTTGTGGTGAGCTTTAGTGTTTTATTTCTTTTTGCCAAAGGCATCACTTTGGGAGTGGCCAAAAGAATTTCAAAAACCATGTCAATCAACCTCTCAACGACTTAACTTTACAAACGTATTTAGCTATGATCACAAAAAGAATAGAAAACTTAAGACATAAAAGCCTAAACACAAGGCCAAGTATTTCGGGTGAGCGTGCTCAACTTATGACCGAGTTTTATGCATCGGAAGAAGCAAAAGGACTATCGGCTCCTCTCCTACGTGCAAAATCTTTTCATTATTTAATGACAAACAAAACCATTTATATTGGCGATGATGAATTGATTATTGGCGAAAGAGGCCCTGCTCCGCAGCAAACACCCACTTATCCTGAAGTTTGTATTCATACTATTCCTGATTTAGAATTGATAAACGATAGGCCAAAAGTAAAATTTACGGTCGACAAGCAATTAAAAAAACTCTATAGCGATACACTAATTCCATTTTGGGAAGGGAAAAGTAGTCGCGATAAAATTTTTAAAGCGCTTTCAAAAAAGTGGCTCGATGCCTATGAAGCTGGCGTATTTACTGAGTTTCTTGAACAACGCGCGCCCGGTCATACCGTTTTAGGGGATGTTATTTATACGATGGGCTTTAAAGATTTTCGAAAAAAAATCCAATTACGCTTGGAAGTACTTGAAAAATCGGAGGAAAGAACGACTGATCCTATTCAATATCAAGCTAAAAAAGACGAACTCGAAGCAATGCTGATCAGTTTAGACGCTGTTTCCCTCTTTGCAAAGCGCCATGTTGAAAAATTAGAGCAGCTGCTTAAATTAGAAACCAACCCAAAGCGAATTGCAGAGCTCAAAAAAATGATACAGGTTTCGAAAAATGTGCCCGAGAATAAGCCCGGAAATACCTGGGAAGCTCTTCAATATTATTGGTATGTGCATCAGGGCGTTATCACGGAATTAAATCCTTGGGATTCTTTCAATCCTGGCCGATTGGATCAACATTTATTTCCCTTTTATCAGAAAGATTTGAATGAAAATCTTCAATCAAAAGCAGAAATCATTGAACTTTTACAGGCTTTTTGGATAAAATTCAACAATCATCCATCACCTCCAAAAATGGGCGTTACAGCTAAAGAAAGCAATACTTTTACCGATTTTGCGCTTATCAATATTGGAGGATTAAAAGCAGACGGAACTGATGCTGTAAACGAAATGAGCTATATTTTACTCGACGTAATTGAAGAAATGCGCATTTTACAGCCCAGTTCGATGGTTCAACTGAGCAAACACAATCCTGATCATTTTATTCGCCGTGCGATAGATATCGTAAAAACAGGTTTTGGTCAACCTTCCATTTTCAATACCGACGCGATTATTCAGGAATTGCTTTATCAAGGAAAAGACCTGATCGATGCAAGAAAAGGCGGTGCTAGTGGTTGTGTAGAAACAGGAGCTTTCGGAACTGAAGCCTATATTTTAACCGGCTATTTTAATCTGGCTAAAGTGCTCGAAATCACTTTAAATAATGGAACTGATCCACTTACAAACAAAGTGATAGGAATAAAAAGTGGGACAGCAGCAATCTTGAAAACTTTTGATGACTTGATGCTGGCTTACAAAAAGCAGTTGAATCATTTTATTGATATTAAGATTGAAGGGAATAATATCATCGATCAAATTATCTCAAAAGAACTGCCCGCTCCTTTTCTTTCCGTTTTTATCGACGATTGCATTGCCAACGCCAAAGATTATAATGCCGGAGGTGCGCGATACAATACACGCTATATTCAAGGTGTTGGTTTAGGTTCAATTACCGATTCGTTAAGTGCCTTAAAACAAAATGTTTATGATAATAACACACTTACTCTTGCTTCTTTTGTAGATATTCTCAATCAAAATTTTAAAAACAACGAATTATTCCGCCAAGGTTTAATCGAAGAACCCTTAAAATTTGGAAATGATGAAGACGAAGTGGACAATATAGCCGTTCGCGTTTTTGAACTTTTCTTTGCTGCTGTCGATAATAAAGATTCGGTAAACGGCGGAAAATTTAGGATAAATCTTCTCCCTACCACCTCGCATGTGTATTTTGGAAGTAAAATTGGCGCTTTGCCCGATGGCAGAAAAGCCGGAAAACCAATATCTGAAGGCATTTCACCTGTTCAGGGAGCCGACAGAAAAGGACCAACTGCCGTCTTAAAATCGGCTTCAAAAATTGATCACTTGCGAACCGGAGGTACCTTACTCAATCAGAAATTTACACCTCAAATTTTGGAAGACGAAACGGGTCAGGAACAAGTTAAAAATCTTGTTCGAACTTATTTTCAGCTTAAAGGTCATCATATTCAGTTTAATGTGGTTACCGCAGAAACTTTACGAAAAGCAAAAATAGAACCTGAAAAATACCGCGATTTAATTGTTCGTGTGGCGGGATATAGCGATTATTTTATTGAGCTTACCGAAGAATTACAAGACGAAATTATTGCACGTACGGAGCATCAGAATTTCTAATTATTGTCGCGAAATAAGCATTCTTGCAGCTCTTCTATAATCTTTAATTTTCATTTGTATTATACAGTTACAATGCTTACATTTGACTTTTAGAAACAATTTTAATTAAAGAAACTCCTAACCAATTTTAAACGCAATGTGATTTTCCCATGGTAAAAGATGCTGACAATACCAATCTGGAACGCGAAAACAAACGCCTTCTAAATCTACTAAAAGCCAAAGAAAACCAAATCAACAAAGAGCGTTTTCTACTCCAAAAATTGGATCTTTTCAACGAGAACACTCCATTGGCAGTAATTGAATGGGATATCGATTTTAAAATTACGGATTGGAACAAATCGGCCGAAACTATTTTTGGATATGCAAAAGAAGAAGCCATTGGGAAAAAAGCCGAAGACTTAATCCTTTCAAAATCAAAAAAACAAATTACACCCACTATTTTAGATTTACTTAATCAAAACAAAAGCGGTACAAGAAGCACTAACGAAAATATTAGAAAAGACGGAGCTGTAATTCTTTGCGACTGGTATAATATTCCCAATATCGACGAAAACGGAAACCTTATTGGAATCACATCAATGGCCTTAGATATTACAGAAAAAAACAAATTACAGGAAAAACTAAAAGAAAGCAATGCACGTTATAAAATGCTTTCCGAACTTACTTTTGAAGGAATACTAATTCATAAAAACGGAATCGCAACTGAAGCAAATTCAAGTTTAGAGCAGCTAACATTATACAGTAGAGATGAAATTATTGGTAAAAATGTAATTGACCATTTTATTCCGGAAAAGCATAAAGCACTGGTACTTAAAAACGTAAAAGACAAGTATTCTGCTCCCTACGAAATACAAATCATACGTAAAGATGGCGAATTGATATGGGTTGAAGTGGAAGCAAAAAACATTATTTATCAAGGAGAAGAAATAAGAACTGTTGCTATGCGCGATATTCAGAGGCGCAAGCAGAATGAAGAAAAATTAAAAAAAGCCCTCCTCGAAGCGCAAGAATCTGACCGTTTAAAATCCACGTTTTTATCGACGATTTCGCATGAATTACGAACGCCCTTAAATGCAGTTATCGGCTTTTCTGATCTGATAGACGAAAGCATGGAAATTTCAGAAGCTGCTGCTTTGTCGAAGATGATTTTTAAAAGTGGCAATCACTTGCTTGAAATTATTAACGACATCTTTGAATTGAGCATGTTGGCCGATGGTACAGCTATTTTTGTCAAGGAAAAGCATAATCTGCATAACTTATTGGACGAAGTCGAAGAGTATATTTTTCTTGAAAAAAGAAAAATGAACAAAGACAATATCAATCTCATATTGAAGTTCGACAAATTGGATAGTGATTTACAAATTGAAACAGATGCCAAACATTTCAAGCAAATCTTTATTCATCTATTAAAAAACGCATTGAAATACACAAAAAAGGGAACTATTGAAGTCGGTTATTTAAAACAAGCTAAATATTTAAAATTTTATATTAAAGACACAGGAATTGGCATTGCAAAGGAAAAACAAAAACATGTGTTTGATGTGTTTAGGCAACTGGACGATAAACATACCCGTGAATATGAAGGCGTTGGAATTGGATTATCAATAGCAAAAGCTTTTTGCGAAAACCTTGGAGGAGAAATAAGTCTGGAATCGGAATTGGGCAAAGGATCTACTTTTTATTTCACCATTCCGCACGACAATTCACAAATCAAAAAAAAGGAATTTACGCTTGAACCTGCCATAAACCTCAGTATTCTGGAAGGCAAAACTATTTTAATTGCCGAAGACGATAAACACAGTTTCGAATTACTCGAATTGTATCTAAAACCCTGGAAAACAAAAATTCTTTGGGCGCATAATGGTGTTGAAGCAATTAGCTTGTTTACTGTAAACAAAAAAATTGATCTCATTTTGATGGATATAAAAATGCCCATTTTGAGTGGCTATGATGCTACCAAAGAAATAAAATCAGTACGGCCTGATATCCCCATCATTGCTCAAACTGCTTATGCCATCCACAATGAAGAAGAAAGTGCTATTGAGGCCGGTTGCGACGATTATATTTCAAAACCTATCGACTGGAATATTTTAGTTGAAAAAATGGCTCATCATTTATTCAATAGTCAAAAAAACAATTAATACGTTCTGTATTTCGGAATTTGCAAACCTTCCAAACTAAGCATCTGTTTGTTTAAATCTACGGTCATACAAGAATGAACGGGATATACGGCCAGCAAATCGCCCAATTGGATTTGTTTCATCTCTGCCTCAGGCATATATATAATCCCATGTTCTTGCGATAAACTTTCGACAAAACTTCCGGGAATTAATTCACCAAAACCTGTACTATTTGGTTTTGAAACTAAGCCATAGATCGCTTTCCCATTCCGGGTTAATTTCTCTTTTGATAAATGAACTCCGCCGCCGTAAATCACCAGTTGATTTCTTTCCGGATATTTTGCCACAACAGGACAATAAACAACCACAGCAATTTCGTTTAGCGTACAAGACCCCAAAAAATATTGCATACTATCATAAAACACAAAATTTCCCGGGCGCATTTCGTCGATGCCGCTATAATCATTAACAATAGATGCAGCAGGTGTATCTCCCATAGAAAGAATGAGGTTCGGAAAACGAGGTAAAAACCGTTTCTTTAAATCAATTAATTTCTGTCGTGATTCATTGAATAGCGTACTAATTTCGCTTGGCGATTGTTGAGTATACGTATTTCCGGTATGACTCAAAAACCCGACAAATTTAAACTGAGGAAAAGCCTCAATCGTGTGCATAATTTTTTCAATTTCAGCCACTGCGTCATACAGAATTCCCGAGCGAAAATAACCCGTATCGATCTCGATAAATAGATTTGTATTTGCGCTAATACCAGCTGCTAATAGTTGTACTTTTTCCACAGAATCAACTAAAATCTGCAGTTGAACCCGCTTAGACAAATCATTCATTCTATTAATTTCCAATACGTTAGCCGGAAAAGCGATACAGATATCCTGCCACCCATTTGCAGCAAAATACTCCGCCATTCCCAGCGAAGAAACCGTGCATTTATCCACTCCTGCTTTTTTAAAATATTCGCCAATAAAGTTGGATTGATGGGTTTTAAAATGAGGACGAAAAGCAATATTTTTCTCCCTGAATTTATCAGCCATTCTATTGATATTTCGCTCCACTTTTTTTAGATCCACCATCAAAGTGGGTTTACTTATTTCCATAGGAATCGTTTTAATTCAAAGGTACGACAAATCTATTTCAAGCAAAAAAAAGAGTCGGCTTTAGCTCAGGAAACTTCGTATTTTTTAATATGCAAAATTTTATGACCTTTGCAGCTTTATTAAACACTATGGAAAATAAAAGGAATGTTGTTTTAGGTGCAGTATTGATAAGTATTTCAGCTATTTTATGGGGTTTCGATGGCGTAGTTCTGACACCTCGTTTAAACAACCTGAACATCAGTTTTGTTGTTTTCGTTCTGCATCTTTTCCCTTTCTTACTGATGAATCTGTTTTTGTTTAGACGCTATAAACTCATCAAAAAATTAAGTCTAAACGAAACAATTGCTCTATTTGGCATTGCTATTTTTGGCGGGGCTCTGGGGACAGTTTCTATAGTAAAAGCACTTTTTTTGGTTGATTTTCAATCGCTTAGCATCGTTGTTTTATTGCAGAAACTACAACCAATTTTTGCTATCCTTTTGGCAGCCACCTTTTTAAAAGAAAAACTGGGACGGAATTTTATACGGTGGACACTATTGGCCCTTATTGCCGGTTATTTTCTTACTTTTGGATTGGCACTTCCCCGAATTCAAGAAGATCCTAACACATTAATGGCCGCCCTTTTTAGTGTTTTAGCGGCATTCTCATTTGGAAGTTCAACCGTTTTCAGCAAGCGACTTTTACGAAAACTCGATTTTATTTCTGCCGCTTTTTTTCGCTATGGTTTAACTACGCTTATTATGCTCATCTTTGTTATTGGCAACGGTCAAATTTTCGAATTTGAAAAAATTACACCTTTAAATTGGTGGATGATAGGGATTATTTCTTTAACCACAGGCTCCGGAGCTATCTTTTTATATTACTACGGACTAAAACACGTGAGGGCAATAATATCAACCGTTTCGGAACTTTTCTTTCCTATCTCGGCCATTTTGTTCGATTATATTTTTAATAAACATCTGTTAAGTCCAATCCAATGGATTAGCGCTGCCGTTATGATTTTTGCAATTATCAAATTGAACACCGACAATAAAAAACAACAAGTAAAAAACTAATCCTGTTTAAGCTGAAAGCTGATTTGGGTGTGACTGCTGTATTTTTCTCCGGGATTTAAAAATATAGAAGGGAAATTGGCATGGTTTGGCGCATCAGGAAAGGCTTGTGTTTCCATACAAAATCCGGCATATTGTTCATACGTAAGTCCATTTTTCCCTGTTAAATTGCCATTAAAACCATTGGCTGTAAAAAACTGTAAAGTGGGCTGATCGGTAACAATATCTAATATTCTACCGCTTTGGGGTTCAATTACACGCGAAGTAACTAATAAGCGACCGATTTCTTTATTAATTACAAAAGTATGATCAAAACCGCCTTCTATTTTTTCTATATCAATGCCAATTGTTTTTCCTCTTGAAAAATTTAGTGGGCTGCCCATAGCATAATTATATTTTCCAGTAGGAATACGTTCGGCGTTAGTATCCAAGTACTTTATCGAATTAATCATCACAATATGATCCAATACATTTGCCGATTTTTCTGAAGCTAAATTATAATAGATATGAGAGCTTAAATTTACAGGTGTTCGCTTATCCGTTTCTGCAAAGAAATAAATCATAAACTGATTTGCATTATTCAAAATATAGCGCACTTTAAAATCGACATTGCCGGGATATCCATTTTCACCATCAGCAGATCGGTAGGTAAGTTCAACACCAACAGAATTGTTTTTAGTAAAGGGCTTTGCTTTCCAAATGGCTTTATTTAATGCCTGATGTCCGCCGTGCAAATGATGTTTCCCTTCGTTTTTATCCAATTTAACCATAAAGGGACCATCGACATACTGCGCATTTCCAATCCGATTAGCTACTCGTCCTACCACAGCTCCAAAATAAAAGGGATCGCTTTCATACGCCTTTAATGTATCGTAACCCAAAACGATATCAGCCAATTTTCCAAATTTATCTACAGTTTCTATGGATTGTACAATAGCCCCAAAATTCAATATTTTAATTCGTGTTTGAAGATTGTTATCCAAAATAAACTGAGAAATTTTTTCTCCCGATGCCGTAGTTCCAAAATAGGCTTCTCTAACTTCCATTTCATATTTTTTGCAAAGGTATTTAACTATTTTTTAACTCAAAGCAATCCAAAACCTTAATTTTTGAACAGTTTTGCAAAACTGTACGTCTTGGATTTTTACCATTTTTTTAGTATCTTTGCACTCCCAAAAAAATATAAGCCTATGATTGAAACCCAAGATTATAAAGTTTATTCGTTACACAATTTTGATCAAATCCCTCAGATAAACCAATATCTAAATGCAGATCAAATAAGAGCCATTGAAGTTGTTGGTCACGTTCTTCCTTTTAAAGTAAACAATTATGTGATTGATGAATTAATAAACTGGGAAAACGTACCCCACGATCCCCTATTCATCCTAACTTTTCCTCAAAAGGATATGCTCGAAAAAGAACATTATGAATTGGTTGATCAAGCCTTAAAAAATGAAATCCCACTCAGTGATCTAAGAAAAATTGTCAATGATATTCGTACTGAACTGAACCCAAATCCGGCCGGCCAACAGGATCATAATGTACCTATTATGGATGGACAACGTTTGCATGGCGTTCAGCATAAATACGACCAAACCCTCTTGTTTTTTCCTAGTCACGGTCAAACCTGCCATGCCTATTGCACCTTCTGTTTTCGTTGGCCTCAATTTATAGGCGATAAGAACCTGAAATTTGCCCAAAACGAAACAAGCGATGCTGTAAAATATTTAAAACGCCATCCTAAGATAACTGATATTTTATTTACCGGAGGCGATCCTATGACTATGACAGCCAGTAGATTAAAAGCTTATATTGAGCCTTTCCTCGATCCTGAGCTGGAACATATTCAAACCATTCGGATTGGTACAAAATCGCTTTCTTATTGGCCTTACCGCTATATAAACGACAAAGATTCTGAAGGAATTTTGGAACTATTTGAACGTATCGTTAAAGCCGGAAAACACCTTGCCTTTATGGCACATCTAAATCATCCTGCCGAATTAAAAACCGAAGCTGTAAAAATAGCCATCAAAAATATTAAAAAAGCAGGTGTAGAAATTAGAACACAATCGCCCATTATGAATCATATCAACAATAAAGCTTGGATTTGGCGCGATATGTGGAATACGCAAGTTAAATTGGGACTGATTCCTTATTATATGTTTATTGCTCGCGATACCGGTGCACAACATTATTTTTCGGTACCTCTTGTAAAAGCCTGGCAAATATACAAAGACGCTTACAGACAAGTGAGCGGCATTGCACGAACTGTCCGCGGGCCTAGCATGTCGGCGCACCCCGGCAAAATAGAAATCGTTGGCCCAACAACTATTGATGGAGACGAAGTACTCACTCTGAATTTTATTCAAGGTCGGAATTCCGATTGGGTAAAACGCCCGTTTTTTGCTGAATATGACGAAAAAGCAAAATGGCTCGACGATCTTAAACCCGCATTTGGCAAGAATAAATTCTTTTTCGAAACAGAATTGATTGATGATGTCAAACTAAATTAGACCTCTTCAATTCTTTCATTTTTCTAAACTAAAGCATTATTTACGACAGTTTTGTCGGTCGATTACTGACAAACTGTCTTCTGTTTTAGTTTTTTTTATGTCAAATTTTAAATCGCTTTAGAATCACTATTTGGCACAATTTCTGATAGAAGGCAAATACCGAATTAATAACAAAATATAAATATAAAATGGTATTACCAACTAATCTCAAACATGTAGCTACCGCAAACGAGCTAACAGAGTTAATCAACGAAAAAGAAAACGTAATGGTATGTTGTGGCCGCATGGGGCCCATGTGTTTGCCTGTTTACGATATTATGAAAACATTTGAAGATTCAGGTGATTACGATCACATTGAGTTTCGCGATATGCTTTTCGACAGTCCCGAGGCAGCAGCGATCAGAAATCTGCCCGAGTGTAGATCATTTATGGGCTTGCCTTTTACGGTTTACTTTAAAAATGGCAAAGTGGCCAAAGCCACAAGCAGTATTCAGAATATGGATATGGTTAAAACTATTTTGGATAGCGAATTTGCAAAATAAATTATAAATAATAATAGAGCTCGTTTCAAGCGCACGATACACAATATCGGCTTTTGAAGCAAGCTCCTTTATTTTTATTTTCGATTTTTATGGAAAACTCAAATTACGATGTAATTGTCCTTGGCGGAGGACCTGCCGGATTAACAGCCGGAATATATCTGGCCAGAGCCAAAGCAAAAGCGCTGATTATAGATAGCGGTATAATAGGAGGACAAACTATCCTTACCCACGAAATCGCAAACTATCCCGGCATTGAAAATACCAGTGGATATATGCTTGCCAATACGATGAAAAAGCAAGCCGAATCTTTTGGCTGCACAATTAAATCGAATGCTAAAGTGGAGCAATTAAATATAAACGACTCCGAAAAAAGTATTCGACTAAGTACAGGGGAAGTTTTTACTTCGAAAGCTATTATTTTGGCTACCGGAGGGCGTTCCAGAATGCTTGGTGTAAAAGGCGAAAAGCAATTTAAAGGCATGGGTATTTCGTATTGCGCAACCTGCGATGGCGACTTTTTTACCGGAAAAGAAATCATTGTAGTAGGTGGAGGAAATTCGGCATTGGAAGAAGCTGTTTCTTTAACCAAATATGCCAGCAAAGTAACCATTATTCATCAATTCGATCATTTTCAAGCCTTTCAGCATGCCATAGACGAAGCCAAAGCCAACAAAAAAATTGATTTCATTATGGAATCGAAGATTACCGAATTCAGAGGTGAAGGCGGACTACGAGAAGTCGAGATTGAACATATTCCTAGTGGTGAGAAATCGACAAAAGCAATTGATGGCGTTTTTATTTTTATTGGGTATGAGGCGCAAACAGAGCTTTTGCACGATTCTGCTGTAAAACTAAACGAATGGAAAGAAGTCATTGTTGATGCAACAATGCAGACCAATATAGAAGGCGTATATGCCGCCGGCGATTCTTTAGCCAAACGCTATCGTCAAATTACAACTGCTGTTGCTGATGGAACCATCGCTGCTTTAAGTGCGATCGAATATATCAATAAAAAATAGTTAGCATAGTTTTTTTAGTTAATTAGGGCCGGGCGATTTTTCGCTCGGCTTTTTTTATAAAAATAATGAAATTAAATACGGGCTACTTTAAAAACATTTGTAATTTTGCGCCAGTTTAAAAGGTTCTTCAGGGCAGGGTGTAATTCCCGACCGGCGGTGATAATCCGCGACTTCCGAATACTCGGAACTGATTTGGTGAAATTCCAAAATCGACAGTAAAGTCTGGATGGAAGAAGAACAAAAGCAAATAAGCCAAGGATTTATACCTTTGGTAATGTGCTTATTAAAGCCCTGAAGTATCGTATACTTGAGGGCTTTTTTTATGACAGACACTAGAAAAAAACAGCTTGAATTTGATCGCAAAATGATGCGAAACAGCTTGCGATTAGCCAAGAAAGGCTGTGGTTTTGTTGCACCAAATCCTTTGGTTGGCGCTACAATAGTCAAAAATGGCCATATCATCGGCGAAGGCTGGCACCAGAAATACGGCGAAGCACATGCCGAAATCGACGCCATTGCAAAAAGCACATCATCTGTCGAAGGCGCCACCCTATATGTTAATCTCGAGCCCTGTGCACATCAGGGAAAAACTCCGGCTTGCTCTTTAGCAATCATTCAAAATAAATTTAAACGTGTGGTTATTGCTTGCCTCGATCCCAATCCATTGGTATCCGGAAAAGGTGTAAACATGTTGTTGCAAGCAGGAATAGAAGTAGATTCCGGTATTTTAGAACAAGAAGCTTTTAAATTAAACGAGCGATTTTTCAAATATATAACTCATAATAAACCTTTTATTGCACTTAAAATGGCCAGCAGCCTCGACGGGAAAATTGCAACATTTAGCGGCGATTCGAAATGGATAAGTAACGAAAAATCGCGGGCTTTTGCGCATCTTTTGCGCTTGCAATATTCCGCTATTCTTGTAGGGATTAATACTGTTTTGACAGACGACCCCCAATTAAATGTTCGCTTGAAAAATAAAAAAATAAAAAATCCGCTTCGCATTGTCTTGGATTCGCAATTGCAGATACCACTCGAGGCTAAAATTTTAAATGCCAGCCTGGCTCCTACCTGGATTGCAACAACTCAAAAACAAGCAAGCGACAAAAGCAGAATACTCGAACACAAAGGGATTCGCGTCTTGTTTTGTCCAGAAAAAGAGGGCAAAATTGATTTACATTATTTGATTGAAAAGCTGGCTGATGAAAACATTGACAGTCTGTTAGTTGAAGGCGGAGGAACGGTTAATTTTAGCTTTGCTCAAAAAAAACTGGTGGATAAAGTATATGCTTTTATTGCACCTAAACTTATTGGGGGTGCTCACGCCAAAACAAGTATGGAAGGAGTCGGTTTTGAAAAGCTTTCTGATAGTCTCCAACTGAAAAATCTTCGCTATAAAAAACTTGAAAACAACTTACTCATAGAAGCCTATACCTGATGTTTACCGGATTAATAGAAGAAATTGGAAAAATAAGCAAGATAACGAAAGGGCGCCATTCGTTTCAATTTAGCATACAAGCTAAAAAAGTATTACACGATTTAAAATTGGGCGATTCTGTAGCTACCAATGGCGCTTGTTTAACGGTGGTCGATATTAACGATAGCGCTTTTACTGTAGATATTATGTCAGAAACGGTAAACCGAACAAATTTTAGTCAATTGAAAATTGGCGATGCTGTTAATCTGGAGCGTGCTATGCGATTATCTGATCGCCTTGGCGGACATTTAGTTTCCGGTCATATTGACGGAACCGGAAAAATCATCAACAAAAAAACAGATGATATTGCCACCATTTTTAGCATAGAAACATCAAAAGAATTGCTTGATAAAATGATAGCTAAAGGCTCGATAACTATTGATGGCATTTCTTTAACGCTAATGGAAATACTTGAAACCCATTTCCAAGTGAGTATTATTCCGCATACAGCAAAGGAAACAACACTTTTAAAAAAGAATATTGGAGCGCTTGTAAATCTGGAAACAGATATGATTGGAAAATATATTTTCCGCTTTTTAAATACCAAAGAAAATATAAACAAAGCTAAAACGTCCAAAATAAATATGGATTTTTTAACAAAAAACGGCTATGTATAATGAATAATGATTTTAGCACAATTGAAGAAGCCTTGGCCGATATAAAAGAAGGCAAAATGCTTATCGTTGTTGACGATGAAAACCGAGAAAATGAAGGTGACTTACTTATGGCGGCCGAATTTGCCACGCCTCAGGCCATAAATTTTATGGCTACGCATGGTCGTGGATTAATCTGTACGCCAATGACTTCGTCGCGGTTAAATGCACTTGGTATACTTTCCATGGTACAGAAAAATACCGACCCACACAATACGGCCTTTACTGTTTCGGTAGATGCCAAAAATACGAAAACCGGTATATCTGCCTTTGAGCGAGCGACAACCATTCAACACTTATTAAATCCAAATGCACGTCCAAGTGATTTTAATCGTCCGGGACATATTTTTCCTTTAGTAGCAAAAGAAAGAGGCGTATTGGAGCGGGCAGGACACACCGAAGCTGCCGTAGATTTAGCACGTATGGCAGGTAGCGATCCCGCCGGAGTGATTTGTGAAATAATGAGCGAAGACGGAAATATGGCCAGATTACCTGAACTCATCAAGTTTAAAGAAAAACATGGCTTAAAACTCATCAGTATTGCTTCTTTAATCGAATATCGACGCAAAACCGAAAGCATGGCGCATTATGTGACTAAGGTAGAGATGCCTACTAAGCATGGAAACTTTCAGGCTTACGGATTTACGCATAAAATAACCGGAAAAGAACATGTTGCCTTAGTTATGGGTGATCTAAAAAGCAATCAACCTGTTTTAGTTCGCATACACTCTGAATGTTTAACGGGTGATGTGTTTGGATCTTTGCGCTGCGATTGTGGTGAACAATTAAACGAAGCTATGAAACGAATTGCCGTAGCAGGAAGCGGAGTGGTGATTTATTTACGCCAAGAAGGACGAGGCATTGGGCTTATGAATAAGCTAAAAGCCTATAAACTGCAGGATGCAGGAATGGACACTGTGGAGGCCAACGAAGCATTAGGCTTTGCGCCTGATATGCGTAATTACACCATAAGTGGCGAAATTTTAGCTTATTTAGGCATTCAAAAAGTAAAATTGATGACCAATAATCCGGATAAAATAAATGCACTGAATGAATTTGGAATAGAAGTAGTAGAACGCATTCATATTGAAATGAATCATCACGAGAAAAACCATTTTTATATGGAAACAAAAGCCTTAAAAATGGGTCATATTTTACACGGAATTAGAATAGAAAATCATTAAAAATAAATAGATCAAGATGAAAAAAATAGAAGGAAAACTAGATGCCGGCAAACATAAATTTGGAATTATTGTGGGTCGATTTAACGAATTTATCGGAAGTAAGCTTTTAGATGGAGCCATTGACGCTTTAAAGCGCCATGGGGCTGCCGACGAAAATATAGAAATTGCCTGGACACCCGGTGCTTTTGAAATTCCATTGATCGCAAAAAAGATGGCTAAATCAAAAAAATACGATGCGGTTATTTGCTTGGGAGCTGTTATTAGAGGAGCAACACCTCATTTCGACTATGTATCTGCTGAAGTGTCTAAAGGAATTGCGCATGTCACCTTAGAAACTGAAGTTCCTGTTATCTTTGGTATCTTAACAACAGATAATATTGAGCAAGCTATAGAACGAGCCGGAACCAAATCGGGAAACAAAGGATTTGATGTTGCCGTTACAGCTATCGAAATGGTAAATTTGATAAAAACTATAGAAGAATAATTTATTTTATCATTTTCAAAAATGAAAATAACCTATCTTTGAATCTTTAAAAAACTATAAGATAAAAGGCCATGGCATTAGAATTTACAGACGCAAACTTTGACGAATTAGTACTAAAATCAGATATTCCCGTAATTGTTGATTTATGGGCTGTTTGGTGTGGACCTTGCCGAATGGTAGGGCCAATAGTTGAAGAAATTGGACAAGATTACCAAGGACAGGCATTGGTAGGAAAATTGGATGTTGACAATAATCCGGAAATTGCTCGTCGCTACAGTATTAGAAATATTCCAACCATTTTGTTTTTCAAAAATGGCGAAATAGCCGATAAACAAGTTGGAGCTGTACCAAAACAAGTATTGGTAGGAAAATTAGAGCCTCTTTTATAAGCTGCTCTTCAAAAACAAAGCAAACCGATAGGATTGATTTCTTATCGGTTTTTTTTGTCGATAACTTTAAAAGCAATTACGCTGCCGCAATGTCAGATTTCAGTAGCGCAAAATGAATTTTTGCTTCTGCGAAATACTTTGTCGCTTTCTCGAAATAGAATTAAGCTCGTGCATAGTGTTTTATACCTGCCTCAATGTCAGTTTTGATACAATCAAAGGGCATTTTACATCGATCAAAGCGCATTTTACATCAATCAAAGGACATTTTACATCAATCAAAGCGCATTTTACATCAATCAAAGGACATTTTACATCAATTAAAGGGCATTTTGCATAGATCAAAGGGCATTTTTGGGCTTTCAAAATACATTTTAGGTCATTCAGCATGCATTTTAATTCATTCAAAGTGCATTTCAGCTTGTTCAAAAGACATTTCTGTATATTCAAACGATATTTCTGCGATAAAATGGGAAAGTTCAGCGAGAAGTCCAAAATTGAGTGGAAAATTCACCTTGAGCGTATACAACACCTATAAAAACAACATTTTAAATAGAAAATGGACAGCCCGTCAGACTGTCCATTGACAAATAGCTTTCTGCTTGCCGATAAAAATTGATATGCTTTTAAAGCTATTCCCACTGATGATTACTTCTCTAATACCCCTAGTGCTCAATAATATTCAGCCTTAGAGCAAATTTGAAACTACCAAGCCGGAGGTGGAGCAGGTGTTTGAGAACCTGCTTGAGCAGCTTTTGGACTCAAAATTACCATAGTTCCCAGAGCCGTAAAAGCAGCATAAGTGCCTACTTTTTTAATGGCCTCTTTTCGAGAAATTAATTCTTCCTTTTGCCTTTTATCCTTACTATTTTTTATTTCTTTTTTCATACTGATCATTTTTTTTGAAACAGGCTCGAAGCCAAAGAAACATGGTGTAAACTTCAGCCTCTCGCCTATCTCAATGTTTTGTTTTATTGTTGATTTTCATTTTGATTTAAGACTTGTTGCATCGACCTTATCAAGAACTAGACATCTCGACAAGTTCGATGTGACAAACTAGTCTTTACTTCACCCAATTTACTTTCTCGTTTAAAACCCCTTTGCTATTGCTTATTTGGATTATATAAACGCCCGATTGCTCATTAAACTTTAAACTATTTTGTGTGCCTCTTTGCAATTCGAATGTTTTTACCAATTTTCCTTGTATATCATAAACAGATGCTTTTGTGTTTTCATCCACATTTCCGTTTATTAACAATAAACTACTGCTTGCATTGGCATAAACATGAAAGGCAGACTGACTAAGTTCATCCGAACCCAATGTAGATTTATAACCGGTATGTAAATAAAATCGACCTGTTCCTATGTTTCCGTTTTCAAGGGTTATATTGTAGAAATCGTTTTCATTTTCTAGGCTTGTCATAGTACCCAACAAACGGTCTTCTAAAACAGCTACATAATCCTCAGGTAAATTACTTAGTTCTACTTTAAAGGTTAGTGAAGTCCCTGCTTCAACTTCCAATCCAATAGGAACAATTAAATCTTCGTATGAGGCAGGCAAACACTGCAAGGCGAACTTTTCCCCATTGTCATCAACTAATTTGGTGTACAAGGCAAAGTTTGGATGCGAATTAAAATATCCGGCATCGTAGCTAACATCCAAACCGCGAGTCATGTGTTCGTTATAAGCTATTTGAGTGCTTACTTTAGACTCTTGGTTTTCGGCTATTAATTTAATATTGGCCCAATTGGAATTGCTTGTCTTTTTAAAGGCAATAGCTGTTTGATGACTTTGCATAGCAGGTGTTATGGCAAAACTGCCGCCTCCACTTATTGATCTAACAAAAAAGCCCTGACCAACTTGCAGATAATCTTGAACCAAGTTTCCACTAGCAGCGTTGTTAATTACTTTATAATTATCCAGGTTTGTAGGATCAGAAACATTTTCATCCCAAACATATACGGCTGCATAACTTGGCTCTAAAACAGCCAAATTGCTTGCTTGTAACAAATATTCGTCAACGCTTGTGGCATCATCAGTAACGGCAATGGCGCTGGTATAAGGATTACTCAACAGATTCCAACCATTTGCATCACTCGTTATTGTGGCATTTACAGCTGCTGTGTTTGGCGTTCCCTCAAAATAAATATTTCCATCTGAAATGGTCTTAATGGCATAGCCCTGGCCGGGCACAAAATCACCGGAAACACTTGCTAAATATTTACCATACCAATTATCAGTACTCTCTACATAATGTGTCATATTGTAGTTAGTCCCGTCATTAATTAAACCGGCAGTAGTTATAAAGCTGGCCAAAGTTTCATTACTAAAAGGAGAACCTATAAAATGGGTTTGGTTGCCTGTTAAATACCGGTTATAAGTTACATCGGCAGCCCCACTATAAGCTCCTGCAATAATTAATGATCCACTGGTGGAAGCATCTGAAGAAATAGTAAGTGTTGCCGAAGCTTCTAATTCTAAATTATAAGCATCCGCAGATGCGGTAATAATTGGATCATTTGCAACATCTGCAATAATAATATCATCGTAATTCTTAGGTAAAACACCAAAATCCCAGTTGGCAACATTATGCCAATCGGTATCTGTACCACCGGTCCAGGTTAAAGGTGCTTGAAAAAGATAAGCAGAGCCTGCATCAGTTGAATTATTTATATCATTACCAAGGGCTCCCACGACAAGGTAATTTTTAAATGCAGCAACAGAACATCCAAAATAATCATAATCAGAAGCGTCTGATGCTGTTAATAGGGCTGATTCTGTACCGGAAGCCCAACCCGATAATGGTTTTTCAAAAACAAAAGCAGTGCCTCTGGCGTTTCCATTTGATTGATAAGCTCCTACGACAATTCTATTATTTGAAATGCTTACAGAATTTCCAAATAAATTATAATCTACTATTGTGGTTCCATATAATTTAGCATCTTCAACCGCGGTTGATGCCCATCCCCCTTGTTCTGGTTTAACATAAACATATGCTGCACCAGCGGATGTTCCATGTTCGTCATTAGCGCTAGCTCCAACGACTATAACATCATCAGAAATACTTACAGATGTACCAAACTCATCATACAAAGCTCCGTCTGATGCCAATAGAATTGCCTTTTCGGTATGATTTCCCCAAAAATTTGATGTTGACTCAAATACATAAGCAGCACCCGTTGTTAAGGATGAAGAGCTATTAAATCCAAGATTAGCTCCAACTACTAAGACATTACCCTCAATATCTACCGAACTTCCAAGATGTTCTGCTATACCGACAGAAGAAGTTAATTTTCCTGTTTGACTTAAACTATAATATTGCAAACCGGTTTTTTCAAACACGTATGCGGCGCCTTTATTTCCATCATTTTTATCAGCACCAACCACTACTCTATAGGCAGAACCATCGTAACCGGGCCCGACACAAACAGCATACCCAAACAGATCACCACCAGCTGCATCTGTGGCTGTCAGTTTGATGTTTTCCGTCATATCTTCCCAACCAGTAGACGGTTTAACAAAGACATAGGCAGCCCCAGTAGTTGCATGTTCATAGGCGCCAACAACAATCATATCTTGATAGATATCAACAGCAAACCCAAATTTATCGCCGGCTACACCATCACTTGGTGTTAAATAAGCTATTTTAGACCAGCTGGAACCATTAAATTCCAGCACTTCAACAGAATTTCCAAGCTCATTATCCATACCAACAACCGCAATATTTTCAAAGACCGCTACTGATTTTCCTGCTTGTAGATAATTTGTATTGCTGTATTTTCTTGGTAACAATTTAGCTGATTGAGTAGCTTCATCCCAGTCGCCAGTTAGATTATCAAAAACATATGCAGAGCCCGAATTCGTTCCATAATCGTTATCGTATACTGCTCCGGCAACAACTCGAGTTCCGTTAATACTAACACTTTTTCCAAATTGATCACCACTAAAAGAATCTAAAGCAGAAAGTGTTGATGTTTGCGCCCAAGTGCTTGTCTTTGTAAAGACATAAACCCTACCAGATCCGGAAGCTCCGGCAACAATTACATCATTGGAAATACTAACTGAACAACCAAAATAGTCATAAGCCGCCCCCCCACTAATCAGAAATTTTTGTGTTTGAGCGGCCATATCTGACCAACCTGCACTTGGCTTTTCAAATATATAGATTGCTCCCGCATTGGTTGCTTGAACATCATGCTCTGGTGCACCAACGACAACAACATCGCCCGAAATACCAACAGAAGCGCCAAAAAGATCTCTAGTACCGGTATCGTCAGCAGTTAATTTTGCCGTTGGAACTGTCATGTCGATCCATCCTGAACCAGGTTTAACGAAAACCCATGCAGCTCCCTCTCTTGTTCCACTGTAATCATCAAAAGTTCCGCCAACCACCAGAACATCATCCGAAATATTTACAGAAATCCCAAATCTGCCTCCGAAATTAGAGCCAAGGTCTTGTATTTTAGCTATTGGAGCTGAAACATCGGTCCAACCACTTAATGGTTTTTCGTATACAAACACAGCACCTTGATAAGTACTACCGTAGAATGGGACTCCAACGACAATAATATCTCCGGAAATATCAACTGAACTTCCGAAAACATCTGTCGTATTAACATCAACAGTTGGTAATATTATGGTCTCGTTCATATCAATCCAACCTGACGGAGGCTTGACAAACACATAAGCAGCACCTGCATTTGTTCCGGCAGCATCATTGTTTTTAGCACCTATTACAATTACATCTCCATCTATGGCAACACTAGCGCCAAATTCATCTCCCACATCGCCATTAGAAGGTGTCAAGACTGCTAGCGTATCGTAAACAGAACCGTCGTAGAAAAACACATATGCGGCTCCAATATGCTCATGAAATGGACTGCCAACAACTACATAATCTCCATCAGCAGCAACTGAAGTTCCAAACTGATCCTCTGAATTATGAGCAATTAACGGATAATCCGATAATTGGGCTACTTGCTGAAACTGAGCAAAACTAGTAAAGCCCAAAAGCAAGAATAGACTTAATAAAATGTAAAATTTTTTTCCCATGTTTTTTGTTGTTAAGTGGATTAAAAAAATGATTTAATAGCATAAGCATAGGTGGTAATGAGTTCTTATTTTTCTTTCTGCTTAATTGTTCCAAACATAAAAAAGCAAGGAATTTGGAGGTATTCAAAAAAACAATATATTTATCTGAAAAGACAAAAAATATGATCTGACTGTTTTTCAGCGATTTATATTTAATGAATTGACATATTAAACACGTGTTTGTTATTTTGACTAGTAAAATTGATGGAAGAATTTAAAAGTGCTGCTTTATTATTTTCCGTTTTCGCCCCTTTTTCCTGGTTGGCGGCCATGCTATTATCAGGGATGTATAAAACGGCGGCAAAACGTCATTTACTCTTTTTATTGCTTTTTGCCGGATTTACTTATATCCTTACCTATGCAAAATTTGAAGGTCATTTGGTATTTTATACCGAGCTGTTTACACTTCAGGCATTTATTGTACCCATGCTGTTCCCGCTGTTCTACCTCTATTTCAAAACCATTACCAGCGAAAAAATGTGTTATAACTGGAAGTACTATATTCATTTTTTAATGCCTTTTCTTTTGTCAATTGCTTATTTTACGGTGAGTAAAATCTGGATGAATCAGGAAGAGGAAATGCTGTTTATGCAAAGTATTTTGCATTCGGAGCCTGAATCGGGAACTAAATTTGTTTTTGGCTTTTATTTATATTCTTTTGGAAGATTATATTATTTGGTTTCATCGCTATTTTACTTAATTTTAATCAGTCGCTGTTATAGAAGATACAAAGCCTTAATTATCAATATTTTTCCTAGCGACCAAACCAAAGAATTAAATTGGATTAAAGGAGTTGGCCTATTATTAATAGGTGTTGCACTCTTTAATTCTGTTATTCATTATTTAAGAAACAACGAATTAGCTTCACAAGATATGCTTATTGCTATCTCGTATATCACTTTTGGTACTTTCTTTTGGACGGTAGGTTTATTTGGATATCGTCAGCCTGACATATACAATTCTGCCGAAATTATTAAAACAGAGCGCTTTGACAATAATGTAAGAATAGACAAATCGGCAATCGAAGCGTATTTGAATACCAGTAAAGCCTATTTAAATCCCGAAATGAATATTTATCATTTGTGTACTGCTTTTAAAACCAATCGAACATATCTATCTTCTGAAATTAACAATCAGTTTCAATTGAATTTTCGTTCTTTAATTAATTCTTATCGGATTGTTGAAGCGAAAAGTTTGATTCTGGAATCGAAAAAAAATCACCATGCCATTTCTTTTGAACAAATCGCTATTGATTCGGGCTTTAACTCTTACAGCTCTTTTCTTCGTGTTTTTAAAACCGTAGAAGGGATATCGCCTAGTGAGTATTACAAAAAGACTTAGAATTTATCTTTTTGTGAGGGCTTCACTTTGTGAGCGCTTTGCAAAACTCATTTTTTGATCCAATTCTTCGTTAAAATCTTCTTCAAAATCCTCATTTACGGAAGTAAACTGTGGTTTTTCATCTGATTTTGCCTCAATTTGAATCAAAATC
>JAFGHU010000179.1 GCA_016929955.1 Bacteroidales bacterium | reverse complement strand
GGGCGAAGCACAGCGTATAAAACTGGCCTCTTTTTTATCCAAAGGAGCACAAAATAACCCTATACTTTTTATTTTTGATGAACCCACTACTGGCTTGCATTTTTATGATATCGATAATCTTTTAAGATCCTTTTATGCTTTATTGGACAATGGGCATACCATTCTGGTTATTGAGCACAATATGGAAGTGATTAAAAGTGCGGATTGGGTAATCGATCTCGGCCCTGAAGGAGGCGATAAAGGCGGCGAAATTGTTTTTGAAGGAACTCCAGATCAGCTTATTAAGAATCGGAAATCCTATACTGCTCAGTATATTTAATTGTAGAATCTTTTCTTTGTGACTCCGTGTCTTAGTGGTAATAAGAATTAACCACAGAGGCCCAAAGGCACAATGAATTTATCTTGTTTTCTCCTCTACCCATTTCCTCGCATTCACAAACGCTTCTAACCAAGGCGTAACTTCATCCGCTTTTCGGTCTGAAGGATAATGAGCCCATTGCCATGGGAAAATAGCTCTTTCTAAATGCGGCATCATAGCCAAATGCCTACCATCATTTGAACAGATTGCGGCTGTATTAAAGTCGGAGCCATTTGGACTAGCGGGATAGTTAGCAAAGCTATACTTGCTTGGAATATTGTATTTATTTTCATCGTAAGGGAAGCTGAATTTACCTTCACCGTGTGCAATCCAAATACCTAATCTGCTTCCGGCTAATGATTTGAGCATTACCGAGTTGTTTTCGTAAATATCTACATTGATAAAGCCCGATTCAAATTTGCGACTATCGTTGTGCAGCATTTTAGGTTTTTCTTTGTGCTCAGGATAAACCAATCCCAATTCGACCATCAACTGACATCCATTGCAAATGCCAAGACTTAAAGTATCTGGGCGTGCATAAAAGTTATCCAATGCTTTTTTCGATTTTTCGTTATATAAAAATGCACCCGCCCAACCTTTGGCAGAGCCTAAAACATCAGAATTTGAAAAACCACCGACAAAAACAATCATATTGATATCTTCCAGATTTTCTCTTCCGGAGATAAGGTCGGTCATATGGATATCTTTTACATCAAATCCTGCACGGTAAAGCGAATAGGCCATTTCGCGATCGCCGTTTACACCTTTTTCGCGAATAATAGCTGCTTTGATACCTGTAGAAATTTCGCGCTTTTTATTTAATCCGTACTGGGCAAGTTTACCTTCAAATTTAGCATTAAAAACAAAAGACAACGCTTGGCTTTTGTAATTCTCAAATCGTGCTTTGGCAAGCTTTTCTCCACTTTGCTTTTGATCCAGAAGATAAGAAGATTGATACCAGATATCGCGTAAAGCATTGATATCAAATGAATAACTATTATTCTGATGTATTATTTCCAGGGCTCTTTTTTGAATAGGCTTGCCAATTAGGCTATATTTGATACCTTTCGACTGAAGACGTTTTTCAACTTCTTTGGTTTGATCTGTTTGAAAAAGAATTCCTGGATTTTCTGCAAAAAGAAGTTTGATAAGGTCTGTTTCGTTTAATGCGTCGAGAGAAACGGCTAAACCACCTTCGGTATTGGCAAAATTCATTTCAAGTAATGCAGTAATCAATCCGCCGGCTGAAATATCGTGACCGGATAAGATCAGCCGATCTTCGATCAATGCTTGTATCAAATTAAAAGCCGCTTTGAATTGCTTTGTATCTTGAACTCCCGGAGTTTCTTCTCCTATTTTGTTTTGTATTTGCGCAAAACTACTGCCTCCTAACTTTTTGTTTTCGAACGATAAATCGATATAAAACAAAGTGCTATCCAACTTATTTATCAATACAGGTTCGATTACTTTTTTTACATCAGTTACTTCGCCTACACCTGAAATAATAACGGTCCCGGGCGAGAATACAATATCATCTTCGTATTTTTGAGTCATGGATAAAGAATCTTTTCCGGTCGGAATATTGATTCCTAATTCGATGGCAAAATCACTAACGGCTTTTACGGCTTCGAACAAACGTGCATTTTCGCCTGTATTTTTAGCCGGCCACATCCAGTTTGCGCTTAAGGAAATTCCTGAAAGCTGATTTTGAATAGGAGCCCAAATAATATTAGTAAGTGCCTCTGCAATACTTAATTGAGATCCCTTTACAGGATCGATTAATGCACTAATAGGCGCATGTCCAATAGAAGTGGCAATTCCTTTTTCTCCAAGGTAATCGATGGTAACAACACCTACATTATTTAACGGAAGTTGAATTGGACCGGCACATTGTTGTTTGGCAATTTTTCCTGATACCGAACGGTCGACTTTATTCGTTAGCCAATCTTTACAAGCTACTGCTTCCAGTTGTAAGACTTGCTCTAAATATTCATTTATTTTCTCTTTTGAATAGTCGACTTTTTGGAAACGAGTTACTGTTTTTTGATCTTCTAATACAGTTTTAGGTGGTTTTCCAAAAAAATCTTTCAATTCCATATCGATGGGTGACCTTCCGGTGTCTTCAAATTTAAAGCGCTTATCGTCAGTCGTTTTTCCAACGATATACAAAGGGCTTCGCTCGCGATTGGCTACTTTTTGAAGAAACTCAAGGTTTTTGGGTTTCATTACTAAACCCATGCGTTCTTGCGATTCGTTGCCAACAATTTCTTTTGCTGATAAAGTAGGATCACCAACAGGCAGTTTTTTTACATCGATAATCCCGCCTGTTTCTTCTACTAATTCAGATAGGCAATTTAAATGCCCACCGGCGCCGTGATCGTGAATCGAAACGATAGGATTTTTATCAGTTTCTATCATTGCACGAATGGCATTGAAAGCCCTTTTTTGCATTTCGGGATTTGCACGCTGAACTGCATTTAGTTCAATCGCATTATTAAATTCGCCTGTAGCTACCGAAGAAACAGCGCCGCCACCCATGCCAATCCGATAATTATCGCCGCCTAAAACTACAATAGCATCGCCAGCTTCCGGAATATCTTTTAAGGCATCTTCTCGCTTTCCGAATCCAATACCTCCGGCTTGCATAATCACTTTATCAAAACCATATTTTTTATCGTTTTCAAAATGCTCGAAGGTTAAAACACTTCCACAAATAAGCGGTTGGCCAAATTTATTGCCAAAATCACTGGCGCCATTCGATGCTTTTATTAAAATTTCTCCTGGCGTTTGATAAAGCCAAGGGCGTTCTTCAGTTGCTTTTTCCCAATTTCTGGCTCCATTAGATCGGGGATAAGAAGTCATATAAACCGCCGTTCCGGCAATAGGAATGCTGCCTTTTCCACCGGCCATCCTATCTCGAATTTCTCCTCCAGTTCCTGTAGAAGCACCATTAAAGGGTTCCACAGTCGTTGGAAAGTTATGCGTTTCGGCTTTTAAGGAAATAACCGTATTTATGTCTTTAGTTTGAAAATAATCGGCTTTATCTTGATTGACAGGAGCAAACTGCTCGACTTTGGGGCCTAAAACAAAGGCAACATTATCTTTATAAGCAGAAACTAAGCGATTAGGATGTATTTTGGATGTTTTTTTTATCAATGCAAAAAGCGATTCCTGCATCTCTACGCCATTGATAATAAAAGTACCGTTAAAGATTTTATGCCTACAATGTTCTGAATTAACTTGAGCAAAACCGTATACTTCACTATCGGTGAGTTTTCTATTTAATTTTTTGCTGATAGCATTCAAATACTCCACTTCTTCGTCGCTTAAGGCCAGCCCTTCTGCTTTATTGTATGCGGCAATATCAAAAATAAATTCAACTTTTTCGGCTTGCTTATTGATGTCGAAAACGGTTTCGTCAAGATTGTGAACGAGTCGCTGAAGCATAGGGTCAAAAGCAGTATCTTTATTTTCAACCTGTATAAATTCTTCTATACGTAAAAGCCCCTCAATGCCCATATTTTGTCCAATTTCAACTGCGTTGGTACTCCAGGGTGTAATCATCTCTTTCCTTGGGCCAATAAAGTAACCTGTAATTACCTTTTTATTAATTTGCTCAGCACCAGAGAAAAGCCATATTAATTTGGCAATATTTTCGGTAGTTATAGGCTCGGCGCTTTGAATAACAAAATATTTGTTCTCAGTCGATTTATAGAAAAATAATATCATTTTAAAAGGGCTTTAAAAGTGAATTTTTTGTGCCGCAAAGATAGTTTTTTCATATCAGAATCTTTTGGTATTTTTGATAAAATAAATGCGTATAGATGTTGGAAATTGAAATTAAAAAGGCTGCGGAATATATTCGGCTATCGTGCCATACTGTTGCATTTACAGGTGCGGGCATTTCTGTAGAAAGCGGGATTCCCCCTTTTAGAGGAGAAGGGGGTTTGTGGAATACTTATGATCCGGGTATTTTAGATTTGGATACGTATTTGCGAGCTCCGGAGCAGGCATGGCCGGCTATTAGAAACTTGTTTTATGATTTTTTTGGTGCCGCGCAACCAAATGAGGCGCATTATATTTTGGCTGAGATGGAAAGGCTAGCGCTTGTTAAAGAAATAATTACCCAAAATATTGATAATCTGCATCAAAAAGCCGGAAGTAAAAAGGTTTATGAATTTCACGGACGATTGAATTATTTTGTTTGTCCTAAGTGTCAGACTTATTATAAACTTGAAGATATAGAAATAACCCAAGATCCTCCAAAGTGTTTATCTGAATCTTGCTCAGCTGTTTTAAAACCAGATTTTATCTTTTTTGGTGAAGGTATTCCGGAACAGGCTTATAAGAATAGTATGTGGGCAGCCCGAAATGCTGATGTGTTGTTAATAATAGGCACAAGCGGTGAAATTATGCCCGCCAGTTCCATACCTATTATGGCTAAACAAAAGGGATGTAAGATTATTGAGATAAATCCTAATAAAACGAATTATACAAGCACGATTACGGATGCGTTTATACAAGCAAAAGCAAGTGAGGGGCTTAGCAAATTAGTACAAGAAATTAAGGCAATTCAACTTTAAAAAAATCGATTATTTTAGTGCTGATATGTTAAGGATATGGCGAAATTTAGCGAATCTTTTTTAGTGTTTCAATTGTGTAGGACTTTTTTTTAAAAAAATGGACATGTTGAAAAATATGCAAAACACTCTATTTTAAAGGGATAGTAGAGCGCTTTTAAATGCTTTCAGGTTTTTTAAAAAAAATAATCCCATATCTCTTTTTTCTTTGCTTTTTGTTCTTATCTTTGCACTCGCTTTTGGAAGGGACAAAGATCTAAAGAAAAAAGCAAAAAAGTACATAGATAAAGCTCAAGAAAAATTAG
>JAFGHU010000178.1 GCA_016929955.1 Bacteroidales bacterium | reverse complement strand
TGTTAAATTTTCTTTGTGTCTTATTATCAACACATTAAAACGCATGTAAATATTACCCAAATCGAAAATTTATTGCAAAATTTTCAAGTTGGGTTAATATTCAGTTTTTTCATTCGTAAAACGGCTTCCAGAAAATAATAATCGGCGTAAATCAACGGAACATCTATCTCTGCACCGTGAGGAATACTCCCAACGCTGTGGTCGAGAATAAAGTAGTTATTTTTACCAGAAACAACCATATAAGCTGGCGAATTCAAGGATTTTAGGCTCTTTTCAGCAAAATCAATATATTCGTATTTGTGTTTTGTTGAATAACCCGAAAGTTCACAAAGTGCCGAACATGTTATAGCCGCTGCGGAGGCATCTCGCGGTATTTCTTTGAATTTTGAAGCATCGTATTTCCACTCTGGCACAAAATTTTTATTATTGGCATTATAGTCCCAGTAAGGAATTAAATCGCTTGGCAGATTCGGATTGTGTATGATGAAATTCGCAATTTTTTCTGCAAAATCAAGAAAACGAGTATCTTTTGTATAACGATAGCAAAGTGTAAAACCATACAATCCCCAGGCTTGTCCGCGTGCCCAGGCAGATTCGTCTGTAAATCCCTGACATGTTGCTTTGTCAAGGATTTTTCCCGTTAAGGTATCATAATCAACTACATGGTAACATGAATAATCCTTGCGATAATGATTTTTCATGGTTGTTTCTGCATGTTGAATGGCTATTTCGGCAAACCGTTTGTTTCCGCTTAGCAGGCTTGCTTCAAAAAGCAATTCGAGGTTCATCATATTGTCAATAATTACCGGATAAAACCATTCCGTTTTACCGTCCCAAGCCTTACGATAATCCCAAGATTTAATACATTTTGTAACAGGGTTATACCTTTTACATAGTGATTCCGCTGCCTGTATCAACACTTTTTTATACTCTGCTTTTTTCGAAAGTCGTAAACCGTTTCCGAAGCTACAATTTATCATAAAACCTACGTCGTGATGTCCGCTCCAATATTGGATGGTATCAAGGGCTTCAGTCCATTTAAAAGCTTCGGTTTTCCATTTTTCATCTTTGGTAAGTTCAAAAATATACCACAAGTTTCCTGCAAAGAAACCGCTTGTCCAGTCATAAATATCGGTTGTAACCAAATCGCTATTTGTATTTATAGTTCGTGGGGGATGTTTGGCGTCTTTGGCTACATAAAGTATTTTTTCGTAGCGATTTGTTATACTCGTAATTTTTTCTGCTGGAAGAATTTTATCAACACATTCTTTGCATGAAAAGAAAAGCAGTATAAAAAAAATTATTACTGAAAATTTATAGTTTTTCATTATTAAAAGTTTTAAATATTTATTCTAATAAACCGATTCCTGATACCATTCGCACGAATCAAAAATTGTTTTGCCACCGCTGATAGTGCGGGCTGTAATTGTGTTTTTACCTTTCGTAAGTGTTACTTGTTCGGAATAAAAAGTATTCATTTCGCTTTTGTGCATAACTACTTGTTTCCCATTTACAATAAGCTCTACCTGAGACTGATTGCAATACACTTTCACAATGGTTTTTGGTTGGGATCGGTAAACATGTTTTCGTTGTGCGATATAAATCATGGGTTCGTTGTTCCAATTTGCTTTATAAAAATAGAATGCATCTTTTTTTATTTTTCTGTCGAAAGTTACTAAACCCTTGTCGTTTATGCCCTGTGCGTCGCCTTCGTTGCGAAAAGCCGATGCAAAATCAAACATATTCCAAACGAAAGTGCCCCACACAAATGGTCGTTTATTTAGTTCACGCCAGTTAATTTCGTGATAACTGGTTTGCCATTCTTCAGGATGCCAACGACTATTGGGGTCTACTTTTTCAAGGCTGTCGGCATGTTGATTAATGCTTGCTCCGGCGCCGTATTCGCTTATGCCGATATTTAGTTTTGGGTATGTTTTGTGGGTTTTGTCAAGCCAGTTACCCATTTCTTCGGCTTTGGCGCTATACCACCCAAAATATTTATTCCATGCAATTACATCGGTTATAAAATTAAGGTCGCCGTCCTGAAAACTTGCAGCAGTTGTCAGTCGTGTAGGGTCTTCGCGTTTTACCAAGGTATTTAATTCTTTCAAAAAAGGTGTCGGACTCACATTGTCAACTTTCAACTCATTAAACAAGCCCCAAAATATAATGGATGGGTGATTGTAATTTTGCCTGATAAGTTCTGTAAGTTGCTGTTTTACATTTTCGTGCAAAGCTGGGGTGTTGTAATATCCGCGCCCATTGTAACCTCCCGACCCAACGAAAGGAATTTCTGTCCAGACCAAAATTCCTGTGGTATCGCAAATATTATAAACTTGCTCAGATTGCTGATAATGAGAAAGTCTTACTGCATTAGCACCCATTTCTCTGATAATTGAAAAATCGCTGATATGGTCTTCTACCGAAAGCGCATTTCCTTTTCCAAATCTGTCCTGATGCCTGCAAACGCCATTCAGACGCAGAGCGTTACCATTCAGAAAGAACCCTTTTTCAGGATCCACTGAATAATACCTTAGGCCCAATGGCTGAACCACTTGGTCAACAATCTTGCCTTTCTGCAAAAGCGAAATTCTTACCTGATACGTATAAGCATCCGCTGTTCCATTCCACAAATGAGGTTTGCTGATGTTTAGCAATTGCGTAAACGGCAGCGTATTCTTTGCGGGAACAGTAATTTTGCCTGTAAGCGTTTTCACAAGTTTCGTTTCGCGCGAAAAGAGTTCGCTTCGAACTTCAAATTCTTGCTCTTTGTCTGAACCGTTTGAAATTTTGCTTGTAATCTCCACATCAGCAGATTGTTCCGAAACATTTCGCTGCGTGAGGTAAACGCCTGATGAAGCAAAGTCGAGTGGTGTAATACAAGATTGTTCCGCAACCACAAGGTAAACAGGACGATAAATACCGCCATATACCACAAAATCGCCTTCTATCGGAATAATTTCGGTGCGGTAGGTATTGTTTACTTTTACCAGTATTTCATTTTCTTTTTCCACAGAAATTTTATTGGTAATTTCGAAACAAAAAGCACTATATCCACCTGCATGATTGCCAACAAAATCGCCATTTACGAACACATCGGCTACTGTGCCAACGCCTTCAAAACGAAGAAATAATCGCTTGTTGGAATACGTTTTAGGAATGAAAACTTTTTTACTGTAATTTGCTGCACCTCTGTAATAATTGATTTGTCCGCTTGTGCCGTCCTGTGCATTCCACGTGTGTGGTAAATCAACCGGAACGCCCGAACTACGGTCAACATTGAATAAGAGTTTAAAATTCCAGTTTTTCACTAATGGAATAAACTCTTTGGTTTGCGCGCTAAGATTGCAAGCAAATAACAAAAAAAACACATAAAATATTAAACTTCTGTAATTCATAATTTTAATTTATTATTCTTTTTTTAGTAAAAACTTATATTTTCCTGAAAGTTCTCTTTTACGAGCATTCAGCAATAGACGATAAATTTCGTTGCCCCAAACATCAGCCAGCCGTTTGTCGGTTAATGAAACAGTTTCGATTTTGGTGTCGAACTGCGAAGCATTGGATGCAAATTTTAGTTTAGCACCATTTTTTTCCAAAACCACCATGCCTGCGATTGAAATATCTGGTTTTTGCATATCTTTTTTGAATTGTAATTGTCTTGCTCTTCAAATAATGCCTCTATTTCCTTTTTTCGATCAATACTTTTTATTTCCCCTCGTTGGTATGTATCCAATTCCTCCTGGCTCACGAACTTTGGATCTTCATTACTATGGAAGGTGCAACTTAATAGCTTTAGTGTACCGGTCTGATTGTTGATCATTATGCTGTCAAATGTTTTATAGCCTCTAACTAAACCACCATTCAAAGCCTGAACCCATCCAATATGCTCCAATTGATCCCTTTGGCGAGCGGCTTGATGTTTCGATAGCCCTCTCCCTGCCGCTCATAATCTTTTAGTCCTTGAGCAAAGCCCCACCGGAAACCACTTCATAATGCACGGAATCTTCGCCCAATTTGGTAATACGGCCTTCCACAGCAAGAGATTTGTAATCCCAATCCCACACCAATGATAAATCATGTATTAACAAGCGATTACAATTTTTTATAATAAGGTACGCCTAAGCTTTCACCTTTTTGTTCGCGTCCCTTAATAAAATACGAACACCATTGCCTTTCACTGTAAAATCAGTTAGCCCTTACAAAAGCAAAACCGGGTTTTTATCCATGAGCTGCACTGTTTAATGACCAGGCTCAAAAACTAAGGCCGAAGCCTTTTTTGAAGTTATAGCGTCCGTTATTATCTGAAGTATTGAGGCATTCTGCTCTGCACTGGCCAAAAATGAAAAACTAAAATCCTTAACGTATAATACATGGCCTTTATTTTCCTTCGGCTGCAGGCTTCGTATGGTAGAATTATTCGTACAAGCCGTTATTTACCAGTTCCCTTGTGTAAGCCTCACCCTGGTCTGTCTGTTTAAAAAAAAGGGTATGGTTGATAGTCACACCCCAAAAAGAAATATTAAAAACATTTTCATCATATCTGTCTTTTATTTTTTGCTGTATTTATATATTCTAAAAAGCTCTAATTTATACCCTCACCAAACTTATTTTGTTGTTTCTCCACCTCTTTTATTTTATAGTCATTCAACTCCTTGCGAAGCTTCTGAACTTCAATTTCCAGTTCCGATTTGTTAGCACGTTTAAGAACAGTAGTGACGGTTTGTTTACCAGCAAGATCAGCATCTTTTTGATTGAATATGCCTGGTACTTTGTTTTCCACACTACTAAAAACCAGCTCACCGCTGATGGGTCTAATTCCTCCTTCATGTAAAATGGAAGCGAAAATTTTAATTTTCCCTGCCTTGGTGGTAGCTTGCACCAGAATAGGAGCCGAACCCCAGCTAAGATTACACGGATTGGCCTGAATGCTCTCATCACCAAGCAATCTACCTTCGCCCTCGATGCTAAATGCAACGCTACTGTTGTTCAGTCGCTTAACAATACCTTTTTTGTCTACAAGCTCGGCAATTACGGTTACAAAGTCAGAGCCGTTAGCTAACAGATTCAGGCTGTCATTGTCTAAGCGCAAGCGGATATGGTCTGGAGCTTCGGAAGGATATTGTTTGCAAGTAGCAACCACTTTGCCATCTATCAGTCCTTCGGCTAAAAGGAAAACTTCATCTTTCTTTCCGGCTCTGGATCGACTTTTGCAGCTCATAAAGTCAAATACATCACTAAAAATAATTGGTGGTGAAGGCATACCCAACCTTTGAGGCTCTTTTTTGTAAATCAATGGTTTGCTATCTTTTAAAAAGGTAAGCCTTACCTCGTCGCAATTGGAATACACTGTTACATCTTTGGGCGAAAATGGTGTCATTTCATGTGCAATAAAAACCATAGGCCCGGTTTCTGCAATCAGGTCGCTTTTTACTGCACTGCGTTGTGACTGAAAAATATAATATGCGTATTTGGGTTGACGAAATGCATCCATAATACCGGCAAATTGAGGATCAGCATGATAACCCCGCTGATGGTCGAAAGAGTGCCACAAACAAGCGCCAACAATTTGCCGGGGTGCAGTATACAAATTTTCAAGGCAGATTCCATTAAAAACCGCCTTGTTTTTTCGCTCATCCGGACTGACAGCCGAAATGGCAGATATTGGCCATTTAGTATTTACTTCCCCAGGTTTGCCATAATGTGCAGCCTGAACCAACATAGGCACTTCTCCCCAGGCTCGGCTTACGCGACTATTAGAATTTTGAGCTTTCCAGTCGTCTACATTGTCGCCCCATTCACGAATAAAATAGGTTTTTGTAGAATCAAGTTTTGACTTTGGTCTTAGTAATAACGAGAAGTATTGCGCGCCATCAGCTCCGTCATCGCAGGCCATTGTGCTATATGGATAGGGATATTCATTTTTTACAATTTCTACAGCATTCTTAGCAAAAGCTGCAGGATAAGAAGTTTCATTCAATACCGGTTCCCAGAAAAAAAGTGAAGCACAGTTCCGGTCGCGGCGAACCATATTGCGGATATCACTGTAAAGCCTTTCACTAAAAATGGGGGCATTGTTCCAAAACTGCCAACCGGGCGTATTGACAATCACAAACAAACCCAACTCATCGCAAGCATCCATAAATGCCGGGTCCTGAGGATAATGGGCGTTTCGGATTGCTTTCATACCTGCATCACGCAATTTTTTTGCATCCCGCCAATGGGTGCTATTGGATAGCGCATTGCCAACAACCGCAAAATCCTGGTGACGATTGGCGCCTATCAGCTTATCATTATAAGGTTTACCATTTAGCCACAGGCCATCTTTTTGTTTAAACTCAATTGCGCGAATACCAATTCTACGCATGTAACCATCAACAAGCTTCCCTTTGTTATCTTTTATCCGGATATTCAAATAATACAAATAGGGCGATTCCGGACTCCAAAGCCGGGGCGATTTCAGTTTCAAATTTTTAATTGAATAGGTTGCTTCCCCCTTCTTAAGGACCAATTTGGCCGAAGTTGAAATAACAAGTTTACCATTACTATCTAAAAGTTCATATTCTACCAAACCAGCGAAATTTGTTTTTTGCTCGTTGCGCAAATGTAGTTTCAGATTAACCTCAGCACTTTCATCACTTACGTTGTTATACGAAATAAAAATACCACCACCTGCCACTTCATTTTCAAAATTAGGGTCGGTGATAAATACTTCATTGTGCGCTATCAACCAGCTATCTCGATAAATTCCGCCAAAATAACAGAAATCTAATTGAGCCTGTGATTTTCCGGGCAGATAGAGCGGATCATCGCTATTATCAGCCTTTACAGCAATCACATTGTCCTCACCCCATTTCAATTTTGATGAAATATCAGCAATTACAGGCAAATAGCCACCAAAGTGCTCTGTTACCAAAATTCCGTTTACCCAGACTTTACATTTACCCATAATTGCTTCAAAATGAAGGAAAAGCTTTTTGCCTTTCAGGGCATCGTCTGGCGTAAAATGTTTGCGATACCATGCTGGTCCCTGATAATTGATACCACCGCTGGCTTCTACAGGCAGGTATTCCAGCCCATGTGGCAAGCAAACCACGGCCCATTTACTATCGTCGAAATTTGAGGTTTCAGCATTAGTTGCATCTGATTTTACAAATCGCCAACCGATGTTCATAGAATAGGCTTTTCGGCCCGTTCCTTCAAGTGCATAGAAACCAGCAGTTGAAAATTGAGGCTCATAAGACGCTTTAGCAGATATGAATGTTAAGAATACAGCAATAAAGTTTAAAAATTTTTTCATATATCTGTTTTTTGATATTTTTTTACGCTATTGTCCGATAAAAATTTAAAACATTTCCAATTTTAAAAATAATATTGATAATCAATCTGATACATTTTTAGATTTCATTTTTTTAAAAGTAAGGCCTATTCAAAACAACCTTTGCTGAGCAGATTTTTCCGGTTTAGATTTCAGCCAATCTTTTTCTGTATTTTCCAAAATTTTGATAAAATGAATATAATTAAACTGAAAACTCAGAAGATCTTTTTTAGCCCTACAACTTTGTATGCATAAATGTCAATGAGATTAGATTCTTTATGCTTTCATAGTTGTGTATTCTGAATGTTTCCCAACCCAAAACCTCTTTTTAAAAATTTGAAAACACCTTCTATCCTGGTGCTT
>JAFGHU010000020.1 GCA_016929955.1 Bacteroidales bacterium | reverse complement strand
TTGGTTAAAAGTGATCGGTGTATTAAACAGTAGAGGTATTGGTTCTGGCGATGGAAATTTGGGTATCGACGATTTTAATATGAATGTGTATGCACCCATTCAAACAGCCCTTTTGCGTTTTAACGATCGTTCTATCATTAGTAAATCGAGTTTGGTTTCGGGGAGCGATGATAATGGTACAAGCAGTAATAATCGAAATCAATTGGATAAAATTGTTGTTCAGGTTAAAGAGGCGTCACAACTTCAAGCTACGGCCAACGTTTTGCAACGGATGTTGGAAAGAAGACATGCCGGAGCAAAAGATTTTAGGGTAATTGTTCCTGAATTGCTGCTGAAACAAGAACAAAAAACGCGAAATATTTTCAATATCGTTTTGGGAGCCATAGCGAGTATTTCACTTATTGTTGGCGGAATAGGCATCATGAATATTATGTTGGCTTCAGTTATGGAACGCATACGTGAAATTGGTGTTCGGCGAGCCATTGGTGCAACGCAAAGCGATGTTATACTCCAGTTTTTAACCGAAGCAACTTTAATTTCCGTATTTGGTGGAATAATTGGTATTATCCTCGGTTTGATCATCGCCTATTTAATTACAAAAGTTACAGGAATATTAACCATCGTTTCCGGTTTTTCTATTTTAGTTTCTTTTGGTGTTTCGGCCGGAATTGGCGTGTTATTTGGCTATATGCCGGCAAAAAAAGCAGCAATGCAAGATCCGGTAAATTCATTACGTCACGAATAAAAATACAAAAGAAAGTGTTGCTTTATCAGTATTAGCTATTGATAATGAGTGTACAAGCACTTTCCTTATTGACCAAAAAAATACTTAAACCATGAAAAAATACATAATCCTATTTATAGTCCTTCTTAGTTTTGGGTTCTTGTGTCAAGTTCGCGCTCAACCCAGAGAACTTACTTTAGAAGAAGTGATCCGTATTGCAAAATCACAATCGCCCGATGCTTTAATAGCAAAGCATCAGTTGCGAGCCAGTTATTGGTCGTTTAAAACGTTTAAGCGAAGCTTACTGCCAAGCTTAAGTTTTGACGGAACTATACCTTCATTAAACCGAGCATTTAAAACGTATACAAATTCTTCGGGTACAGAAGAGTATATCAATCAAAGTTATACCTCTTATTCCGGAAATTTGCGCTTAAATAAAATGATTGGTTTAACAGGAGGAAATATCTTTTTATCCAGTGGATTGCAAAGAATCGATAATTTCTACGATACCACATCAACAAGCAATTATTTATCTACACCTATCAATTTAGGATTTCGTCAGCCCTTGTTTAACTACAATCCATATAAATGGAACAAACAGATTGAGCCGCTGAAATACCAAGCGGCAAAACGGACATATATCGAAACCGTGGAGCAAGTATCGCTTACAGCGGTGAATTATTTCTTTAATCTACTCTCGGCGCAGATCGAGCAAAGAGTGGCTCAAATCAATGTTTCGAACTACGATACCTTGTATAAAATTGCGCAAGGACGTTATGTTTCAGGGAAAATAGCCGAAAATGATTTATTGCAATTGGAGCTTAATTTTTTAAATGCGCAATCTGCCCTCGAAAATTCAAATTTAGCCTTAGAAAATGCCACGTTCCGATTGAAATCTTTTTTACGATTAAAGAATGATGAAAACATACTTTTAGTCATTCCACAACCGGATAAAATTGCCGAAGTAGATTATGAATTGGCTTTAGAACAAGCGATGAATAATAGTTCTACGATTATTGATTTTGAACGAAGATTGCTCGAATCGCGTGCCAATGTGAATCAGGCAAAGACAGAAAATGGCTTTAATGCCAATTTATATGCGGTTTTCGGACTTATGGGCAGTGCTTTTAATGTGGGCGATTCGTATACAAATCCGGAAAATCAACAACAATTAAGTGTAGGTTTGGAAGTGCCTATTTTGGACTGGGGTATGCGCAAAGGAAAAGTAAAACTGGCCGAGAGTAATGCTGATTTGGTTCAGACTTCGGTAGAACAAGAACGATTGGATTTTAGTCAGAATGTATTTTTACAGGTTTCTGAATACAATATGCAACAAAACCAGTTGCTTATCGCATCAAAAAGCGATACGGTAGCTGCAAAAAGTTATGAAGCATCTAAAAATCGTTACTTAATTGGAAAGATATCCGTAACCGATTTAAATATAGCACAAACGGAAAAAGACAAGGCTACGATTGCCCATATTAGGGCATTACAAACATTTTGGCGCAATTATTACGACTTGCGAAAAATGACACTTTATGATTTTGTAAATCAAAAACCATTGGATGTGGATTTTGAAGAAATTATTGCCGATTAAATTCGGTATTCAAATACTTAAATTAATTACATAAAATTCATTTCTAAATGTTCTTTTTTGTAGTTTTGTAAATGAAATGATAACGAATTAAAATTTAAATAATTATGTCAGTATTGGTTGGGCGGAAAGCCCCATTATTCGAAGCTACAGCCGTTGTTAACGGTGGCGAAATAGTTGAGAAATTTTCCTTGGAGCAATTTATCGGAAAGAAACATGTTGTTTTCTTTTTCTATCCCTTGGATTTTACTTTTGTATGTCCAACAGAGATTTTAGCTTTTCAAGAGCGCATCGAAGACTTTGAAAAACGTAATGTTGCTGTTGTTGGCTGTTCGGTTGACTCTGAGCATAGCCACTGGGCTTGGTTAAATACCGAACTAAAAAATGGTGGAATTAAAGGGGTTAAATATCCATTAGTTTCCGATTTATCAAAAACAATTTCGGAGAATTACGATGTTTTAGCAGGCGATTACGATTATGATGAAGAAAATGACCTTTCTTTATTTGATGGTGATGCTGTGGCTTATCGTGGTTTATTTTTGATTGATAAGCAAGGTGTTGTACGTCACCAGGTTGTAAACGATCTACCTCTTGGCCGTAGCATCGACGAAGCTTTGCGTATGGTTGATGCTTTGCAATATTTCGAAGAGCATGGCGAAGTTTGTCCTGCAAACTGGAAACAAGGTGATGAAGCTATGACTGCTAGTCACGAAGGTGTTGCATCTTATTTAGGAAAGAAATAATAGACATGGCTGAAATAACTTTAAAAGGAAATAAAATTCACACATTAGGTAATCTTCCTGAAGTGGGTACTCATTTGAAAAATTTTGTATTGGTAAAAAATGATTTATCCAACGCAACACTTGCCGATTATGCAGGTAAACGTTTGGTATTGAATATTTTTCCAAGTTTAGATACCGGTACTTGTGCCGCTTCTGTAAGGCATTTTAATCAGGCAGCATCTTCTTTAGAGAATACGGTAGTTCTGTGTATTTCTAAAGATTTACCTTTTGCACAAGCCCGTTTTTGCGGTGCCGAAGGATTGAATAATGTAGAAACGCTTTCCGATTTTCGTAGTGGTGCTTTTGGAAAAGATTATCAAGTCGAAATTGTTGATGGCCCTTTGGCTAATCTCGAATCGCGTGCTGTAATTGTTGCCGACGAAATAGGCAAGATTATTTACACCCAACAGGTTCCTGAAATTGTTGATGAACCTGATTATGATAAAGCTTTAGCAGTTTTAAAATAATGGAATAAACCTGTTAGGTTTTTGAAACCTAACAGGTTGCGGTTTCCCAAACCTAACAGGTTCT
>JAFGHU010000177.1 GCA_016929955.1 Bacteroidales bacterium | reverse complement strand
CTCAAAGAATTGAAAAAGGCGGGATTGATTCAAGGCGAGATTGAAGCGCCTAAAATAAAATATTGCCTCAATCGAGAGAATTACGAAAAGGCGCATCAACTATTTCTCGAGTTCTTTAAGTAGAATCTCTTTTAAAGGCATGCAGGTTTAGTCTCTAATCCTATTTTTTTCTATTCATTTTTTTTCTATTTTTGATTGAGCGCGTTTTACTATTTTGTATCGCGTTAAAAAGCATACACATTAACCATAAACTATACAGCATGAAAATATTTCAAAATCTAGGCTTGCTTATTCTTTTCCTATTATTAGGCGCCTGTAGTTCAGACAATGAGCAGGTAAAATGGCAAAAACAAGCTGAACAAGTTACCATTATCCGCGATAATTGGGGAATTCCGCATGTTTACGGGAAAACAGATGCCGATGCTGTTTTCGGTTTAATTTATGCACAATGTGAAGATGATTTTAATCGTGTTGAGGTGAATTACGCAACTGCTTTGGGTCGTATGGCCGAATACGAAGGAGAATCTGCTATTTATTCCGATCTGCGGATGAAATTATATATCGATCCAATAGATTTGAAAAAGGAGTATGAAAATAGCCCGGATTGGCTAAAGAAATTGATGCATGCGTTTGCCGATGGCGCTAACTATTTTCTGTTCACTCATCCGGAAATAAAACCAAAAGTGATTACGCATTTCGAACCTTGGATGGCTCTTGCTTTTAGCGAAGGCAGTATCGGTGGCGATATTGAGCAAATTTCGGTGCAGGATTTAGCTTCCTTTTATGATGCTGATCATCCTACTGAAATGGCTTCTGTTGTTCGCGATGAAGATGAGGAACCTAGAGGATCTAATGGATTTGCTATTGCGCCAAAAAATACAGAAAATGGCCATGCACTTTTCTTGATCAATCCACATACCTCATTCTTTTTTCGGCCGGAAGTGCACGTAATTAGTGAAGAAGGTTTAAATGCTTATGGTGCTGTAACCTGGGGGCAGTTTTTTGTTTATCAGGGTTTTAATGATCGTTGTGGGTGGATGCATACCTCAAGCAAAGCCGATGTCATCGATTATTATCTGGAAACCATTGTAGAAAAAGAAGGGCGCAAGTATTATAAGTATGGCAATGATTTAAAACCGCTTATCGAAAAAGAAATCACTTTAAAATATAAAGCAGGGGATGAGATGCTCGAAAAAGTAGTGACTGCTTTTTATACACATCACGGACCAATAATCCGTGAAGAAGACGGGAAATGGGTTTCGATACGTTTGATGGTGGAGCACGTAAAGGCTTTGGAACAATCTTATTTGCGCACCAAAGCAAAATCGTACGCCGAATTTTATAAAACAATGGAGCTACGAACCAACTCATCAAACAATACCGTATATACAGATGCGGATGGAAATATCGCCTATTTCCACGGCAATTTTATGCCCATACGAAATCAAAAGTTTGATTGGTCGGGTAGGGTGGATGGTAGTGATCCTGAAACCGATTGGAAAGGACTGCATACTATTGAAGAAATGATTCACGTATTGAATCCTGAAAATGGTTGGATACAAAATTGCAATTCTACGCCTTTTACGGTTGCCGGCAAATTCAGTCCAAACCCTGCTGATTTTCCTGCATATATGGCTCCTGATTTTCAGAATTTTAGAGGGATTCATGCCGCTATGGTTTTGGAAGATAGGAAGGATTTTACTATCGCAAAATTACGCGATGCTGCCTATGATTCTTTTCTTCCGGCCTTTGCGTTTTACATTCCAATTTTAATGGAAGATTATGCAAAATGGAATCGTTATGATCCAGATATAAAAAAGCAACTTGAAGAACCAATTGCGGTTTTAAAAAAATGGGATTGTCGTTTTTCTGTAGAATCGATAGAAACTTCTCTTGCAGTATATTGGGGACAGGAAATGTTAAAAATGACGCGGAATGTAAACATCGATCCCAAGCAATCGGTCTTTGATTTTTTGGCTGAAGGATTGAGTAGTGCCAACCGGATTAAAGCGCTTCATTTAGCTGTCGAGAAATTAAACACCGATTTTGGTACATGGAAAACAGCTTGGGGAGAAATTAACCGCTATCAACGTGTAAATGGTGAAATTGTTCAACCTTTTAATGATGATTTACCTAGTTTGCCTGTCGGATTTGCTTCATCGCGTTGGGGTTCCTTGGCTTCTTTTGGAAGTCGTACTTATCCGGGTACAAAAAGAATGTATGGAACAAGTGGAAATAGTTTTGTTTGTATTGTTGAATTTGGCGATAAAATAACCGCAAAAAGCAGTCTGGCCGGAGGTCAAAGTAGCGATCCGCAATCTCCTCATTTCGACGATCAGGCTTTGATGTACACCAAGGGCGAGTTTAAAGATGTTCTTTTCTATAAAGATGATATAGAAAATAAGGCTGAAAGAATATATCATCCCGGAAAATAATTACAAAATCATTGTTAATCAGGTTGATAGCTGGGGTTGTTTTAAGACTTTAATATTTTTGATCAATAGCAAACACTTTTTGCCTGCAATCGCCTTTTTATGCATTCAATGTAAGGCTTTGAATAAAAACCGAAAGTTTTAATAAATTTCTTGTAAGGATGGGTTTTAAATTTATATTGTTCGTATATTTGCGAAATACGAACATATAAACTTATTTACAATGGAAATAAAAATTTTGGGCACGGGATGTGCTAAATGCAAATCACTTGAGAAAATTACACGCGACATGATTATTGAAACAGGTGTGGATGCATCCGTTAGTAAAGTGGATGATATTATGGATATCATGACGTATGGCGTGGCCGCTACACCTGCACTTGTTATTGACGGCAAGGTGGTTCTATATGGTCGAATTCCTTCATCAAATGAAATGAAAAAAATACTAACCCAATAAAAATAGACCAATGAAAATGCGAACAATTTTTTTAGTCATTTTAAGCTTAGTCTTTAGTTCAACGCTATTTGGTGATTCTAACGATACCAGTAGCACACAAGACAAACTTGTGAAAGAAAGCGTTGATGTATATTATTTTCATGGCAATAGAAGATGCGAGACCTGCAAAGCCGTGGGCGATGTTTCTCAAGAACTTATTGCAAGTAAGTATAAGGAATATCCCAACGTAAAGTTTATCGAGATCAATACCGATGAGCCCGAGAGCAAAGTATTCCTCGAAAAATTTAAGGTTTCGGGTTCCGGATTACTCGTTGATAATGGAAAAGCTCCAGTAAATATCACCGTCTACGCTTTTCAATATGCGCTTACCAATCCGGATAAATTAAAAAATAAACTTATACAGCTGATCAACAGAAATTTATAGCAATGGATTTTCTATTGAATTGGCTGGACAACACGCAAGTACCATTTATCACGGCTTTTATTTTAGGTTTGATGACGGCAATAAGTCCATGTCCATTAGCAACGAATATTACAGCCATAGCGTTTATTGGAAAAGACATCGATAATAAACATCGTGTTTTTATAAATGGAATCCTATATACGCTAGGGAGAGCAATTACGTATACTTTATTAGGTTTGATATTTTATTTCGGAGCAAGCCAATTTCATATATCCACCTTTGTTCAAAACTGGGGCGAAAAATTACTTGGTCCATTGCTCATTTTAATTGGCATTTTTATGCTCGATTTTATCAAAATCAATTTTCCGGGACTGGGTTGCTTATCAAAAAAAGTGGAAGAAAAAAGCAAGAAAAGTTTTTGGGGTGTTTTGTTGCTAGGCATTGTATTTGCTCTTGCTTTTTGTCCTTATAGCGGGGTGCTTTATTTTGGAATGTTAATCCCAATTTCAATTACCAGTGCTTCCGGACTTTATTTGCCATTGATTTTTGCTTTAGGAACGGGTTTACCCGTGATTATTTTTGCCTGGTTTATTGCCTATACTGTTGGTGAAGTTGGACAAGTATTTAATAAGCTAAAAACAATTGAGAAAGCGTTTAGGCGTTTGGTTTCAATTATTTTTATTGGCGTTGGAATTTATTACTGCGTCATTTACTTTTTTTAAAGTAGGCGGATAGCTCGGCATTCGATTTCTAAAAAAAAGTATTTTGTATTGCCGAATTTTATAAAAAAACAATAAATAATTTCGATTCATGGAACTTAAAAAAGAACTTCAATTATTTGCTTGGATTTTGGGCTTTTTTCTCTTTGCTTATTATATGCCTATCGGAAATCCGACTTTTGATAATGCACTGCTCCAAGCGTTCGAATTGACCAAATGGTACGCGCAAGAACATGTGATTTTATGTCTGATTCCGGCATTTTTTATTGCAGGAGTTATTGCCGTATTTGTTAGTCAAGGCGCTGTAATTAAGTATTTTGGAGCTAATGCTAAAAAATGGAAAGCATATACTATTGCCTCCTTATCGGGTACAATACTTGCTGTTTGCAGCTGTACGATTTTGCCCCTGTTTTCGAGTATTCATAAAAGAGGAGCAGGTTTAGGACCTGCCATCACTTTTTTGTATTCCGGTCCGGCCATAAATATTTTAGCCATTATATTAACTGCCCGGATTTTAGGCTTTGAATTGGGTGTTGCTCGGATCATTGGTGCAGTAGTTTTTAGTGTGATAATCGGCATAATCATGTCGCTAATTTATCGAAAAGAAGAAAAAGAACGTGCACAGAGAAGAGACTTTCCGACGATAAAAGAAGAGCGTCCATTATGGCAAACGGCCTATCATTTTTTTGTGCTCGTTTTTATTTTGGTTTTTGTGAATTGGGGAAAGCCGGATACAAATGAAGGAATGATGTTTTGGCTTTGGAATTATAAATGGCAAATAACAGCAGTATTTGGTCTTCTTTTTACTCTTTCTTTAGTTATGATATTAAAAATGAAGCCATTATATGTTTTGATAGCAGCTATTTCTGTAATCGTTACTGCTTTCGTGGTTCCATCGCAACCGCTGTTAGCCTTTGTAGTTGCACTGGTTGGCTTATCCTTACTTACGCTATTAACGCCGGGCGAATCGCAGGATTGGGGTAGAGAAACCTGGGGATTTGCCAAGCAAATTATGCCTTTACTGGCGGCAGGTGTTTTAGTAGCCGGATTATTACTCGGAACTGCAGGCGGCGAAGGTTTAATTCCGAGTAGCTGGATTGCGACTTTGGTCGGTGGAAACTCGGTACAGGCTAATTTCTTTGCCTCTGTTTTTGGTGCTTTTATGTATTTTGCCACGCTTACCGAAATTCCTATTATTCAAGGTTTATTAAACAATGGAATGGGACAGGGGCCTGCGCTTGCATTATTGCTTGCCGGACCTGCATTATCCTTGCCTAATATGCTGGTAATCAGAAGTGTTATCGGAACGCAAAAAACATTGGTTTATGTGGTTTTGGTTTCGATAATGGCTACGTGCAGCGGCTTGCTCTATGGCACTTTTTTTGAAGTATTCTTGCTTTAATGCATTGAAAATCTTGATTTTCCTGTTTTTTTAGTTAAGAGAAAATAATTTTCGGGGTTTTACAAAAAGGGACAATTCATATACACTTACAAACTCAAAGTCGACTATTAAATATTAGCGTTTGATAAGTGATTGACTGTAGGTTACATTTGGTTAAAATTAATAGTAATTTAAATCAATAGTATATGAAACGGTTCATCCTTCAAACCTTCTTATTATTGGTTACATTGGTTGGATATAGTCAAAGTCATCGTTTGGCTATTCTTGATTTATGTGAGCGAAATAATGAAATAAATAAAGAGAATCTGGCGAGTGCAATCCAAATGGCAAATGTAGCCGGAATGCCTTATCTGATTACTACAAGTGTTGGTGAAGCCAGCACTTATCCCTATATATTAGTAACTTCATCCTTACACGAAAATACTTTGCAAGCCGCTGAAATTGATCAACTTCACGAATTTGTTCGGAATGGTGGAATTTTAATTGCTTCTTATATTAGCAATTCGGCGTATTTCGATCTTTTTGGTATTTCTAATTCCGACTACGATTCCGATCGCTATTCACTAACTTGGAATGTCGAAACCAATGCTCCGGAGTTAAGCTGGATAAATGATGATTTAGAGCGAGAAATACGATTTGCCCGATCGGATTATGTGCGGTCGATTTACAGTAGAGGCTACACACTATCCACCGCTGTCGAACTTGCTTCTTTTGATGATCAAACAGCTGCTGTTTCCGTAAATAATTTTGGTAGTGGAAAAGCTTATGCCTTTGGTTTTGAGTTAAAAGATGTTGTTTTAAGGAATTTAATGAATAAAGATTACAGCGCACAACGCACGTGGTCCAATGGTTTTGAGCCGGCAACCGATGTGTTTTTTCTTTTTTTACGCGCAGTTTATACCAGTAATCAGGCCATTGCTATTTATAAACATACTTCGCCCGGTTTTTCTACGTCTGCCCTTTTGGTAACCCACGATGTAGATAGCAGAACAGGTATGGATTCGATGTATTATTTTTCGGAGTGGGAAGCAGAAAACTATATTAAGGCGCATTATTTTATAACAACGCATTATTTGCGCGATGATCATATGAGTGCCTTTTATGATGATGTTACAATTCCTAAAATAAAAAATGTACTGG
>JAFGHU010000176.1 GCA_016929955.1 Bacteroidales bacterium | reverse complement strand
GATGAAGGGACTCGAACCCCCACGCCTCACGGCACTAGATCCTAAGTCTAGCGCGGCTACCAATTACGCCACATCCGCAATTGTTTTTAAGCGCTGCAAATATACAAACATTTTTATACCGCCAAAGTTTTTTTTACAATTATTTAAATTGAAATACAATGTTCGTTCTGGAGCTTAAAACCTGTTTATTTTAATTATTTTTGAATCCAGTTAAAAACTATTGATCCTATGAAAATTGCTCTAACCGGAATTCATGTAATCGATCCCATAGCGGCATTTAAGTTTTACACCGAAACATTAGGCTTTACGGAACAACTCTATATGCCCGAACATTTACTGGCCATTGTTAAATCGCCAGAACAGCCTGATGGCGCGGGTTTGCTATTAGAACCAGACCGTAATCCTATTGCCAAAGCTTATCGTACGGGTTTATACAATGCCGGTATTCCGGTACTTATATTGGGAAGCGAAAATATTTTCTCCGATTATGAACGCCTAAGCAAATTAAACGTTGTTTTCAAGGCTAAGCCCGAAAAAAACGAATGGGGTATTGATGCTTTTTTTGATGATACTTGTGGAAATTGGATACAAATACATCAAGAAAACGAATAAAGATTAAAATCCGACAAATAAACCTATTCCTCCGGCAATCAATCCAACAGCAACATTTATTGCTTTCATCACGAAAAAGCTCTTACGCGATTCAGCCAATAAAGGCAAAGCACCATGCCCGTCCTGAACAATTGAACTTGCCAATAAAATACTAAACGGAATCATTCCTTGGAAAAAGAGTATGATAAAAATAAAGTGAGGCCCCGACTCTGGTACAATGCCAATTAAAACTGCCGCCAAAAGAATCAACCACAAATTATCGCTAATCCAAACATTTACGTCGTAATATTGATCGAGTGTATTAACCAATAAAAGAGCGCCAAGAGTCCAGAGCAAAATTTTAAGAAAATGCTTTTTAATGACATGGCCCCAAAGGTGTTCTTCAAGAAAGTGATCACTAGATAAGGTGAAAATAAAGAGTGCAACAAGCGATATCACAATAAAAGTGAGTTTTACCCAATCGATTTCATGATGGCCAACCGCCTCTAGATCTTTATGAATCTGACCATCAACAATACTAAAACTTGCATGATCATGGCCAAATACTCCGGATACTAAAGCAAAAAGAAATAAAACGATACCTCCAATTAATAAGGCACGCGTAAAGGTCATATTTTTTAGATTCTGCCAAATACTTCTGGGTTTAATCACAGCAGCTTCTACTTCATGCTCGTGAATAACCATATGACCCGGAGGTACACAGAAAAATTCAAAACGTTTGCCAAAAGTCATAAGCAACCATCCTACCAGAATAGCAATTATAAAGATAATTCCGTTTAACCAAAGCGCAGCTTCCGGTATAACCGAAAACATAACAAAGGCCTCATCACCAGAAGTGGCAATCATTACGGTAACCAATGCCGCAAACTTTACAATGCCATGGGCATAGAGCGAAACGACGGTATAGGCGCCCAAGCAACCGGGTATTACTCCCATAAAAGCAGCAAAAACCAATTGCAAAAAAGGAGAGTTTTTCAGGTGCTTAGCCCAATTACCTCTCGACTTTACGTTTAAAAACTCGATAATAAGCATCATTACCATCACAAAGCTGGTAATCATAATTGCTTGTTTTATTATCGGAACAAGACTTGATAAAAATGTTTCCATAGGGCAAAACTAGGTTTAATTCTTATATCTAATATAATTAAATATTTAAAATACCAAAAAATAGTGATTCAAAAAAACAGTATATTACTGCTATAAAAATTTCCAAATTAAATAAAACAAACTGAATAAACTTAAAAATATCATTCCAATCCAAGCGTAAATCAAGAGCCACTTTTTGGGTCTGGCTTCGATCGGGAAACCAGGATCAGTAACGGCTCTGTAATTTAAAATAGCCAATACCGGAGCTGCAACAAAAGATATGGTTGTGGCTAAATCAACCATAAAACGCATGGATTTCCCAAAGTAAATCAGTAATGCTAAAGTTCCTAAAATGGTAATCAACATCCAAATTGTATAAGGCTTAAAACTCTTTTGTTTCTTGGGTTTTAAACCCGGAAATAAAAGTTCAGAAGTAGGCTGCATAACACGTGGATAGGCATCCAAAACAGTAACAGTTGTGGAAAACATAGTTGTTAAAGCTGCAATTGCAATGATCCAATACGACCAATTTCCAAGTGAGCTCGTGTACATATCAATTAATTGACCGGCAAATTCAACGCCGGTCGACGATAACTCTTTTCCCGATCCATACATAACAAAAGCACCAAGAGAAACAAAACCCATAGCTAAGAAAGCGGTGCCGATATAGCCAAAATTAAAATCGAATAAGGATTCTTTTAAACTTGGTTTATGACCACTCGATTCCATTTTTGCTACCGTCCAAGTGGAATGCCAGGTAGAAATATCAATTGGACCGGGCATCCATCCTACCAAAGCAATTAGAAAAGCCAAATCGACTGCATTGCCCCAGTCGAAATGCACAGCATCAACAGTTTTTATTTCGAAAGCGGCTACAACAGCAATTAAAGTTGAAACCGTTAATGTTAAAATGATGACTTTAATCATTTTATCTAATGCCGAAAATTTTCCGCTTAACAAAACAAACATCGTAAAAAACAAGATGATGGCTGTTAAACTATTTGGACTTAAAGATATCCCGAAAATATTACCGAGCAACGCGGCAGTTACTACCGTTACAGCAGCTTGCAAGGCAAACATGGTACTCAAAGTTAAAACGCCAAAAACAATCAAAGCCCATTTTCCGGTATTATAATATCCATCAATTAGCGATTTTCCTGTAGCACTTGCATAGCGTGGTGCAAACTCAAAAAAAGGATATTTAATGATATTGGCGGCAATTACAACCCAGATCAATTCAAAACCATAACTCGCACCCGCCCTTGTCGATTGTACCAAATGAGAAACTCCAACAGCCGCCCCTGCATAAAGTAATCCGGGACCAAGTGTGTTAATTAAACTTTTGATTTTCATACTTTATTATTGATTAATCCTGCAAGCATTAAAATTCCAGCTCCAGGTTAAGATTATCTGTTAGTTTTTTTAAATTGGGGTTTTTCTCCGTCATGGCATTATAGCGCTCAATCGGCGTGGAGGCCTTCATCGTTTTTCCATTTTCGATAATCTTTATCGTTGCCTTTATCTTATAATTGTTCAGTTTAACTCTTAAGCTTTTTACCAATTCAAAAAGCTTATCGCTTAAAGCACTTCTTTGCGCCTCATTATACACATGCAATTGTACTACAGCATCTTCCAGAATAAGCGCTTTATTGCTTTTTAAAGTAGCGTATAAACTTTGCTGATTTTTAATTCCCTCCAAAAACTCATCGCAAATTTTATCCACATCCTCTTGCGTGAAATCATCTGCAATATCCTCTTTCCCAAGCATATAAGCGTCGGGGTTTATTTCTTCCGACTTCGAATTTTCTTCGGCTTTAATTGATACTCCCAAACCCATTCCTTTTGGAACCCGCTGAATCCTTGTCGGAGATTCTTCCGGCTTTTTTGTTTCCGTTAAAGGCGTTTCGGTGGATGCTTCAGGCTCTTTATTAGCCACCTGTTCTTTTATCGGCGTTTCCTTAACTGGTTCATTTACCTGCACTTGTGGCATTTCCACCGCAGGTGCTTTTTGAGGTACACTTTCAATTTTTGGTGTTTTCTTAGTCAGTGGTAATCCCGGAGCTGATTCTTTCGAAACAGGATCGAGTAATCCGCTTCCCAAAGCCACCATTTGCATCAGGCTGAGTTCTATCAATAAACGCTTGTTATTACTTGTTTTATAGTTGACATCGCATTGCGTATTTATGTCGAGGGCTTTTAATAAAAAAGCAGATGAAAATTTATTTGCATTTTCGTAATAACGCTGTTTGATAGAAGCTGATGTTTCGAGTAAATCGATGGTTTTTACATCTCGACTGATTAATAAATTGCGAAGATGTTCGCCCAAACCGATTAAAAAATGCTGTCCGTCAAATCCACGTTCAATAATATCATTCAAAACAAGCAATACTGATGTAATATCACTACTCAAGAATAAATCGGAAATTTGGAAAAAATAATCGTAATCGAGAACATGCAAATTCTCCACTACATTTTGATAGCTTACATTGGCATTGGTATAGCTCACAAGCTGATCAAAAATACTCAAAGCATCGCGCATTCCTCCGTCGGCCTTAAGCGCTATCAAATGTAAGGCTTCGTCCTCAGCTTGCACATGTTCACTATCTGCCACAAAACGCAGGTATTTGGCAATGTCTTCAACGCTTATTCTTTTAAAATCAAAAACTTGGCACCGCGATAAGATCGTAGGAATAATTTTATGCTTTTCGGTAGTTGCCAAAATAAATTTGACATAGGATGGTGGTTCCTCCAGTGTTTTTAAAAACGCATTAAATGCCTGAGTCGAAAGCATATGCACCTCATCAATGATATAAACTTTGTATTTCCCAACTTGCGGAGGAATACGTACTTGCTCTACGAGTCGGCGAATATCATCAACCGAATTATTGGAGGCCGCATCCAATTCCATAATATTAAAAGAGGCATTCTGACTAAAAGATTGACAAGATTCGCAGGTATTGCAGGGCTCAATAAGATCAGGATTTTTTTCCAAATCGATATTTAAGCAATTGATTGTTTTTGCAAATATTCGCGCAGCAGTCGTTTTTCCCACACCACGAGGTCCTGTAAACAAATAAGCCTGAGCCAGATGATGATTTTTAATGGCATTCTTTAAAGTATTCGTAATCGTTTGTTGTCCAACTATGGAATCAAAAGTTGCAGGTCTGTATTTTCGTGCAGAAACGATAAAATTTTCCATAAAAATCAATTAAAGTATCATCGGGTTTAATCTTCAAAAGTAAAAAAAAATATGCTTCAATAGTTGATTCCTTTCAATTTCTCCGCACATACAATCAAATACTTTTATTGGTTCGAAGAATTCCTTTTTCGATAGGTTAAAAAAAACATATTGATCAAAAATTAGCTTTGAAATAGCGACTTTATCGCTACTTTTGCAGCCAATATAAAACTCATGATTACACAAGAAGAAGCCTATAAAATAATCGAAGATTCTGTTATTACACTAGGAACAGAATACATCCCTTTTCAAAATAGCCTGGGAAGAATTTTAGCTGAAAATATTTATTCGGATATGGATATGCCGCCTTTTAATAAATCGGCAGTCGATGGTTATGCTTGTCGCAAACAAGATTTAGCAAACGAATTGGAAGTGCTGGAAGTTATTCCGGCCGGAGTGGCTCCGAGCAAAAAAGTGGGAAAAAATCAGTGTTCGCAAATTATGACTGGTGCCGCTGTTCCAGAAGGAGCCGATACCATTATTATGGTTGAGCATACAAAAAATGAGCACGGAAAAATTCGATTTATACAAGAAAAAACGAGCGCAAATATCTGCCTGATTGGCGAAGATCTCAAATTGGGCGATCTTGTATTGAAAAGCGGAACACTAATAAAAGCACAACAAATACCTGTTTTAGCATCTGTTGGGAAGACCTTTGTTCAGGTTTACCGACAAGTAAAAGTAGCCGTAATCTCGACAGGTGATGAATTGGTTGAACCTCATGAAACTCCAAAAGTTTCGCAAATTCGTAACAGCAATGCCGTTCAGCTTTTAGCTCAATTGCAACAAATGGGTATTACAGGGCGTTATATTGGCATTGCTAAAGACAATCCGGAATCTACGCGCAATAAGCTGGAAGAAGCTTTAGACAGTAGCGATATGGTTTTGCTTTCAGGGGGTGTTTCTATGGGCGAATTCGATTTCGTTCCTGAAATCCTGCTCGAAAAAGGCATTGAGCTATTATTTAAGAGTATTGCCGTTCAGCCGGGTCGACCAACAGTTTTTGGTAAAAAAGCAAAGCAATTCTTTTTTGGATTGCCCGGTAATCCGGTTTCCTCTTTTGTACAGTTTGAACTTTTGGTTAAACCTTTGCTATACAAGCTTATGGGATTCGACTTTAAACCTTTAGCGTTAAAATTGCCCATGGGCGTCGAATTTAACCGAAAGAAAGCAAAAAGAAAATCATATATTCCTATATATATCAATGAATTAGGAGAAGTGATGCCGGTTGATTATAATGGATCAGCACATATTCATTCTTATGTGCATGCAGATGGAATGATTTCTATAAATATTGGCGAAACAACGCTGCAAAAAGGACAAATTGTTGATGTACGACAGATTTAACAGAAAGATAAATTATTTACGTATTTCGGTTACCGACCGTTGTAATCTACGTTGTGTGTATTGCATGCCTGCCGAAGGTGTTGAATTAATGGCACATAAAGATATCTTAAGCTATGAAGAAATTGTTGATTTTACCAAAAAAGCAGTTGCTGATGGCGTTGATAAAATAAGAATTACCGGTGGAGAGCCTCTCGTTCGGCACGATATTATTGAGCTTGTTAAAAGCTTGGGAGAAATTGAAGGCATTAAAGATTTCGGAATGACAACCAATGGTATTCTGCTTCCTAAATATGCCCAACAATTAAAAGCAGCCGGGCTAATGCGCGTGAATATTAGTTTAGATACTATGGATCCAAAACGTTATCGCGAGATTACACGTTTAGGAAATATAGAAGATGTATTTGCAGGTATTGAAGCCGCAAAAGCAGCTGAATTATTCCCGATAAAAATCAATTGCGTTATTAAAAATTCTCGATTCGAACCTGATGCTGTTGAAGTTGCTAAATTTTGCGAAGCCAATGGCTTGGAAATTAGGTATATTCATGAAATGAATTTGGAGACCGGAGAGTTTTCCATTGTTGAAGGAGGCGAAGGAGGTGATTGTAAGAATTGTAATCGCTTACGATTAACGGCCAATGGCGATGTTATGCCTTGTCTTTTCTCTGATCTTTCGTACAATGTTCGGGATTTGGGCGTTGAAAAATCGATCGAAGAAAGCTTGAAAAACAAACCTAGAAGCGGCACAAGCAATCACAAGGGAAAGTTTAATAATATTGGAGGATAGGTAAGGTTGGGGCTGAGGTTGAGGTTGAGGATAATAATTGTAAATTTACAAAATGGAGCTATCACATATCAATAAAGAAGGCAAAGCGAATATGGTAGATGTCGCGGCTAAACCTGATCAAACACGAACAGCTCGAGCACAAGGTTTTATTCGTTTGAAAAAAGAAACATTGGCTTTAATTGCTGAAAACGGTTTAAAGAAAGGCGATGTTTTAACCATTGCTGAAATTGCCGGTATTCAGGGCGGAAAAAAAACGCATGAACTTATCCCCTTATGTCATCCATTAATGATTACGAAAATAGATGTTAAAACAGAAATAGAGGAGAACGGTGTTCGCATCGAAAGTTTTGCCAAATGCGTTGGAAAAACGGGCATCGAAATGGAAGCATTAACCGCAGTTAATATCGCATTGCTAACTATTTACGATATGTGCAAAGCCGTTGACAAACACATGAAAATAGAAGGAATAAGCTTGATCGAGAAAAAAAAGGAAGATCTTTAATTCCGCTTTGATGAATCCGGGAAATTATATCCATTTTTCAAAAATAATGGATCACATCAGCTCCAAACCTGAATGCTGTCTGCCCCACTCAAAAGCTGCCAATGCAGCAGCATGAGAAACATTCATCGATAAGGTTTTTCCAAGCAAGGGAATGAAAACGGTTTTCCGACACCTATCTAAAAAATCCTGCGGAATCCCATAACGCTCATTACCAAGGAGTAAAATGCTTTTTTCGGGTAATTTAGTAGTAAATAAATTAGAGGCTTTTTGGCTGGTTTCTACACCAACAAGCACATAGTCTGATGGAATTCTATTCAAAAATTCTTCAGGAGTACAAAATTCAAAAGCGACATGCTTAATACTGGAATGAGCTACACGCGCAATTTTTGAAGCTTTAAAACTATTTTCAACGGCGATAAAAAAAACTTTAGCAATGCCCAAATTACCAGCCAATCGAATAAGCGCCCCCACATTTTCAGGAGTACGAAGCTCATAAGCAGCCAGCATCAGCTTTGATGCAAGCTTATTTTTCTCCTTTAATTTAAAAAAGTCAACGGCATTTACATAGCTATTATCCATCGAAAAATTGAATTTGATAGGCTGTAAAATTAAAAAACCTATCGGTTTGATAGGTATATATACAAAAAAAGAAGACATCAACCAATGCCTTCCATGTTATTTCAAAAGAAGCGAGCGAATTATTTTCTTCCGAGAAACTCGTCAGATACAGTTAATTGTGCTCTTCCTTTAGCTCTTCTACGAGCTAATACTTTACGGCCATTTTTAGAAGCCATACGCTCTCTAAAACCATGTTTATTCTTTCTTTTGCGAACTGAAGGTTGATATGTTCTCTTGCTCATAGCTAATTTTTATTTTTTCGGACTGCAAAAGTACAGTCTTTTTTAAGAATTACAAATCTTTCTGCGTATTTTTTAATAAAAATTCGGCTTGCTAATCGAATTAACAAGCCGAATGGATCGATTTATTTTAATGGAACATTTTTTAAGGTTTCTAAAGTGAAATCCCAGAATTTTTGTACGCTTTCGATATTTACTTTTTCGTCGGGAGAATGTGGAAAACGAATGGTTGGTCCAAAGGAAATCATATCCCAATTTGGATAAACACCGCCTAATAAACCACACTCCAATCCTGCGTGAATAGCCGTTACTTTAGGCACTATACCATATTTATTGTTGTAAATATCGCTCATCGCCTTTAAGATTGGCGAATCTACATTAGGCTTCCAACCCGGATATTGTCCATCGAAATAGATTTTAGCACCGGCTAACTGGAATACACTTTCAATCATATTTTCCAAATCTTTCTTAGCAGAATCGACAGAGCTACGAATTAAAGTCAAAACATTAACCATGCCATTGTTCGATTTTACGATGGCAATATTATTCGATGTTTCGACCAATCCTTCCATCGAATCGCTCATACGCATTACGCCATTCGGACAAGCATAAACGGCATTCAATAAATTGGTTTGCGTTTTTAGATCGATAAGATTTTCGGGAAGATCTGTCGCTTCAACTTTAAAAGTCATAAATGGCTCTGTTTTCTCAAGCTCCGCTTTAAAAACAGCTTCACACTGCGGAATAGCAGCTTCGAATTCTGCAGCTTTATCCGCAGGAACAACAACGGTTGCAAAGGACTCGCGAGGAATCGCATTTCTTAAGCTACCACCATCGATAGAAGCTAAACGCAAATCGAATTTAGCCGCAGCAGAACGCAAGAAACGGTTCAGCAATTTATTGGAATTTCCACGTTGTAGAGGGATATCAACACCAGAGTGGCCGCCTTTTAATCCGGTAAGTGCAAGTTTAAAGGCTTTATATCCGGCTGGAACAGCTTCGGGTGTGTATGTAAATTGTGCATTGGCATTGGTTCCACCAGCACAACCAATATACAATTCGCCTTCGTCTTCAGAATCCATATTCATAAGAATATCTCCTTTTAATACGCCAGCTTTTAATCCAAAGGCACCAGTCATACCGGTTTCTTCATCCGAAGTAAATAAGGCTTCGATTGGACCATGCACAATATCTGTGGCTTCTAAGATAGTCATTGCAGCTGCAACACCCATTCCATTATCAGCACCTAAAGTAGTACCGTCGGCAGTCACCCATTCACCATCAACATAGGCATCAATAGGATCTTTTGTAAAATCGTGGTTTTTATCTGAATTTTTCTGCGGAACCATATCCAAATGTCCTTGAAGAACAATCCCTTTACGGTTTTCCATGCCTGCTGTTGCAGGTTTTCTTATAATTACATTTCCAACCTCATCTTTAATGGTTTCTAAACCTAAGTTTTTTCCAAAATTCACCATAAATTCCTGTATTTTATCTTCGTGTTTTGAAGGACGAGGAATTTGTGTTAAACTGTAAAAATGCTTCCAAACTGCTTTGGGTTCTAGATCTAAAATCGCTTTACTCATTAGTTTATGTTTTTTAAATTATATCGAAATTATTGAGGCGCTAAGGTAGCTAATTATTATGGAATACGAAGAAATTGAAGTCTAAAATAGAAGCATTTAACTTTTTTTAAATCGCCTTATCAACGCAGGCTGACAACACCAAACTTATAAGCGAATATTGAGATGCTCAATTTCTACACCCAATGAAACCTGTCTTAATTTTTTCTCGCGAACCAGGGTTTTGATTATAAAAAAACCAAGGAAAAGAGCAATATGACACATAATGGAAGGCATAGAACCCGAAAACTTAGGAAATATTCCGGTGATCAGAATACTCGGAATTATAAAAACAATAGAGCCAAGGATAAAATCGCCAATCATTTGACGCTTTACTAATTCTTTGGTATAAACTAAATTCCGTACGGCCATCAATAGCATAGCAAATAAGCCCAACTGATAATACAATCCGTAATATTTATAAATGGAATCGGGATGCGTATATGTAGCAAAAAATTGCTGACAACTGGCTAAAAGTGCCGACGACGGACGAGAGAGAAAATAGGTAATAAAGAATAAGGCGCTACCTAAAAAAGCAAAGGTAATATAGCGCTGGGTCTTCGACTCTTTTGGTGCACTTAAATAGGCGAAATAAACCCCGAGTGCTGGCAACATACTAATATTGGCAAACGACAGACGAACCAAAAACGAATGCCCGGGATACATACAGTTAAAAGCTTCGAGGAGCTGATATACACCTAAAAAAAACAGGATAGCAATCAAGCTCTTTAAACTGCTTTCGCTATGTTTAAACAGCATAAAAAAATAGATAAATGCGCCCAACTCAATCAAGCCGGTTAAAATTGCCAAATAAGGAGAATATGCGTTCATAATTTAGCTTAAATAAGAATTGTTGTACAAATTTACACTTTTTCATGGCAATATGTACATGTCATTAAGTAAAAAAAAAGGCCGACTTAATAAAAAATCGGCCTCGAAATCTCTATAGATAAAGCTACTTTTGAATATTTGGCAATTCCAAACCGTAACCTTTCTTTTTATCCTCAGCTTTAAGTAAGAAAGCAAAAAGCAAAGCTAACAAAGTCAGGCCTACATAAATAAGCCATGTTTGCTGATAGTCGTATAATGGAAAATCGCCAGATTCTTTTAGCGCTAAAATTTTAGCTTGTATTTCGTCCGGACCTAAACCCATAGCTGTAAATTTTGTGTTCAGATCTTTTATGGCCTGCACAACCTGAGGGTTTGTAGCATCCAAGGCTTTGCCAACAAAGAAAGGAATGCCCATTAAACCCCAGTTTTGAATATAAAAAATTGTGGCATAAGCTGATCCCAATTGCTTTTCAGGAATGATTTTCGGAACCGAAGGCCACATAGCCGAAGGTACTAAAGAAAAAGCAATACCTAATAAAATCGCATTGGCGACAGCTACATAAATATTTGTAATAAATGGAAGATAATAAATTAGATGTACTACAATCAAAAGCACAGCGCCTAAAATCATTATACTTGCTCCCTTTCCTTTTTTATCATAAATACCACCAAAGAAAGGAGTTAGAAAAATAGTACCAAAAGGAACCAAACTAGGAATCAAACCTGCCCAATCATCGGGAACCCCAAACTTATTTACCATTAAATCAGGACCATATTTATAGAATGGGAAAACCGCTCCATAAAAAAGAACACATAAAATGGCAATATACCAAAATGCTTTATTTGTAAAAATAACCGCTAAGTCAGAAAATTTGAACTCATCGGATGGAGCAGCATTACCGTCTGAAGCATCTTCTTTATCCAATTTTTTATCCATTGTATTGTATAGAAAAAAGGAAATCAATCCTATAATTAAAAATACAACGCCCATTAAGATATAAGTAGGGATATCGAAAGTTTTTGCGATTTTTGCACCAAAAGCTAACGGTACAAAAGAACCTAATCGTGCAATGGCTACCTGCATACCCATAGCGAGCGCCATTTCTTTTCCTTTAAACCATTTCACCACTGATTTAGACACGGTAATTCCGGCATATTCAACACCGACACCAAAAAGTGCATAACCAATAGAAGCATAAAAAACCCTTAATTCGAGACCAAAAATAGTAACCCCAGGCTCAAAATTTCCGGCAAAAGCATAATACTTTATTAAAGCACCAATAACCATTATACCAGCCGAACTCAAAGTACTAAATCGAATACCAAATTTATCTAAGAGAATGCCTACCAATATCAAGGCTACAAAAAATACATTAAACCATCCATAGGCACTTACAACAGTTCCAAAATCAGAGCTAGTCCATCCATAAGTAGATTCTAGCAGCGGTTTAATAGGCGATATGATTTCTGTAAACATATAACCTGCAAACATAGTAAACGACAAGATTACCAATGCCGTCCAACGTGCAACCTTGGAGTCCCTTAAAGTTCTTTTAACGTCAGTCATATTTAATTATTTAAGATTTTTAAGCGGCTAAAGTACAGATTTTTCATTAGCTTCAGTCCCGATGCAAAGAGAAAAAATATAAACAATTGTTAAGTAATAAATTATAAAGCGATACCTTTCGACAAATCCGACCACTTGCCGGGAATTCTTTTCAGCATCTAAAAAAGATGGATCACTTTTTTCGTTTCAAAAAATTCTTCTTTGAAAATTTTCGAGAGCTCGAAAATCTTGTATTTTTTATGTGTATTGGCAATTTCTTCCAAAACATTTCCTCCTTTTATATAAAGAATACCATTGCGGAGTTTGTTTTTTTGCTTCGACGAAATATTATGTTCTACCCACGATAAAAACTCCGGTAAATTAGTAACTGCGCGACTCACAATAAAATCGAAGCGGATTTTTTTAACATTTTCTGCGCGTTTTTGCTCGGCTTTTACATTTTTCAGTCCTAATTGCTCCGCGATATCTTGAACCACTTTTATTTTTTTTCCAATGGTATCTATTAGGTAAAAATCGACTTCGGGGAAAAGAATTGCTAAAGGAATTCCAGGAAATCCACCACCTGTGCCCACATCCATAATTTTTGTGCCGGGTGCAAATTTAATTACCTTGGCTATAGATAAAGAATGTAAAAAATGGCGCTCCACTAAATTATCCACATCATTTCTACTCACCAAATTAATTTTCGAATTCCAGTCGATATATAAATCCAAGGCACGCTCAAAAGTCATCACTTGTGCTTCACTTAATTCGGGAAAATAGTTTACTAAAAGTTGGATATTGTTTTGCATAGCGCAAAGATAAAACTAATGTGTTAATTTGTTAATCGAATAATATGCTAATTATTGACAGAAAAAAGTCTTGTCTTGAAATAGGTAAACAATAAAAACAAACAAATAATAAGGACGAAATAACAGATACACCTTAACACCTTATCAACATAAGCACATTAATATCTTTCTTCAATAATGCATTTTTAAATCCTATTTATTGATTTATTTTGTATCATTAATACGAGTAGATATGCGAAAAATTTTTGTTTTAATAGTAGGCCTCTTTTTATACACGACTATAAGTGCACAACAAGATAGGGAAGCTTATATTGATAAATACAAAGACATCGCCATAAAGAAAATGAAAGAGCACGGCATTCCGGCCAGCATCACTTTAGCGCAGGGAATTCTAGAGTCGAATGCGGGCAAGAGTACACTTACACTTAAAGCAAATAATCATTTTGGTATAAAATGCCATAAAGAGTGGAATGGGCGCACGTTTAAAATGGACGATGACGAAAGAAATGAATGCTTTAGAAAATACAAATCGGCCGAACAAAGCTTTGAAGATCACTCGCAGTTTTTAACTTCACGCGACAGGTATGCCTTTTTATTTGAATATGATGTTAGCGATTACAAAAGTTGGGCTTATGGATTAAAAAAAGCGGGATATGCTACCAATCCAAATTATGCGCAATTACTCATAAAAGTCATCGAAGAAAATCATCTGGATCGCTTTGATAAAATGAAGCGCGGAAAAAACACATCGCACACTAATACCCTTGTTGTTCAATCCAATAAGTCGTCAAAATATCCTGAGTTTATTGATAAAACAAATACTGATTTTAACCCCATTTCGGTTTCCAAGACAAATCGAATGATTTACGAAACAAATAAAGTAAAATATATATTGGCTTTAAAACAAGACAGTTGGAAATCGATAGCCGATGAATTTGATCTTTATACCAAACAATTACTCGATTTCAATTCTGCATCAAGAAAAACCCCGCTAAATGCCGGCGATAGGGTTTATATCGAAAACAAGAAAAAGAAGGCAAAAGTTTTGTATCACATTGTAGAACAGGGAGAAACCTTGCAAAGCATTAGTCAAATTTATGCTATTCGAACAAATTGGATTAAGCGAATAAACAATATCAAACGCAAAGAGGGTTTAAAAGTTGGGCAGCGACTTCGCTTGCGATAGAAAACAGTTTTATTTTCTTACGTTTTTAATAAATGCTTCCACTTCAGGAACTCCTCCCTGATAAATCAAATACCCGTTATAAGGTTCTCGGGATGTAATCTCATCGTTTATAGGCGTCAGCATCAAGCGCTTAACTTCTTCTGGGTCATCTGTTTGCCCTAAAACCCAGCCCAATTTAATATAAGCCACTTCGGGCAACATATTGCCGGCAGGAATAATTCCTTTGGCCATCATATCGCGACCGGTATCGTAAACAAACATATGCACATAACCCCAAAGTGTTTGTAAAGTCATAAACATATGTACACCTTTTTGATGCGCTCTTTCTATGGCAGGATAAAGCTCCTTATTTACATGCCCCAGACCTGTTCCAACGATAATAATTCCTTTATAACCCGCATCTACCATTGCATCCAATACATCGGGTTTCATTGCCGGATAATAATAAAGCATGGATACTTTATCGCTGAAATACGGCAAAATCTTAACGTTTTTATCTTTTCTTCGGTGATTGTATTCCTTTTTAATCGCTTTTATTTCTCCTCTTCGAACAGTAGCTAAGGGTGTATCTCCAATGGTACGAAAAGTAGATCGATAAGAAGAATGCATTTTACGAACGCGGGTACCTTTGTGCAGCAATCCATAATCGTCGGAGGTTGGACCAAACATACATACCATAACCTCAGCAATATCGCTATGTCCGGCCGTATACATGGCATGCATCAGATTAAGTGCCGCATCGGAGCTGGGTCGATCTGATGAGCGCTGAGAACCCACCAACACAATAGGAACCGGCGAATTTTGTATCATAAACGTCAGTGCAGCTCCCGTATGATGTAGGGTATCCGTTCCGTGTCCAATAACAATGCCATCTACGCCTTTTTCAATTTCTCTTCCAATGGCTTTTGCTAGCGCGATATATTGTTTCGGCCCCATATTCTCCGAAAAAACAGCAAAAACTTTTTCGGTTTCCAGATTGCAAATATCAGCCAACTCAGGCACGGCGCCATAAAGTTCGCCCGGCGAAAATGCAGGAATAACAGCACCGGTGCGGTAATCCAATCGCGAAGCAATTGTTCCTCCTGTTCCAAACAGTTTTACGCTGGGTAATCCTTCGCTTATTGGAAATTCTTTTTCAGGTATTTTATAATTCGCTTTTTTATAGCCCGTTTCTATCATCTTTTCGATGGTTTGAATATCGATACCGATATTATAACCGGTAACGATTTTCATAACAATATGCTGATCATCATCATTTTCGGCACGCGGTAAAATAGTTCCTTCAAAATCTCCCCTACTTGTTTTTACTTTTGCTGTTCCCCATACACGCACTTGAAATTTTTTTAAAATCTCCAGCGCTGCACCTTTATAACCTTGAAATATATCGTCTGTCATTGCTTATCTTTTTTTGGTAATTGTGTTTGAAATAAATTAATATAAAAAGCCAAACAGCCACAATGGAATCTCATTTTGATAACCAATTTCAATGCCATCAATCGCAAGATATGAGTTCGCTATGCCTGCTATTTGTTTTTGTGTTTTATTTTTGCCTCCAACTTCAAAAACTTTGCTTTTATCAACTATAAAATCTCCTTTGTTTGAATAATTTACTTTATGATTCACTGATAATTGATTAAGGAAAAATGTC
>JAFGHU010000175.1 GCA_016929955.1 Bacteroidales bacterium | reverse complement strand
GTGCAGTATAGAAAGCAAAGCGGTATTTTAAGTAAAGTACTTATTACGTTTTCTGTTCTTGTATTTGTTTTTATTGCGCTTCAAAATCCACGCATTGAGTTATTGATTGAAAATTTAAGCAAACCGGAGTTATTTTCTGATCACCTTCAGGATGGGAGTATGTTTTCGCGAATCCATATCTGGAATGCAGGAACCGATATTATAAAAAAGCATTTTGTTTTTGGTGTTGGCCCGGGCGATACGAGTACCGAATTGCTCAACCGTTATATTGCTCATCATTATATCGATCCGGTGCTCAGAAATTCAAATGCGCATAACCAATATCTGGAAACCTTTATCGATTTGGGTTTTGTGGGTTTCCTCCTCTTGTTTGGCAGCATTATTTCCCCGTTTTTTGTATCCATCGAAAAAAGAAATATCGTTTTTCAGGTTTTCCTTTTTATTATTGGGTTTAATTTTTTATTCGAATCGGTATTAAACATGCAGGCCGGTGTCGTATTTTTTTCGTTCTTTTATAGCCTATTTAGTATATTGAAAAAGAAAGACAAGTTGAATTTGGAGCTGTAATTAAAATGAGAATTTGTATCAGGCTCAAATGGAGTGGTTTATAAATCTTTGTTTTGACGAAGGAAAATTGTTACCTTAGCTTATTGTCAAAAATATTCAATAAAACGGTTTAAGTATTTGTAGAGGAGAAAGGCTAATAGATGAGAAAAAAACAAACACAAACTGCCAGCATTAAGAAAAGCAACGCTAATCGATCTAAAATAAGTGATACTGAAATCGACAAAAAAGCCGAAAAAAACAGCGTCGAAAAGACCAAAGTACTGGAAAGAATTGTAAACCGTAGTCCGGCCGTTGCTTTTCTTTGGAGAGCCGAAGAAAATTGGCCGGTAGAGTTTGTTTCAGAAAATATTTGTCAATTTGGGTATAAAGCCGAAGATTTTTTAAGCGGTAAACTATTGTTTTCTCAACTAATACATCCCGATGATTTATTACAAGTAAGCCAAGAGGTTTTGCATTATTCGTCGACTTTTGTAAATGAATTTACTCAGGAATATAGAATACTTACAAAAGAGGGAGCCATTAGATGGATCGACGAAAGAACTTGGGTTTTGCGGGATGAAAAAAATAAAATTACGCATTACGAAGGTCTAATAATTGATATTACGGAACGAAAGAAAGTAGAAGAAACTCTGGCAATTTCAGAAGAAAAGTTTGCCAAAGCGTTTCATAACAGTCCGGATATTATTATTCTAACTTCGGTAGCCGATGGGCGTATTATTGAGGTCAACGAATCGCTGGAAAAAATAACAGGCTTTTCCAGAGAAGAATTTATTGGAAAAACTACCGCTGAACTTCGTATGTGGGAAAATCCAAAAGACCGCGAACGCTATGTTGAGATATTAATGCGTGATCAGCGCGTTATTGAAATGGAAGTCAATTTTCGTGTTAAATCAGGTGAAATAAGAAATGTATTGCTTTCCGGTGAAATTATTCAGCTCCAAAATCAAGCCTATATTTTGGGCGTAATTCGAGATGTTACGGAAATTAAAAAAGCTGAAAAAGAATTAAAAAACTCAGAAAAACGCTATCGCTTACTCTTCGATGCCAACCCTATTCCTATGTGGGTATACGATTTGGAAAGCCTTGCTTTTCTGGAAGTAAATCATGCCGCTATAATCAATTATGGTTATTCCAGAGCTGAATTTTTGCAAATGACCCTGAAAGATATCAGGCCTAAAGAAGAGCTTACAAAATTAATTGATAATATAAAAAGAGAGCGCTCTGATTATCAGTATTCCGGTGAATGGAAGCATAAAACAAAAGATGGAAGTATAATTGATGTGGATATTATTTCTCATCGATTTGAATATAAGAAACGAAATGCAGTGCTTGTTATGGCTGTTAATATTACCCAGCGTAAAATTGCAGAAGAGGAATTGAAAATCACCCATCAAAAGGTTAGAAATATTATTGAATATAGTCCCTCATTAATTTATCTTTTTGATACCGAAGGCAAATTTATAATGGGAAATAAGAATTTCGAAAAACTTGTTGGCTTTCCGTTAAAAGATCTTGTTGGGAAATCGAGAGATCAGTTTTTTACTACGGAAGTCACCGACTTGCATCGTTCAAACGATTTAGTAGTGATAGCGTCTAAAAAACCCTTATACCTCGAGGAAGAAAATATTGAAACAGATGGAACACATTATTACATATCCGTAAAATTCCCGCTCATCGATTCTAATGGAAAGGTGTATGCTGTTGGGGGTATTTCTACCGATATTTCTGATCGTAAAAAAGCAGAGGAAGAAATTAAAACGCTCAATACGGAATTGGAAAAACGTGTCCAAACCAGAACGGCACAATTGGAAAAAATCAATCAGGAACTCAAAACCTTTTCTTACTCGGTTTCGCACGACCTAAAAGCGCCTTTGCGTGGTATTGATGGTTATAGTAAATTATTACAAGAAAATTACAGCAAAGAATTAAACGATGAGGCTCAGCTCTTTATAAATAATATTAGAAAAGGAGCACATCAAATGAGCATGATTATTGAAGATTTGTTGGCTTATTCCAGATTGGAACGAGTCGAAGTCAAAAAATCAAGCGTGCATCTCGATGTTTTAATCGAAAAGATAATAAGCTTAAATCAAAAAGAAATTGATGACTATCAAATTAAAATTAATCAACATATTCCGGATACCTTTATCCATGCTGATCTAGATGCATTTACAATTGCTTTTCGAAATGTATTTGAGAACGCCATTAAGTTTACAAAAAAACAGGAAAAACCAGAAATTACGATAGGTTTTCAAGATCGTAGTACAAACTGGCTTATCTTTGTCAAAGACAATGGAATAGGTTTTAATCGGATTTATAAAGATAAAATATTTGAAATATTCCAGCGCCTTCATCGTATGGAAGATTATGAAGGAACAGGAATTGGTTTGGCTATGGTGGCTAAAGCTATGCAGAGAATGGGTGGCCGTGTATGGGCCGAGAGTGATTCCGACGGAATTTCAGCCGGAAAAGGTGCTGTATTTTATTTGGAAATAATGAAGTAGGTTTTTGGAGCGAAGGAGAGAAAGAGCGAAAAGGCGAAAGAACGAAGGAGTGGGAGGGAACGCAAACCTCAATCTTAGCCTCAATCTCAGCCTCAACCTTTGTAGAAGCCTTGTCAATCGAATGGATGGTAAATAGTAAATTAAAATAAGCAAATATGGAAAATAAGTATTTTAATCATCCTATTTTTTTAATCGAGGATAATCCGGTAGATATCGATCTGACTTTACGTGCTTTTGAAAAACAACATTTAATTAACCCAATAATTGTAGCACGCGATGGGGAAGAAGCCTTAAATACGGTTGAGCATTGGTCTAAAGATGAACCTTTGCCCGTTGTAATTTTGCTCGATCTCCAGTTGCCACGTATTCATGGTCTTAAAGTCTTAAAGGGAATAAAGGAGGATGCGCGTTTTAAAATCATTCCCGTTGTCATTTTAACCACTTCCTCAGAGCAATCGGATATTAAAACAGCCTATGAAATGGGTGCCAATTCTTATATTGAAAAACCGGTTGATTTTGATAAATTTATGGAGGTAGTTGCTCAAATTGAGTTGTACTGGAACGTTCTTAATAAGAAACTTCTGTAAACAAAAAAGAATAGTAAATAAAATGCTTTGGTAATTTGGCTAGCGCCATGCGCTCAAAATACATTCGATCATCGAAATTTAAATACCAGGCAACATAAACCTAATTAAAATGAAAATATTACTGCTCGAAGATAATCCGTTAGATTCTGATTTAGTATGTCGGAAAATTGAAAAAGAGATTCCCGGAAGCAAAATAGATAGTGCAGCAACATTAAAAGAAGCTCATCATTTTCTGAATTCCAATACAGATTATCAGGCTGCTGTTTTAGATGTGAATCTTCCGGATGGATCGGGATTGGAATTCTTAATGGATATAAGATCGAAGGGCTTAAATATATCCGTAATTATTCTTACCGCTTTTGGCGATGAGGAAATTGCTATTTCAGCGATGAAAGCAGGAGCTGATGATTTTGTTTTAAAGGGAAATGACTATTACGAAAAGTTAGTCCAGTCGCTTTTGTACCACCGCCTTTCTGCACCCCAAAAAAACAATGCTGCCAACGAGATTATTCAAGTACTTTATGCCGAACATCATGATGCGGATCTGGATTTAACCTTACGCCATTTTAGAAAATATGCGCCTCATTTCAAAATACAAGCCTTTAAAACCGGCGATGAATTATTGGCTCACTTAAAAGAAACCGGAAACAATAAAGCGTATCACCCTATTTTATTAATTGATTATCGTTTGCCCGGACTGGATGGATTAGAAACTACCAAGTCGATTCGGCAAAATTTAAAACTAGATCATCCTATTGTAATTATTACCGGACAAGGAAATGAAGAAATCGCAATTCAAGCCTTAAGGCTTGGTGTTGACGATTATATGGTAAAGCGCGATAATTATGTGCTTCGCTTGCCTTCCTTACTGCAAAATGTATATCAAAGATGGTTACTGGAAAAGCAACAAAAAGCCTTGCAGGAAAGCGAACAACATTATCGCCTTTTGGCAGAAAATGCTGATGATGTGATTTTTACACTCGATATGGATTTGAGGTATACCTATATCAGTCCGTCTATTTATAAACTTAGAGGATTTACACCCGACGAAGTTGTAAACAAACATATTTCTGATATGTTATCGCCCGAATCCTATAAGAAAGCATTGGAAGAACTGCAACAGGCCTTACATCCTGATCCTGCATTGCAGCATCTTTCTACCGGTCCGCTCTCGCTCGAATTGGAGGTATTCAATAAAAACAAAAGCAAAATTTGGGTCGAAATAAAAGCCTCATTATTAATTGATGAGCATAATATACCTTATGGTGTTTTAGGTGTAACACGCGATATAACTGAAAAAAAACAAGCTCAAAATGATTTGTCAGAGAGTTTGGCGGAGTACAAAATGTTTTTTGATGATGACCTTACGGGTGATTATATTACCAGTGTCGAAGGTAAATTGTTAAATTGTAATCCGGCCTATTTGAATATACTTGGATTAAAATCTATTGAAGAAGCGCATAAATTGGATTTGTATTCGGTATATCCTACGCCTAAAGATCGGGATTTATTATTGGATAAACTGCGGGAGCATAAAAAACTAGTTAACCACGAATTTGAAATGCGCCGCACAGATGGAAAAGTAATTTATGTAATTGCCAATATCACCGGCGTATTTAATGAACAAAACGAACTCGTGTCGTTGCGTGGTTATCTGATTGATAATACCGCACGAAAAATTGCAACTGACGAGTTGCATAAGATTTCGCAAGCCATAAAGCAAAATCCTACTTCCATACTCATAACCAATTTAAAAGGGGAAATTGAATATGTTAATCCTAAATTCTGCGAAATTAGCGGCTATGCACAACATGAAGTCATAGGTAAAAACCCTCGGTTTTTGAAATCGGGAGGTACCCCCCACGAAGATTACAAAAAGCTATGGGAAACACTTGCAAAAGGTAAAGATTGGCATGGCGAATTTTTGAATAAGCGTAAAGATGGAACACTGTTTTGGGAGCATGCCGCCATTTCTGTCATCCGAAATACCGAAGGTGAAATCACGCATTATTTGGCAGTAAAAGAGGATATTACCGAAAAGAAACGGCTAGAAAATATTCAGGAAATATTGGTTTATATTTCGAATGCAGTGCTTATTTCGGATACACTCGAATCTTTTTCAAAGCTTATCTATGATGAGCTTACGAGAATGATTGATATGCGTAATTTTTATATTGCCTTATACGATGAGCAAACGGAAATGATTTCGACGCCATTTTTAGTTTATTCGCAAATGGATGATCCGATTACCGATTATTCGGCTAAAAATACCTTAACAGGATATGTAATCAAAGAGAAAAAACCTATGTTGATTACCCAGGATGCATTTGTTGAATTACTTAATACGGCGAAAGTACAAGCTATAGGTCCTGATTCGGAAATTTGGATAGGGGTTCCTTTGTTTAGTAAACAGAAAGCAATTGGCGCTATTGTTATTCAAAATTACAAAGGAGAAAAAAAATTAGGCGAGCAGGATATGAAATTATTGGAATATGTTGCTCCGCAAATTAGTTTGGCTATCGAAAGAAAAAGAGCGGTGGAAGATTTAAAAGTGGCTTTAGAAAATGCCGAGGCCAGCGATCGATTAAAAACGGCTTTCTTAAACAATATATCGCACGAAATTCGGACACCATTAAATGGTATTTTAGGATTTGCGCCTTTTATTATTCAACCCGATATTGAACAAGAGGAGAAAGAAAAATTCCTGGAAACGCTGAATAAGAGTGGCGAAAGATTGATGGACACCGTAACCGATTATATGGATATTTCTTTACTGGTTTCAGGTAACTTGAAAATGCATCCCAAGCCTGTAAATATCCATTTCTTGATGGAAGAAATTCACCAAAAATTTCAATCGGTCAGCGAATCGAAAGGATTGAAATTCGATATCAATATGCCGCAAGAAATTCTAAACTATAAATTTATTTCGGATGCTGAATTGATAAAAAAAATAGTATCGCATTTATTAAGCAATGCATTTAAATTTACGGATAGCGGCTATGTATCAGCAGGTTATCGTATAATGCATACAGAGGAAGAAGCTGAAATTGAATTTTTTGTAAAAGACAGCGGCAGAGGCATTTCCGAAAAGGCAAAAACTCTGGTTTTTGAATCGTTTAGACAGGAAAACGAAGCAAACACAAGAGCGCACGAAGGAAGTGGTTTGGGTTTGTCAATTTCAAAAGGTTTGGTATCTTTATTGGGCGGTTCGATACATCTTGAAACAAATGAAAATAAGGGAACCTCCGTTTTTGTTCGTTTTCCGGTAGCGATTGAAGCGTCATCAAACATAAGTCAAATGAATAGTATGGAGAAAAAAACGAGTGCAGCAAATGAGCTTTTAATTGCCGAAGATGATGATATGAATTATCTCTTTTTCGAAACTGTTTTAAGAAATAAATTTGCAAATATTTACAGAGCCGAAAATGGTCAAGATGCCGTTGATAGGTGTAAAGAATACCCCGACATTGCTGTGGTTTTAATGGATATTAAAATGCCGGGGATGGATGGTTTGGAAGCTACGCGACAAATTAAATCTATTCGGCCTGAGCTTCCCATTATTGCTGTTACGGCATTTGCTATGCATGGCGATGAAAATAGAATTAGAGAAGCCGGTTGCAATGATTATTTATCCAAACCTGTTGATAAAATGAAATTGATGAAGGTTTTAGGTCAATATGTTGCCCTTTAACATAGTATGGGTTTAACTCAAGTGTAGCCCTTATTTGTGAGGTGTTGGCAGTAAAGGAATTTGTGAGGATTTCACTCCATACAAATTTCGTTAAGTCCAAAATAAGGTTTTAATCTTGTTGTGTATGATTCTGTACTAAGGTTAAAATACAGAATGAGCGCTTTGCAAAACTCATTTTTTGATCCAACTCTTCGTTAAAATCTTCTTCAAAATCCTCATTTACGGAAGTAAACTGTGGT
>JAFGHU010000174.1 GCA_016929955.1 Bacteroidales bacterium | reverse complement strand
GTTTCCACAACGCGCTTATCCTCTCCTTTTTCAGGCGCTTTTTCTTCTTTTGGCGGTTTGACTTCCTCTTGCTTTGGACTAGCCGGTGCTTGAGCCGTTTCTTTAACTTCAAAACTGGAATCTATACTACAAACAACAGCCCCAATTTCTACCGTTTCGCCTTCTTCTATTAAAAGTTTGATTTTTCCTGAAACTTCGGCAGAAATACTAAGTGTTGCTTTATCTGAATCTATTTCAGCTATCTCCTGATCTTTCTGCACCAGACTACCATCTTCCACTAACCAGGAAGCGATTTGCACTTCAGTTATCGATTCGCCCGGACTTGGTACTTTTATCTCTACAATCATTTTGATTTGTTTTGTTCTAATTCTTGATTAAATGCTTGCCAATCATTTCCAATACAGGCCATTTTACATATCGTTCCGATACGTGGACAATCCCCGCATTCGTCGAAAGGTTTTTCTACAATTTTACGCTGTTGTTTTTGGTGAAATTTACTTGATCCTGTGGCCGGACTTCCTGTAGCCGGACGTGCAACGATAAATAAATTCAACTTTTCGAGTTCGGAGCGAATAAATGGACTTGCGCCCATATTATAAGGTTCTTCCTGAACCCACATTATTGTTTCAGCCTTATTGTATTTAGCTAAAATTTCGTCAATCTGCTTTTTTGGTAAAGGATAGAGTTGTTCCAATCGAACGATAGCCAGATCTTCATTTTTAAGTCTTTTCTTTTCATCCAATAAATCGTAATAGATCTTACCGCTACAAAAAGCTACTTTTTTAATTTTTTTCGGATCGGCGCTATCATCATCGATAAGCTCTTTGAATCCTCCCTGAGTAAAATCAACCAGTTCAGAAACGGCTTCGGGATGTCTTAATAAGCTCTTAGGTGTAAAAATCACCAGTGGTTTACGGAAATCGCGTTTCAGTTGACGGCGTAAAACGTGGAACATATTGGCTGGTGTTGTAACATTTGCCACTTGAAAATTGTTTTCTGCGCAAAGGGTTAAGAAACGCTCCATACGCCCACTGGAATGTTCCGGTCCTTGTCCCTCAAATCCATGAGGAAGGAAAATAACCAGATCGTTCATCACATTCCACTTGTCTTCTGCACTGCTTAAAAACTGATCGAATATAATTTGAGCTCCATTATTAAAATCGCCAAACTGAGCTTCCCAAATTGTAAGTTCTTGAGGCGATGCCAAGGCATAACCATATTCAAATCCTAAAACACCATATTCGGAGAGCAAGGAGTTATAAATATGAAAAGGCGCCTGTTTTTTACTGATATTTTGCAGTGGAGTATAGGTTTCTTCCGAATCGTCGATAGTAAACACGGCATGGCGATGAGAGAACGTGCCACGTTCCACATCCTGCCCACTAATCCGAACCGGAATACCTTCATCGAGTAGCGATCCATAGGCAAACAATTCGCCCATAGCCCAATCCAGCTTTTGATGTTTAAACACCATATCATGGCGCGCTTTCTGTAAGCTGACAATCTTTCTAAAAAAAGGACGATCCTTAGGAAGTGTCGTAATTTTTTTTGCAATATCCTGTAAAACTGCTAGTTCAACTCCAGTGTCGGGCGACTTATCAAAATCAGATTTTTTTGCTTTTTTAATTCCACTCCATTCCTTTTCGAGAAAAGAAGTTATATGTGCACTGGTAATTTTTTTAGCACTAACTAATGATTCTTCCAATAATTGATTAAAGTCCTGCTCAATTTTAATTGCTTCATCAGCGCTGATATCATTTTGCTGAATTAATTTATTGGCATAAATAACTCTGGGGTCATCGTGTTTTTCGATGGCTTTATACAAAACGGGCTGAGTAAAACGAGGTTCATCTCCTTCATTATGCCCATATTTTCGGTAGCACAACAAATCGATAAAAATATCCTTATGAAATTTCTGACGATATTCCAAAGCCAAAATAGTGGTAAATGCCACAGCCTCAGCGTCATCGCCATTTACATGAAAAACAGGAGCCTGAATGGTTTTTGCTACATCAGTACAATAGGTCGATGTTCGGGCATCGAGGTAATTGGTTGTAAATCCAACTTGGTTATTGATAACCAAATGCAAAGTTCCTCCGGTGGTATAGCCTTTTAGTTTAGACATTTGTGCCACTTCATAAACTACACCCTGACCTGCAATTGAAGCATCGCCATGGATAATAATAGGAATGATGGAATCCTCGCTGGTATTTGATTTCAGATCATCAATGCGCGCTCTGGTTAAGCCTTCCACAACAGGATTTACAGCTTCCAAATGCGAAGGATTTGGCGAAAGCGTTAGCTCTACTTCTTTGCCTTTGTTGGTTTTGGTTTCTGAAGTATAGCCCAAATGGTATTTTACATCACCGAGCAAAAAAGATTCGTCATATTCATTGCCCGAAAACTCACTAAAAATCTGATAATAAGGCTTTCCCATTATATTGGCCAGTACATTTAATCGCCCGCGGTGTGCCATTCCAATCATAAATTCATTAATCCCCTGCTCATTGCCACTTTCTATAACGGCATCCAATGCAGGGATCAATGTTTCTGCGCCTTCTAATGAAAAGCGTTTTTGTCCGGGAAATTTTTTATGGATAAATTTTTCGAAACCTACAGCTTGGGTTAACTTTTTTAAAATCGTAAGTTTTTCGTTTTTCGAAAATGAAGGCGTATTTCTTGAGGTCTCCATTTTGGTTTTTAGCCATGCAATTTCATCGAGGTTTCGAATATAAACATACTCTACAGCTACCGAACCACAATAGGTTTGCTCCAGCATTTGAATAATGTCTTTCAGTTTTGCGCTTCCCAAGCCCACTTTTTTTCCGGCTTCAAAAGTTTTTTCCAAATCTTCCTTGGCTAAACCGTAGTTTTCGTAATCGAGCGAAGGAGCATAATGCCGACGCTTACGTACCGGATTGGTTTTTGTAAATAAATGACCGCGCTTGCGGTAATCTTCTATCAAATTGATGACTTTGTATTCCGAAGAGGATACACTATCAGCATCGGCGCTATAATCTTTCTTTGAAAATTCAAAACCTTCAAAAAATTTACGCCATCCAAACTCAACACTTTCAGGGTTTTGAATGAATTTTTGATACAATTCTTCGATATCTTCCGGATTGGTATTTAAATAGGAATATTTATCCATAGCACACATTTACACAATAAAAGTCGACAAAAATAGTCGCTTTATTTAAAATGATTTTAAATTAAAGAACAAAATTAAAAAATAATACAAAGCAAGTGCTTTAAAAACCCATGAAATCGAAAATGGACGTATTGTTTTTTGCCCCGAATTTATCACTTTTCACTCCATTCGAAACCTACGCTTTTTAAGTCGCTCCAAAAATTGGGATAAGATTTAGCTACCACGCTAGGCGAATCGATTTCGAGCTCACCAAAAAGCATAGTTAAGGGTGCAAAAGACATCGCCATTCTATGATCGGCATATACATGGACTTTTTTATTTATTTTCAAAGGTGATGCAAGCAGTGTAATGGAGTCTTTATCGTTAGAAACCTGCGCCCCCATAGCTTTTAATTCGTTAACCAAAGCTTCTATTCGATTAGTTTCTTTTAATCGCAAATTGGTCAATCCGGTAAACTTGCCTGAGATTTGTAGTCCGGCAGCAGTAGCTATAATGGTTTGCGCCAAATCGGGATTTGCATAAAAATCGAGATTTAATGCGTTTAGCTCCTTTTTTTGTTTTGACAAATGAACGCCCTCATCCCTAAAAGTAGTTTGTACACCAAATGCTTCAGCCCATTTGGCAATAATCGCATCGCCCTGGGTACTGTTTTCTTTTAATCCGAGCAAGGTTAAGTCAACCTCATCAGCAAAGGCAGCCATTTGATACCAATACGAGGCGGCACTCCAGTCGGACTCTATGCGAAATTTTCCTTTATTATGATAGCGTTGTTTAGCTATGCTTATAATCCGACCTTCACGTTTTATTTCTATGCCAAACTCTTGCATTATACGCAGTGTCATATGGATATAGGGCTCCGAACTAATATCACCTACTAGTTTCATTTTCAATCCATTGGTCATTTTGGGAGCCATTAAAAGCAATGCCGATATAAACTGAGAACTAACACTGGCATCGACTTCAATTTCGCCACCTTTCAATCTTTTCCCCTCAACTAAAATGGGAGGAAAACCTTCCTTTTCGATATAGGTTATGGTCGTTCCGAGCTCTCTGAGTTTCTCAACCAAAATGCCTAGCGGACGTTGTTTTAATCGCTCGAAACCGGTAATATAAGATTTTACATTTATACCTCCGGCATAGGCCGTAAGAAAACGCATGGCTGTTCCGGAGTCTTGAACATCAACATTTAAAGAAATATGAGTACCTTTTAAGCGAAGCAAAGATTCAAGTGCCGACCGCAATAATTTGGTATCGTTACTTTCCGACAAATTCTCGATCTCCAGATGCTCCGCGCCCAAAATAGCATCGATAATTAATAATCGTGCGCTTTCGCTTTTGGATGCCGGCAAGTGTATACGTCCGTTTAAGGAACGCGTTTTCTTTTTAATTAGATAGCTCATAAACGATATATTTTAAGGCATTTTCAATCTCTTTTTTAGAAACTTGTATATTTATTTTGCAGCTTCCAATTTGATTTAATAAACTAAAATTCAGCTTTTTACCCTCTTTTTTCTTATCATGAAAAACCAATTCGGCAATGGCTTCTATTTGATCTGCTTTAATACGCTGATGTTTAAAATGCGTTTTTATAAGCTCTTGGATGGATTTTAGCTGATGAATAGGCATTTCAAGCAATTTATTCGATAGATAGGCTTCCGCAATCATTCCCAAGGCAACAGCTTCGCCATGCAATAATGGATTTTGTGTTTCCATAAAAAACGACTCTAAAGCATGGCCAATGGAGTGGCCAAAATTAAGCGCTTTTCTCAAGCCCTTTTCATTAGGATCTTGATCGACAAATTGCTTTTTAATTCGAATTGATTTTTCGATATGAGGTGTAAGTGTCTTTAAATCAAGATGAGGTATAGCGGCCAGTTCCTCATAATAGTTTTGATCGGCTATAAGTCCATGCTTGATCATTTCGGCAAAGGCCGATACGATTTGTTCCTGCGCCAAAGTTTCTAAAAACCGCACATCGATAATCAGATGTTTTGGGCTTGAAAAAACGCCAATCTGATTTTTAAAACGACCCAGATTAACACCTGTTTTTCCGCCAATAGATGCATCGACCATAGCCAATAGCGTTGTTGGAATATTAACAAAATCCATCCCTCTTTTAAAGGTGGAGGCAACAAAACCACCTAAATCACTAACTATACCTCCGCCCAAATTAATAAGTAAAGTATGTCTGTCGGCATCAGCTTCGGTAAGGCTCTCCCACAGTTGAGCGGCAATAGCTATGCTTTTATTTTCCTCTCCGGCATCGATGACCAACAATTCTGCTTCCAATAGAATTTCCGAATCGGCCGCCAATAAAGGATAGCAATGCGCATAGGTGTTTTCATCCATTAACACAAAGAGCTTTGAATAGGCTTTTGTATTTAAAAAAGCATCTAAGCTCTGTCCAGCATTTACATCAAGTAGAATGGGATATTCGGGTGTTTGAATTATGGTAGGCTGATTCATAAGACAAAATTAATGAATATTTGTTTTGAGCCATTTAAATGTAATGAAAACGAATAAATATCTATTCTTTCAAACAAATGGTGGCATAAGGGCAATACTGACAATTATTTTTTTCTAAAGTCTGGGTAAAGGGAATTTTTTCATTAAAAAGCTCAGCAAACAAATCCGTCAATCCCTTTTCAAACTGCTCCACGATTTCATCGCCAATAGGCGCATCAGGCACATCATCGAAAAACACGTAAGGATTATTTACATTACGCAAGGCTATGATGGCGCTTTGAATTTCACTTGCCGGCAGGCGCGCTTTCATTAACCAAACATAGCTTAAAAGCTGCACCGCCTTTTCGTATTTAACATCCGTAAACAGGAGGTCAAAATTGATTCTTGATAACACATTATCTTTTACACTACCTGTTTTATAATCGATAATCCGAACCAGACTATTCCATTTGTCGATGCGATCGGCATAACCATAAAACTTGATCTCCAGTTTTTTTTGAGTGAGAAACAGTGTTCGCTCCATTTTTTGCTCCAAGCCTTCCAAAAACCACATGCCCCCTTTTTTCAGTTGTTTTTTCAAGGCTTCTTTTTCGCTCTGAAAATAGCGTTCTAAATAGCGTTCTATTGCTTTTAGCGTAAGCAGATTTTGTCCTGAATCCAGCACTTGTCCTTTTGCTACTACGCTTGCTTGTTTTAAAACTTCCGCTTTAATTCGAGCTTCCATTTTAAGCAAATCGTCGAGCTGTAGGGCTTTACCAACAAATGGTTTAAACATATTTTCAAGACTGTAATGAATGATATTTCCCATCAATCGATCATCGATTAAATTATCCTCTTCCTGAACCTCATCTATCTTGAGTATATGTTTAAAATAAAATTTTAGCGAACAATTGATATAGGTATTGATGGCGGTTGGCGAAAAACCTTTTTCTGCCATTTCCAACAACTGTTCTTGAATGGGGCTTTCCTTCGCGATACTTATTTCTGTATATGTGCGAGGCCGAATTTCTTTAAAATTATACAATTGTTCGCGAATACGTGTTTCGCTATTGTATTTGGGCAACTCCAACATAAGTTGAGTTATAAATCTACTTTTTTCGCCACCCAAAAGCTTGCCGGCACTAGTACTGTAGAGCAGAACAATATGCTCAGCTCTTTGAATAAGGCGGTAAAAATGATAGGCAAAAATGGCATTCTTTTCTTTATACGTTGGGAGATTAAATTTTCGTTTGATATCCACCGGAATAAAAGAATTCGACATTTTTCCTGAAGGCAGAACATCTTCGTTAACCGATGTAATGATAAGATTTTTAAAATCCAATACGCGGGTTTCGAGCAAACCCATCAATTGCAAGCCTTTTAAGGGTTCCCCATAAAAAGCCTGCGTTTGATTTCCGATAAGTTGTTCGAAAACGATTTTGAATTCTTGCAGATTTTGCGGATAACCATATATTTTAATCCTGTCGCTCAATCTGTTAAGCATTTGATTATAGCGCTTCAGTGCTTCCCAGTCGGATGAAAAACGCAGTTGAAACTGTTCATCCCCAGCCTGATAAATAAGCGAGAACTGAAGAATGAG
>JAFGHU010000173.1 GCA_016929955.1 Bacteroidales bacterium | reverse complement strand
TTATATACCGATGTTTGGGTTTCTATGGGAGAACCTGACGAAGTGTGGATTGAGCGCATAAAATTGCTTAAACCTTATCAGGTAAATGCCAAAACAATGGAACTAACCGGAAATCCCAAAGTTAAATTTATGCATTGCCTACCTGCTTTCCATAATCGTGAAACTAAAGTAGGCGAAGAAATCTTCCAAAAATATGGATTAGACGGTATGGAAGTAACCGAAGATGTTTTTGAATCGGAAGCTTCAATTGTTTTTGACGAAGCCGAAAATCGTTTGCATACCATCAAAGCGATAATGGTTGCTACTTTAGGTGCTTAACCGAAAAAAATAGTTTTAGAGAAGGGGACGTCGATGCTTGCGCAGGACGTCCTTTTTTAATTTAAAATCAAATAAAACTTGGCTTTTTGTTTAGCTCCTTTTCGCTGACTTTCCAATACACTTAATGCTTTTGAATAAGCCAAAACATTTCGAATGCTTTGCACATCAGGGTTTACGATTTCCTGAAATTTCATTTTTTTGTTTTTAGGCGAATTAGGGTAAAAATCTTCGAGGGTAAAATTCCGGGGCATAGGCAATCTTTTTGATAAATACTATACCAGTAACGTAAGGGAATTGCCAATATTGTTTCAGAAGATAATATTAATAAGAATAGGATAGCGAAATGTTATGCTCGTCGACCATACGCCTGATATTCAGAATGGCATAGCGCATTCTGCCCAGGGCCGTATTGATAGAAACATCGGTTTCTTCGGCAATATCTTTAAAACTCATTCCTACAAAATGACGCATCATAAGCACTTCTTTTTGCTCTTCTGGTAAATAATTTATTAATACCTTTAAATCTTTATGAATTTGATCCATTATCATTAGATCTTCAATTGATTCTGTTTTCAGATTGAGCAGTTCGAAGGTGTCTTTTTCTGATGAGTTTTCTTTAATAGGGATTCGTTTTTTCTTACGGAAATGATCAATTACCAGGTTATGTGCAATACGCATAACCCAATGAATAAACTTTCCTTCTTCGTTATATGTTCCTGATTTTAAGGTATTAATTACTTTTATAAACGTATCCTGAAAAAGATCGTCAGCAACCTGTGTGCTTTTCACCACCATTAGAATATAAGAGAATACCCTGGCTTTGTGACGATTAATAATGATTTCGAGAGCGGCTTCATTACCTGAAATATACCTCTTTATGAGCTCCTGATCACTTGGATTTGGGGCTTTCATATTACCTCCTTTTTTATATGTTTAAAAAGAGTAAAGGTCTAAATCGATAATTGTATTTTAATGAATACTAAATGCCTGTTTTCAACTATTGTTCTAGCAAATTAAGGGAGAATTTCTGCCAAAAGCAAATTTTATCCGTATTTTTGCGCACTTAAATCTGAAGGCTCAAAAATAATTCAATGGCGAAAGATCCGTTTCAACTCCTAGACCCCAAAAAATTCATCTTAATCAAAGATGCGCATATTCATAATTTAAAGCATCTCGACGTGGCCATTCCTCGAAACAAATTAGTGGTTATCACCGGTTTATCGGGTTCCGGAAAATCGTCACTTGCATTTGATACTTTATTTGCCGCGGGGCAAAGGCGCTACGTGGAAAGCTTAAGTTCTTACGCGCGACAGTTTATGGGCAAAATGGACAAGCCTGATGTGGAATATATCAAAGGAATTTCGCCCGCCATAGCAATCGAACAGAAAGTAATTAGCAGAAACCCGCGCTCTACCGTAGGCACAAATACAGAGATTTACGAATACCTCAAGCTTTTATTCGCGCGCATTGGAAAAACCTATTCACCCGTATCTAATAAACTAGTTAAGCGGCATACCGTTAAAGATGTGCTCGATTTTATTAGCACATTAGAGGTAAATACACGCTTTTTAATATTGGCGCCCATAGTTTTAAATGGCGACAGATCGGTTGAAGAACATTTGCAGGTTTTAGCACAGCAAGGATTTAATCGGGTTAAATTCAATGGTGAAATTTTGCGTATCGATGAAGCTTTAAATAATCCCATTGAATTAAAAAAGAAAAACCAATTCGATTTGGTTGTCGATCGCCTGAGCACAGAAAAGAATGACGATTTTTTAAGTCGTGTTTCTGATTCGGTTCAAACGGCTTTCTATGAGGGGCATGGCAATTGCTCGCTCTTGGTTTACGGAGAAGCTGAATCTACAGAATCTTTCCATTTTTCTAATCTTTTTGAAAAAGATGGAATTAGTTTTGAAGAACCGAGTGTCAACCTTTTTACGTTTAATAATCCGTATGGTGCTTGTAAAAAATGCGATGGCTTTGGAACTGTAATTGGCATAGATCCGGATTTGGTCATCCCCAATAAATCGCTTTCCGTTTATGAAGAAGCTATTGCACCTTGGAAGGGTGAAAAAATGGGGGAGTGGCGTAATCAATTAATTATCAATGCCGATAAATTCAATTTTCCGATTCATAAACCCATAGCTGAATTGAATGCGCAACAATACGATTTACTATGGAATGGAAATGCCTATTTTGAAGGTTTGCACGCATTTTTTAAGCAAGTAGAAGAACAAGCCTACAAAATACAATACCGAGTGATGCTTTCACGCTATAGAGGTAAAACCATATGCCCGGACTGTTCTGGAACACGATTGCGCAAAGATGCCAACTATGTTAAAGTGAATGGGCGGAGCATTTCTGATTTGGTAAAAATGCCTTTGGAAGCTTTGGCTGTTTTTATGCAAAATCTGAAATTGGATAAATACGAAAAAGCAATCAGTAAGCGTATTTTAGAAGAAATCAATCGGCGAATCCAGTTCTTACTCGATGTTGGTTTGCCTTATTTAAGTCTGAATCGTTTATCGAATACCTTGTCCGGCGGTGAGTCGCAACGCATCAATTTAGCAACCTCATTAGGCAGTAGTTTGGTGGGCTCTCTATATATATTGGATGAGCC
>JAFGHU010000172.1 GCA_016929955.1 Bacteroidales bacterium | reverse complement strand
TACTGCCCTAACCGGTGGGAGAGTAAGTCGTCGCCTCCCTTTTCTAAAAAACCTCGCTATTCATTTAGTGGGGTTTTTTTATGTCTTAAAATTCCTGTTTTCAAATTGGAATAAATTATATCTTTGCGGGAACTAGATCACCTATATTTATTTTTACCTTATGTGTATACTGCTTTTTTGAGCTTTTAGCTTTTGAAAGTGGGATTTTTATTTAAAAGAATTTAGTATGAGCGGTTTTAAAAATATTAATATCTATTGCGAGAATACCAAAATTGAAAAAAGTTATCCCTTTGGCACTACCTTACAAGATATCATTCTAGATCAAAATATTGATATAGGTAATCCCATTTTGGGCGCTATGGTAAACAATACACTAAAAGAATTAGATTATTTATTGTATAAGCCTAAAACTGTGCGCTTTATTGATTATACCCATCCGGATGGCAAGCGTATGTATCTGAGGTCATTGTCCATGGTTTTGTTTAAAGCGGCTGTGGATCTTTATCCAAATGAACGACTGAAAATTGAGCATGCCGTTTCCAATGGATTGTATTGTGAAATCGGGGAATTGATTGATGCCGAATCTCATCATGTGATAGTAGCTAGTTTGCGACAGCGTATGCAGGAAATTATTAACCGCGACTTTCCTTTTAAACGCGACGAAATTAGAACAGCGCAGGCATTAAAAATATTTGAGGATTTTGGACTTAACGACAAATGTACATTAATGCGTACGCGCCAACAGTTTTATAGTTCTGTTTATAAACTGGATAATGTTGTTAATTATTTTTATGGCTATCTTTTGCCCTCGACTGGCTATCTAAAGTATTTCGATCTTGTGAAATATCACGAAGGTATGTTGCTTGTTGTTCCGAAAATTGAGGAGCCTAAAAAAATACCTGAAATACTCGTTCAACCTAAATTATTTGAAATATTTAGAGAATTTAAAGAATGGGTTGAAATTATCGGTGTTCCAAACGTTGGTCAGCTTAATTTAGCCACGCAAAATGGAAAGATAAGTGAAATAATAAAAATATCGGAAGCCTTGCAAGAAAAGAAATTGGCTTGTATTGCGGATATGATCAATAAGAAAAGAGAAGAAATAAAAGTCGTATTTATCTCCGGACCTTCATCTTCAGGAAAAACTACATTTGCTAAACGCCTGTCTATTCAATTAAGCGTTCTGGGTTTTAAACCGATTGTTTTATCAATGGATAATTATTTTGTGGATCGTGCGCATACACCTAGGGACAAAAATGGAGATTATGATTTCGAAAGTCCACAAGCTATTGATATAAAGCTGTTTAATGAACATATTCTCGATCTATTGGATGGAAAAGAGATAAGTATTCCTAAATTTTCATTCTCAACAGGACAACGATCTTACAATGGATCTAAATTGGCATTAGAAAAGAATAGTATTATTTTGGTTGAAGGCATACATGGTTTAAATCCTATTGTTTCGGAAATGATTCCTGAAAACCGAAAGTTTAAAGTGTATGTATCTGCATTAACTCCTTTAAGCATCGATTCCAGTAATCACATATCTACAACAGATAACCGGCTGATAAGAAGAATGGTTCGTGATTATAAGTATCGTGGATATTCAGCTCTAGAAACAATGCAAAGATGGCAAAGTGTAAGAGCAGGCGAAGAATTGCATATTTTTCCTTATCAGGAAGAAGCTGACGTTATGTTTAATACTGCTTTGCTATTCGAATTGGGCGTTCTAAAAAAATGGATAGAACCGATATTGAAAGAAGTGCCTCCTATTGCCCCTGAGTATTCCGAAGCTAAACGTTTGATTAAATTTTTATCTTATATTTTACCAATACCCGAAAAAGAAATTCCACCGACTTCGATATTGCGCGAGTTTCTGGATGGCAGTAGTTTTGATTACTCATAAAAATACTTCCAACAAGCGTTCAAAATCATAAAAAAATTCAAATTTAGGGCATTAATAAAAAGGCTTGTTAAATTTGCAGCTTTAATAAAAGTTGAGTTATGCGTAGACTTAAAGAAAAGTGGGGGATAAAATCAAACTGGCATCTTGCTTTAATATTTTTTGTGTTTTCGATAACAGGTAGTTTGTCTGTTTATGTTAAAACTACGCTATTCCAATGGATAGGAGTAGGAGCTGATACTTCTTTGCTTATAATGATTCCGTTGTATGTAGTTACTATTGTTCCAACCTATTATATGTTGTTGTTATTAATCGGAACGCTCTTTGGACAATATCATTTTTTTCTTGCATTCGAAAAAAAATCACTTGGCAGATTGTTTATTCGACGAAAAACGAAATGATATTTTAGTATTTCGATACGCGATTGAAAATTCATAGCAAAGAATGCGTATTTTTATTGCTTGTAAAACTATCTTATGAACGAATTCTCGGTAACCATTTTAGGCAGTAGCTCTGCAATTCCTACATCAACCCGATTTCCTAGTGCGCAATTGGTTTCGCATAATTATAAATTATTTTTAGTTGATTGTGGCGAAGGTGCTCAGATTCAATTGCGTAAAAATCAAATTCGATTCTCGAAAATACATCACATTTTTATTAGTCATATGCATGGCGATCATTTTTTTGGATTAATAGGTCTTATTTCTACTTTTAACCTATTAGGCCGCAAAATGGGATTGCATATTTACGCCCCTATGGAGATAGAGCAGGTATTAGAAAATCAATTGCATGTAACGCAAACCAAATTGAATTTCGCCATTCATTATCACTTTTTAGACTTTAATACACGTAGCTTAATATTCGAAAATAAGGAATTGGAAATCTATTCATTTCCATTAAATCACAGTATTCCTACTTGTGGATTTTTATTTAAGGAAAAAGCACATCCCAGAAAAATAAAAAAAAGTGTGCTTAGTAAATATGCTATTGCAGATTCTAAATTTGAAGGAATAAAGCAAGGTGATGATTTTATTGATACCGAGGGTAATCTTATTCCTAATGATGTACTAACTACTGCGGGTAATCCTCGAAAATCGTTTGCATATTGTTCAGATACGGCGTATTCAAAAACGCTATCGTCCTATATTAAAGGCGTAGATTTAGTGTATCACGAATGTAGCTTTATGGAGGATATGCGCAAAACGGCTGAAGAAAAGATGCATGCTACCACTTATGATGCGGCACAAGTGGCGAAAGAGGCCGGTGCAAAACGATTATTAATCGGCCATTATTCTGCGCGATATAAAGACATTAAGCCAATTCTTTTGGAAACACAATCAAAATTTGCCAACACCCTAATTGCTATTGAAGGTCTTAAAATAGAGGTATAAAAAAAGCCGCCAGAATTTGACAGCTTTTTGATAACTAATTTTTAATATTTTTATCAAGTGTTTTAAGGAAGAACCGAACCAGTAAATAGGTTATGTAAATGGTTACCGGCCAGGTTATAAGTAAGATTATTTCTTTTGTATACATTTTTTCTCCTTTTTTTTAATAAATGTGCGTATCCTCTTGCATTTCTTTACTATCAATTTTTTTATTGTTTATCGATCTCCAGGCAATTACAATATAAGCCAAAACGAAGGGCACCATTAATGATACGTAACTCATTGCAACTAAGGTGTATCGACTCGATGAACTATTAAAAATAGTAATAGACGATTGTAAATTGGTGAATGAAGGATAATAAGCCGTATTATTATATCCGGCAATAAGGAATAAAGCAAAAACGGTTAAAACGGTTCCTGTTCCAGATAACCAAATGCCTTTTGAGCCGCATTTTTCAGTAAAGAAATAAGCTCTAATAATTCCGATAAGCACTAACAAAACACCCAATATAAAGAGAATCAAAACAGCCGGCATTTGAAGCAAGTTATGCAAATATTTATAAGGTTCTAAGAAGATTAGATTTGTTTCAGGATCAATAGCAAATCCATCGATAAGTAGAATATTTGCCAAGAAAAACAAGAAGAAAACTAAAAATGGAATTGCATTTTTAAGTAGAGATTTTCTTGCATTCGATAGTATTTCGCTGTGATCAATTGTATTGAGAAAATAAAGATTAGCCAATACACGTGACAGGAAAAACACAGCCAATCCTAATGAAAGGTTTATAAATGTAGCATAGCGTGTAAAATCTAAAGCCAATTCTAATCCTCTAAAAGGCGAGTCCCAAAACGAACGATTCATTTCGTCGATATGAAATGGCGAACCCGTAAAAAAAGTAGCAACAGCAGCACCTAAAAAAACAGTACCAACCACTCCATTTATAACCAAAAAGATTTCGAAGGTTTTTTGACCTAAAAAATTATTGGGTTTTGAGCGGAATTCGTAAGAAACAGCTTGTATGATAAAAGCAAATAAAATAATCATCCAAACCCAATATGCACCTCCAAAACTTGTGGAATAAAACAGTGGAAAGGAGGCGAAAAAGGCTCCGCCAAAGGTAACCAAAGTAGTATAAGTGAACTCCCATTTACGTCCTAAGCTATTCACCAACATTTTCTTTTCCAGTTCGTTTTTGGCAACGGTATAAATTAAGGTTTGCCCGCCTTGTACAAATAGAAGAAATACAAGCAAGGCGCCTAACAATGCATTAATGGCATACCAGTAATGCTGTAAAATACTATAATCTATTGTTTCAAACATATTAATGTCCTCCTCCGTTTGGTCCTATTTTTACTTGTTTTAACATAATTTTTATTTCGGCAATTAGTAAAGCCGTAAACACGACAAAGAATAAACCGAATGTAATCATTACAGATGTAGCATCGATATTCGAAATGGCTGTCATTGTGGGCATTAAATCTTGAATAACCCAAGGTTGCCGACCCATTTCGGCAATAATCCATCCGCTTTCAGAAGCAAGATAAGCGAGCGGCATTGTCCATAATGCAACCCACAATAACCAGCGTTTATTCTCGAGTTTGTTTTTCAAACTAAAGTAAAGCAGTACGATAAATAGTACGCCAAAATGACCTCCCAAAAGAACCATTATATGAAATGAATAGAATGAGATGGGAACGCTTGGAATAATATCGTGTGGATTATCAAAATAGCTGAATCCAAAGTACTTAAAATAAGTATCCATCCATTCTTTATTTTCGAAATTACTGCGCAACGAATCGGCCAAAATGCTATTATTTTCTTTTTTGGCTAGTTTATAATTCGAGAGTGCCTCTCTGGCTATCGTTCCTCGTTCAATTTTTTCATAATAAGAGATTATGCCTCTATCTTTGTTTCCATGAACCAGATCAAAAATACCGGGAACAAATGCGTTTGCATCTAAAAAGGCCATATACGAAAGTGCACTAGGAATTTTTACCTCCACAAAAAAATCTTGTTTTTGCGGGTTTTCTACGGTAGGGTCGTCTTTCAAAACACCGGCCGCAACAAGTGGTGCATGCGTTGATCCGTAATACATACCTTCCATTGCTGCAAATTTCATAGGTTGTGTGCTTGCAATTTCTCTTGCCGACTCATCCCCTGAGAAAACAGTCATAATTGTAAACACAAGACCGAAAACCGAGGCAACTAAAATACTTTTTTTGGCAAACACAATGTCTCTTTTCTTGATTAAGAACCACGCACTTATACCAACAACAAAAACTGCAGCTACAATATAACTAGAGAAAATAGTGTGCAGGAATTTATTTACAGCTGTAGGCGAAAAGAGTACATCCCAAAAGTTTACCATTTCGTTTCTGGCCGTATCCGGATTAAATTGCATGCCTACCGGATTTTGCATCCAACCGTTGGCCACCAAGATCCAAAGTGCCGAAAGATTAGAGCCTATTGCTGTTAACCAAGTAGCTGCCAAGTGAAATCCTTTGCTAACCTTATCCCAGCCAAAAAACATGATAGCGATAAATGTAGATTCCATAAAGAAAGCCATAATGCCTTCTATAGCTAAAGGCGCTCCAAAAATATCACCAACAAACCAAGAATAATTTGACCAGTTGGTTCCAAATTCGAATTCAAGAATGATACCAGTGGCAACACCAATGGCAAAATTAATTCCAAAAAGCGTCATCCAGAATTTAGTGATTTTTTTCCATTCCAGATCGCCGGTTTTGTAATAGATGGTTTCCATAATTGCCAGAATAAAAGTAATACCCAGCGTTAATGGAACAAAGAGCCAGTGATACAATGCCGTTAATGCAAATTGGGCTCTCGACCAGTCAATTAGTGTGTAATCGAAATTTTCCATATATTTTATTTTGGATTAGTTAATTGTTCAATAACATAGTCGCTTCGCTCTTGATCAGAATCGAAACTACTCTTTAAAAAATTGGGGAAAAAGAAAAGTTTTAAGATGACAAACATTACAAAGAGTTTAATGAGTATG
>JAFGHU010000171.1 GCA_016929955.1 Bacteroidales bacterium | reverse complement strand
TACTAACCACTCTTCCGATTATTTTACCAAATTTCATACACTCAAAACAATTAAATAATTCTAAAATAATCGACAACCGTACAGCGTCTTTCGCGCGTAAAAGTACGTGCTCTTGTAACGCCTTCGCCTGTTGGACTGGCAATTGTAAATGAAGCAAAACCGGCACCGCCATTTCCTAATCCGGCATAACTGGGGCCGTTCTTGATAAAAATAGAGCAGTTCATCACTTTTGCCATTTTACTTAGATTGGCAATATTATGTGAGTGCATAATGGCTGTATGTTTAAATCCATGCTCGCAACGAACAGCCAAATCAATGGCTGCATCTACATTTGGAACTCGAACCAATGGCATTACAGGCATCAGTTGTTCTGTCCACACCAAAGGATGATTGGCATCAACTTCGCAAAGCAAAAGGCGCGTAGATTCAGGCACATTTAATCCGATAGCTTTTGCGATTACAGAAGCGTTTTGACCGACATATTTTTTGTTTGCTCCACCTTCGTGTCCAGGTCTTCCTGGATCGGCGATAACCAATTCGGTGATTTGTTTTATTTGTTCGGGCGATAAACTATAAGCGCCATTTTTTTCCAATTCAACTTTTAATTGATCGGCAACTGACTCAACAACAATGGTTTCTTTTTCGCAAATACATATCAAGTTATTATCAAAACTGGCACCTGCAACTATATCTTTTCCGGCTTTTGCAATATCAGCTGTTTCATCTACCACGCAAGGCGGATTTCCCGGTCCGGCAGCAATCGTTTTTTTCTCCATCTTCATTGCTGCTTTCACAACACCCGGACCGCCGGTAACGACAAGGAGCGCAACTTTTGGATGACTCATCATCGTATTGGCCGATTCCAAAGTTGGAATTTCGACAGTTGTAATTAGATTTTTCGGACCTCCGGCTTCAATAATGGCTTTGTTTAAAATGCTCACCAGTAGATTTGAAACTTTTTTAGCTGCCGGATGTACATTAAAAACTACGGAATTTCCAGCGGCAATCATTCCGATACAATTGCTTATAATAGAAGCAGTTGGATTTGTACTTGGTGATATAGAGCCAATAACACCATAAGGAGCGTGCTCCACCAAAGCAATGCCATTATCATCAGAAAACGTTTCAGGAATGATGTCTTCAACGCCGGGCGTTTTTTTGATCGCCAACTCGTTTTTAATCACTTTATCTTCCCATCTTCCCATTCCGGTTTCGTCGCTCGACATTTTGGAAAGCAATACAATATTATCGCGCGATGCTTTCCTGATGTTCTCGATAATCTCTTTCCGTTTCTCTAAAGTCAGCTGAGCCAATTCGTAAAAAGCTTTTTCAGCAGCTAAAACGGCTTGATCCATCGTGGAAAAAACACCTGTTTTATCTGTTGCACTGCCTTTGTCGGCATTGAGTTTGATGTCTTGCAAGGCTTCGCGAACTAACTGACGTATATTTTCTTCTAAATGATCCATGCTAAATTCTTATTTCATAAAGAAGGGTTTGATTTCTTTATGCGGTTGAGGAATAATGGTGTCCATTCCCAGGAGGTTTTTTTCTTTCGCTTTTGCCGTGCCTGCCTTAACGGCTGACTGCACGGCATCTAAGCTTCCTATCATTTTAACATAGGATTTACCACCATAGCCATCGGCCAAACGGATTTCAATGATTTTTACACCACCTTCTTTTGCTGCACTATCGGCTGATTCGATACCTGAGACAATAGATAAAGTTTCGATAATACCAATGGTATCCCATTCGCCAATATTGATTGTGTTTCCAATAGCAGGAATAACATCGGGATGAACCTGTGGCAGAAAAAGCTTATCAACAATGTATTTTCCTCCAGCTTCTGTACCTGCTTTGTAAGCGTATTCAACCGAAGCAACATCGCCACTGAAAATAATTAAATATTTTCCTGAGCTAATGGTTCTGGCATCAATAACTTGAATAGGCGCTACTTTAACCATCTGATCAAGAGCCTGTAGACCAATTACAATGCTACTGTACTCAATAGCACCAAGAACAATTATATTGTGATTCGCTGTCATTTCTTATAAACTACTTTTTCGTTTTCATCAATCATATCGATAATTCCAACTATGATGGCATCCACAGCTTTATTTGTGGTTGTTGATGTTTCTCTTGCAGAGGTGCTTTCAGAAATCATAACGAGTTCATCGTTACCGGCGTTTACTAAGTCGAGAGCGACAATAAAATCGTTTTTGAGCGTTCCTTTTTGGTTGCATTTATTGACTAATAAATATCGACCCCCGGGAATCTTTATACTATTTGAATCGCTTGTTATTGTACCAACAACTTTTCCTAGAATCATCCGTTTTCCTTATTTTTTCTGATACGTAAAGCTTCCGTTTTGCTCGATAACATCCACAATGGCAACAACAGTTGCATCGGTAGGTAAGCCTAAAGTGATTTCTGCTAGTCGCGCACTGCTTCCGGAAACATAAAATACAATTTCGCCTTTGCCGGCACCAACTCCGTCCATAGCCACTACAAAATCGTTTTTCCCTTTCAGACTGATAGGATCGATTTTTTCAAGCAATAAAAGCTTGACACCTTCCATTTTTGCAGCTTTCTGACTGGCTACTACAGTACCTGTTACCTTTGCTAAAATCATGTGTTTTTGTTTTTACTTTTGACGGCCTAAAGGCAATGCAACATCAACGCTGGCATGTGGACGAGGAATAACATGGCTCGATACAATTTCGCCAACTTTTTCGCCAGCCAATAAGCCTGCTTCAACAGCAGCTCTTACGGAAGCAACATCACCACGAACAATAGCCGTAACGTATCCGCCACCTGTTTTTTCATAGCCTACCAAATCCACTTTTGCTGCTTTAACCATGGCGTCTGAAGCTTCTACCATAGCAGCAAAACCGCGTGTTTCTATCATTCCTAATGCCTCTGAACTAATTTCTGACATAATTTTTATCTCCTATATTATAATGTGATTAATATTCTTCTCTTCCTGTTATTTCGGCCAAACGTTTTTCAACGATGGTTTTGCATTCAAGCACTTCAGCTTCATCGCCACTGATATATACCCGACCAAATTTACCAAATCCGATAACGTCGATAATTTTGATATTGGCCGATTTTTCGGCTTCATTTGCCGCATAATAGGCGTATCCGGCAGGTTCCATTTCTAAAACATAGAGCGTTTCGCCTTTCAATAACATACTTCCACGTCGGTTTCTGTTGATAAGTTGCGCATGATGATCGTCGACGTTTTTAATCAACTGACTGGTAAGAATACGAGGACGAATTCGGTTTTCTTGACTTTGATTGATGGCATTTAAAACGGCTTCGCCTGCCATGCGTGTATCGCCTTGATTGTCGGAGTGCACTTCGAGCATACCAAAAGCACGTTCTACAATTTGAAGACCGGGCAATACATTGGTAGCTTTAATTGCTACATCAGTTAAACTATTGATTTCGATACCCGGAGCAATTTCAATAATACAGCTCGATTGTCCGCCAACAGGTAAAAAACCTCTGGAAACTGTCGAAATATAGGAGGCCATTTGCGATTGCAAAGAATCTAAGAAAATATAGGTTCTTAGATCGATATGAGATTTTGAATCATTCATAGTGATAAGCGCTATTTAGTTGCGTTTTTTCCTAATGGAAGGGCAGAATCAACGTTTTGGTGAGGTCTTGGAATAACATGGCTCGATACAATTTCGCCAACTTTTTCAGCAGCACGAAGTCCTGCATCAACAGCGGCACGCACCGAAGCAACATCGCCTCTAACAACTGCGGTAACATATCCGCCACCTGTTTTTTCATAGCTAACCAATTCAACTTTAGCTGCTTTTAACATTGCGTCAGAAGCTTCTACCATTGCTGTAAAGCCTCTGGTTTCTATCATCCCTAGGGCCATCATTTCGTTGTTTTCCATATTTTTTTACATTTATTCTATGATTACTACTTTGTTCGATATTTATATTTATATCAAGAAGATGCAATTCTAAAGATAGAAATTACAGTTTAATATAAGGGCGCAAAGATAATGATTTTTGCTGAAATTGGCACATAAATTTGGTTAGTGTCCTTATCTAAATTGCTTTATTGAAACAATATAAGTTCTATTTGATATTGCTTTTCCATTC
>JAFGHU010000170.1 GCA_016929955.1 Bacteroidales bacterium | reverse complement strand
TTAGAACAAATCATGAACAATTTGGAGGCCAAACACCCAGGTGAGTTGGAATACCTTCAGGCGGTTAGAGAAGTATTGGAATCTCTTCAAGACGTTTTAGCTGATAATCCTCAATTTGAAACAGCCGGGATTATAGAGCGACTAGTTGAACCAGACAGAATCCTTACTTTTAAAGTTTCTTGGGTTGATGATAGAGGCAAAGTTCAAGTAAATATTGGATACCGCGTTCAGTTTAATAATGCCATAGGTCCTTATAAAGGAGGTTTACGTTTTCACCCAAGCGTAAACTTGAGTATCTTAAAATTCTTAGGTTTCGAGCAAATCTTTAAAAATTCCTTAACTACGCTACCAATGGGTGGTGGAAAAGGAGGATCTGATTTTGATCCAAAAGGAAAATCCGATGCCGAAATTATGCGTTTTTCTCAGGCATTTATGCTTGAACTTTGGCACCTAATCGGACCTCAAACCGATGTTCCTGCCGGTGATATTGGAGTTGGTGGTCGCGAAATTGGATTTTTATACGGAATGTATAAAAAATTAGCGCGCGAAAACACAGGAATTCTTACCGGAAAAGGTGGAAATTGGGGCGGTTCCTTAATTCGTCCTGAAGCTACCGGTTTTGGCGGTATCTATTTTATGAAAGAAATGCTAAAAGCGAACAACGATACTTTAGAAGGAAAATTAATTTCAGTTTCCGGTTTTGGTAACGTGGCTTGGGGAGCTATCTTAAAAGCTGTTGAATATGGTGCTAAAGTGGTAACAATTTCAGGTCCTGATGGTTATATTTATGATGAAAGCGGAATTACCGGTGAAAAAATTGATTATTTATTAGAATTGCGCGCATCAAATAACGACGTAGTTGCTCCTTATGCTGATGAATTCCCTGAAGCTAGGTTCTTTGCTGGTAAACGTCCATGGGAAGTAAAAGTGGATATTGCTTTGCCTTGTGCTACTCAAAACGAGTTGAATGGCGAAGATGCTGAAAAACTTTTAGCAAATGGTGTTAAATATATTGGCGAAGTTTCTAATATGGGATGTACTCCTGAAGCAATCGACGTTTTCCATAAAAATAAGATTCCTTATGGCCCTGGTAAAGCTGTAAATGCTGGTGGTGTTGCAGTTTCCGGTTTGGAAATGTCTCAAAACTCAATGAAATTAAATTGGAGTGCTGCCGAAGTTGATGAAAAATTACACACTATTATGAGTAATATTCATGCAGCTTGTGTTCAGCATGGTACCGAACCTGACGGATTTGTTAACTATGCCAAAGGAGCCAATGTTGCAGGGTTCTTAAAAGTGGCCAATTCTATGATGGATCAGGGAATAGTATAATCCCTCCACTATAAAAAGAGCAAAGCCGCTTTTCTTTGGGAGAGCGGCTTTTTTTTAATTGGAAGTGAGGAATTGACTTTTAAAGGTACACCACCAATTTTCAGCTCATTTCTCTATTTTATTGTCTGCATCGCATCAAAACTTATTTTTAAACCATTGCCTATTTCGCTAAACACAATTTTAAACTTCTGCTATATTTGCACAAAAAAATAGTTAAAAGAGTGGCGCGACATAAATTAGCACAATTTGCCGAAAATGAAACCTTTGCTCATATGTTTTACCGAAGCTATGAGGAATTGCAAAAAGGTTTTTTCTTAAAAGGAAAGTGGAAACAAGATTATTTTAAAAACGATTATCCCATTACGTTGGAATTGGGTTGTGGCAAGGGCGAATATACCGTTGGTATGGCAAAAAAATATCTGAAGCGTAATTTTATTGGTATCGATTTAAAAGGAGCACGTTTATGGCATGGCGCCAAAATTGTTCAGCAAGAAGGGCTTAAAAATGTAGCGTTTATCAGAACGAAAATAGATCAGCTTTTTAGCTTTTTCGATGCAAACGAAGTGGCTGAAATTTGGTTGACTTTTTCCGATCCTCAGCCAAAAATCGAACGTCGTCGTTTGTCGTCGCCTCGCTTTTTAAACGTATATCGCGAAATCTTAGTACCCAACGGAATCATTCATCAGAAAACGGATAACCGGGAGTTATTCGATTATACTTTAGAAGTGGTACGCCATTTCGATTTTCAGCTCGATTATTTTTCTTACGATATTTATAGCGATAGAAAAAATGGCGATGCCGTTGAAATTCAAACATTTTACGAAAAAATGTTTTTAAAAGAGGGGATTCCTATAAATTATATGGAATTCAGATTGAATGATAAATTTGCTGATAACGATTTATTAGTTTTACCTCAAAAAGATTGATGTGAAAAAACAGGAGCATTCATTTTTTGAAGCTGTTTGGGAAGTAGTAGCACTAATTCCTTATGGAAAAGTAAGTTCTTATGGCGCAATTGCTAGCTATTTAAGCACACCAAAAGCGGCTCGAATGGTAGGTTGGGCAATGAATGCCTCTCATGCGGCCAAAATTAATATTCCGGCACATCGAGTAGTGAATCGCTTGGGTGTTTTAAGTGGGAAAAGCCATTTCGGACAAATAGATTTAATGGAAAATTTGTTGCGAAACGAAGGTTTAATTATTAGTAATGATAAGATTGTTAATTTTGAACAAAATTTTTGGGATCCAAATAAGGAGTTAGTTTAACTAAAACTAATGGCGTTATTTTACATCACGCCTTCACTATAAAACGTAAAATGGATAAAAAGAAAAAAGAAGGTCGTTATCAAAGAATATATGTCCAACTCGAAAAGTTAATGGCAACTTGTAAGGATGAGGAAGCACGCAAAGCGACAATTATAGCGGTATTGCATAATAAAATGGACTATTTTTTTTGGACCGGTTACTATATGCTTAATCAAGGTGAATTGATTGTTTCTAAATACCAAGGTCCGGTGGCTTGTATGTTACTCAAGAAAAATGAAGGTGTTTGTTGGGCGGCTATCAACCAAAAGAAAACCTTGCTGGTGGAAGATGTGCATCAATTTCCAGGTCATATTGCTTGCGACTCGCGCTCGCAATCGGAAATTGTAATACCCTTAAAAAGCAGAACCGGTGAAATTCTGGGTGTTTTAGACGTGGACAGTAAAGATTTGAATTCTTTTGATGAAATAGATCAAATCTATCTCGAGAAAATCTTACATTTGATTTATATATAAGCGAAACTATGAATGAGATGTTTAGTTATGCTATTTTATTAGCTTTTGGACTTTCCAGCGATTTATTATTTTTGGCCATCGGCGCCGGTGTAACCACACATCCGTATTCCGTGTTATTGAACCTTAAAGCGGCTCTTGTTTTTGCTCTAATTCAGGTGATTATGGGATTTTTTGGCCTCAATAATGGCTTTTATATTTCAAGTTTAATTCCTGATTTTACGTATTATGTCGGACTTTCGTTAATCGCTTTTGTTGGTCTTAAATTTATCCTCGAAACAAATAAAATTCAGAATGAGCGCAGAACTTTCTTAATCGAAGATAGAAAAATATTGTGGACGCTCTCCTTGGCTTCTTCTTTTAATGCCTTTATTGCATACACGGGCTTTGGATTGATGCTTATTAAATTTTCAATTACGCCAATCGTTTTGTTAGCTGTTTTTGTTTTTGTTTCCGTTTTATTGGGTGTATTTATTGGCAATAAATACAAGCCTGAACTTCTGGGCCGTTATAGTAAATTTTTTGGTGGTATTATTGTTATTTTTCTAGCTGTATATTTGCTTTTTCATTCGGCTCGTTTATAAAAAAAAGCTGTTTCTTTGCAAAAAAATTGAATTGGTATGCTTCTGTGAGGAAATAAGCGGTTTTTATTAAAGTATTTATTATGGCAAAGATTAGAATAACAAAAGAGTTTAAATTTGAAACGGCTCATGCATTAAAAGGGTATGACGGCTTGTGTAAGCATATTCACGGTCATTCTTATGAATTATTTGTTACTATTATCGGTGAGCCTATCGAAGATAAAAATTCACCCAAATTAGGTATGGTTATGGATTTCGGTGATTTGAAAAAAATTGTTCGCGAGGAGATTGTGGACAAACTTGATCACGCCTTGGTTTTAAGTTCCGATTCTAAAGAAGCAGTTAATTTATTGGGTCGTGATGAGATGTTCGATCGCGTTATGATTGTTGATTATCAGCCTACAAGCGAAAAAATGCTGGTCGATTTTGCAGCGCGTATAAAGCCCCGATTACCGAAAGGAATAAGCTTATACTCTATGTTGCTTCGCGAAACCGTAACCTCATATGCGGAATGGTTTGCCGCCGATCAGGATTAATTTCTTTTTCGACTCGCTTTAAATGGTTTTTTTGTGAAAACTTTTTTTTGATCTTCGGGAGCTTTTGTTTTTCGAGCTAAAAGTTTTTTTACTAAATCCGGCCGGTTTTTTAGCACGCCCTTAATCCAAGCCATATTTTCACCTTTGTACCAAAAGAAAAAGCGATGTTGATCGAGCTTTTCTTGTTTATTCCGTGCCGTATACACTTTTTCTAAAGTATATGGATGATAACCGGAATAATAAGCAACAGTTGCAACGGTCATAGGTGTGGGCGTAAAATCCTGAACCTGTTCTAAATGGAATCCCATATCTTTGGTTTCTGCTGCCAAATTGGCCATATCTTCTAATTTTGATTCGGGATGAGAAGAAATAAAGTAGGGGATAAGCTGAATTTTTTTTTCCAGTTTTTGATTGATCTTATCGAATTGCTGTTTAAAAGAATGAAAATACCTGAATGAAGGCTTACGCATCATTTTTAAAGTATCTTCTGATGTATGTTCGGGAGCGACTTTTAAACGACCGCTCACATGCCTTTTGAGCAATTGCGTCATATATTTGTTCATCACACCTTCATCGCCTTCTGTATTATAATCTTTAACCAATAAATCGTATCGAATACCACTACCAACATAGGCGTTTTTTACACCGGGATGCGCGTCTACTTTTTTGTAAATATTAAGTAGCGCTTGATGCGATGTGTCTAAATTATGACAAATGCTGGGATGAATACATGATGGACGTTTGCACTGATCGCATAATGCTTGGTATTTCCCTTTCATTTTGTACATATTCGCTGAGGGGCCTCCCAAATCTGAAATATTTCCTTTAAAGTCGGGCATTAAAGTCATTTGGTCGACTTCGCGCATAATGGATGCTTCTGATCGCGAAGCGATAAATTTGCCCTGATGTGCAGATATTGTGCAAAAACTGCAGCCACCAAAACAACCGCGGTGCATATTCACCGAAAATTTTATCATTTCAAAAGCCGGAATAGGCCCTCGTTTCTTGTATTTTGGATGAGGCAATCGGGTATAAGGCAAATCAAAGGAAGCGTCGATCTCTGCTTCGGTCATTGTAGGAAAAGGAGGATTAATTAAGATGCTTTCTTCTCCAATTTTTTGGATAATCCGCTTCGCATTTACCTGATTTGACTCTTGTTCGATATGGCGGAAATTTTTTGCGTATTTCAGTTTGTCATTCAAACAATCTTCGTGCGAATACAATTCGATATCGCGCCAGTTTTTATTTTGTGGAATTGCTTTTCCCTGTTGAATTAATACTGCTGTTTGGGGCACAGTATCAAGCGAATGAAAAGGAACGCCTTTTTTAAGTAAGCGAAGAATATTTAGCAGAGGCTGTTCTCCCATTCCATAAATAAGCAAATCGGCTTTGCTTTCTTTTAAAATGGAAGGTTTTAGTTTGTCCGACCAGTAATCGTAATGCGTTACACGGCGCAAGGAAGCTTCTACACCTCCCAGAACAACAGGTATATCAGGATAAAGCTTTTTTAAAATCGTACTGTAAATTACCGATGAATAATCGGGTCTAAATCCTTTTTCTCCCCCCGGAGTATAAGCATCGTTGGAGCGTAATCGTTTGTTTGCTGTATAATGATTTACCATACTGTCCATATTGCCGGCAGTTACAGCAAAAAACAATCTGGGTTTCCCAAACTTTTTAAAATCGCGCAAATCGTCTTGCCAATTGGGTTGCGGAATAATACCAACACGAAAGCCTTCGGCTTCAATAATCCGTCCAATAACTGCGGCTCCAAAAGCGGGATGATCGACATAAGCATCGCCTGTAATCAAAATTACGTCCAATTCTTCCCACCCACGTTGCAACATTTCTTTTCGCGTAATAGGCAACCAATCGCTTATATCAGGTTCTTTATACATAGCGCAAAGCTACAATAAATAGATGTAAAGAAAGCAGCATGTATTTTTGTTAACAGTTCGCAGAAATATGCATAATTTTACGCTGAAAATTTTCGATATGGCAATTAAATTACAGAATATAAGCAAGGTTTATGGAAAGCAGTATGCGCTCAAAAATGTTTCTGTCACGATAAATCGAGGCGAAGTTGTTGGTTTACTGGGACCTAATGGCGCCGGAAAATCTACTTTAATGAAAATACTGACCGGTTATTTAACTGCAAGTGAAGGAAATGCATCGATTGATGATCTTGAAATTGATAATCAAAAGATAAAAAGCATAATTGGCTATTTACCTGAAAACAATCCGCTTTATCTTGATATGTATGTGCGTGAATATCTGCGTTTTATTGCTAATCTCTATAAAATTAAACATGCAAAAGAAGAGATTAATAGAATCGTGCAATGGTGTGGATTGATACCAGAGCAAAACAAAAAAATAGGGGCGCTTTCAAAAGGTTATAAACAAAGGCTGGGATTAGCTCAGGCCTTGATTCATCGACCTGAAATACTTATTCTGGATGAACCCACAAGTGGATTAGATCCCAATCAATTGGTAGAAATTCGGAAATTGATAAAGGAGGTGGGCAAAGAAAAAACGGTTTTGCTTTCTTCGCATATTCTGCAGGAAGTGGAGGCTATTTGCAATCGGGTAATCATTCTTAATAAAGGAGAAATCGTTGCGGATGAAAAAACTGCTGACTTATCGAAATTGGTAAATCAGGGTGAACAAATCGAACTGGAATTGGATAAATCAATAGCAAAGGAAGATTTTAATCACTTAAATGGTATTCTAAAGGCGCAGGCAATTGGGGAAAATAAGTGGTTGATACACGCAACAATTGAAAGCGATATTCGGCAACAATTGTTTGAATTATCCGTTCGCAAAGGAATAAAGATAAGAGCGATGCAGAAAGTGGAGTCTTCTTTGGTGCAGGTATTTCAAGAGCTAACCGTTCGCTAATGGAAGAAATATTAAAAATCTTTCCAACTTATTATCCCTCCAGTAGAAATCAGGGTTAAACTAAAATCAAGAATAAATAATTGCTGTTAAATCGGAATAAAGAATCGAATTTGTCTTAATGCCCAACTCACTATAAAAAATACGGCAAATATAGTGATGGATAGCATAATAGTAAATTGGGGCAGTGTTGCATCATTCGATGCTTGCATATAAAATATTCCGCCTAGACCGAGAATGAGCATCACTAATCCGCCGATAAGCTCAAAATCCCAGGCCAAGAATAGGGTTACTAAAAGCAAAAACCAAGGAATGGCATCGGGTAGGTTTCTTAAAATATTGTCAATTGTAATTCCGTAGTTAATAGCCCCTGTAAATATGGCAATACTAACCATACCAAAACCTATGATCAAAATACCGTATCGGGCTATAGATTGAAAAAAGTTAGCAAGACTAAGTAGCATGGTAGTTCTAGTTTAAACTTGTTATACAAAAGTACAATATAATTGATTGTATGTCAATCTATTTATTTGCAAATATATAATATTATCTTTTCATAATACGATCAAAATCGTTTTTTGTTACAATTAGGAGTCCTGAAGCAGGTAGTCTTTTTGTCATTTCTCGCCAATTATCATCGCTTTCAAAAACAAATTTAAAAATCGGAAGCGCTTCATCAACACGGCCATTATTGGCCAAGCTAACTGCTTTCCAGTATTTCATTTCCAGATTTTCGGGTTGCATTTTTTCAGCTTGAGCATATTCTTTTAAAGCAAGTGCCATATCGCCATGCTCAACGGCTAAATCACCATTGTTCATATGTTCGTAAGCACGATGTACTAGTAATAAGCGACTTAATTCTTTTATTGGGTTTTCATTGTCATCGACACGCAAATCCACTTTTTTATCTTTCCACGCTGTTGTTTTTTCAG
>JAFGHU010000169.1 GCA_016929955.1 Bacteroidales bacterium | reverse complement strand
TTCCTGACGGGAAAGACTTTTTAGCACATATGAGCCAAGTCGGATACAAAGAAAACAAACAATTAAAACTGAGTTTTGGAATTGCTTCTATCTATTATGGACGAAAATAAATACTAAATTGCATTTTAAAACGTTTAGAAAAAGTGTTAAAAAGAAATCAAATATTTCGTGCTGTTTTTATTCTTCTAGGGTTATTGTATTTCAACGCAAGCTGGAGTCAGCAATCTAAAGTTAAAAATCTGCTTACTTTCGATGATAAACCCTATCATTTCGGCTATCTTTTAGGCGTTAACCAAATGCTATTTACGATCAAAACCGACCAAAACACGATTGGAGCAAAACCTGCTTTAGGCTTTACCATAGGCGTAATTTCGGATTTACGATTAGGGAATTATTTTAATTTGCGTTTTATTCCCAATTTACAATTTGGCGAGCGCGTTCTTACTTCGTGGAATAGCTCTACAAATGCGGATGACGAATACCGTTATTCTTCCGTTCTACTTAATTTACCTTTGAATCTAAAAATAAAAGGAAAGCGCTTGCAAAATATGCGCCCTTATATTTTGGTTGGAAGCAGCCTGTCGGTCGATGTTGGTGGCAATGCAAAAAAAGATGCATCCACAAATACTGCCGATTTCTTGCTCTACCGAAATGATGTATATGTCGATACAGGCGTAGGCATGGATTTTTATTTTAATTGGTTCAAAATGAGCACCGAGCTTAAAATGTCTTATGGCTTGAGCAATATGTTTCTTTCGCCAGGAACAAATAATCCTCGGGCTAACGATATTACCGGCTTAAACTCAAAAGTATTTCAATTCAATATCACTATCGAATAAAGCGCTATGCGTAAAGAAGTTGATTTACGATTGAGCCCAGAAGAGGCGCAAAATAATACGCAGCATATCCACTATTTAGCGCAAAAACTAAAACAAAAACCTGAACAAATAAAGGCATTTAAATTGTTGCGCCGATCTATTGATGCCAGAAAAAGTCCCATAAAAATACAAATGCAATTTGAGGTTTTTCTTTATGAAATGCCCGAAGAATCTATAACAAAGCCGCTTATATATCAGGCTACTAAAAACGCTAAAAAAGTAGTGGTTATAGGTGCCGGTCCTGCCGGAATTTATGCTGCTTTGGGACTTTTGGAAAAAGGCATAAAACCAATCCTTTTAGAGCGCGGAAAGATGGTGAGCGAACGTAAAGTCGACCTCGCTTTATTGAATAAAAACCACCACGTAAATCCGGAATCGAATTATTGTTTTGGTGAAGGAGGTGCAGGCACTTTTTCTGATGGAAAATTATTTACACGCTCTTCAAAAAGAGGCAATGTAAAATATATTTTGGATGTATTTGTGCAACACGGCGCTAACCCCGATATTCTCATCGATGCACATCCGCATTTAGGAACCAATAAACTCCCGTCGATAGTTAAAAACATGCGGGAAACCATTTTAAATGGTGGAGGAGAAATTCATTTCGAAACAAAAGCAGTTGATTTTATACTAAAAGACAATCGCATTTTTGGTATTATCGATCAAAATGGGAATGAATATCTTGCAGATGCAGTAATTTTGGCCACCGGACATAGTGCACGAGATATTTATTATCTACTGGATAAAAAAGGTTTAGCACTTGAAGCAAAAGATTTTGCTATGGGCGTTAGGATAGAGCATCCCCAACAACTCATAAACACAATACAATACCACTCTCCCATTAAGCATCCACTTTTACCAACGGCCAGCTACAGCTTGGTTTGTCAGGCGCAAGATCGAGGTGTGTTTTCATTTTGCATGTGTCCGGGAGGAATTATTGTGCCTTCGGCAACAGGTCCAAACCAAGTTGTAGTAAACGGAATGTCCAATGCCGACAGAAACTCGCCTTATGCAAATTCGGGGATAGTGGTTAGTGTAAAACAAGACGACTTAAACACGTATACCAAATACGGAATTTTTGCCGGACTCAAATATCAAGAAGAATTAGAATATTTGGCTTATAAGGCCGGTGGAGAAAACCAAACAGCTCCCGCCCAGCGGATGATTGATTTTGTAGAGAACAGATTTTCCAATTCTCTGCCAGATACTTCGTATATTCCGGGAATAAAATCGGCCGAATTGCATAATATACTTCCCGCTGCATTAAGCAATCGGTTAAGCGAGGCTTTCCAAACATTCGGAAAAAAAATGCAGGGCTACTATACAAGAGAAGCATTGATTTTAGGTGTAGAATCGCGCACTTCTTCGCCGTTAAGAATACCACGCGAGAAAGAAAGTATGGAGCATACTCAGATCAAAAACCTGTATCCCGTTGGTGAAGGAGCAGGTTATGCCGGCGGTATTGTTTCTTCTGCAATTGACGGCTATAATGCCAGTTTAAAAATTGCCGAAAAAATGAGCTGAAAGCTTATGTTAATTTTTTTGCTCATCCTTCGATATTTGAACCCTATTAACATCTAAATCACCACCTTCGGGCAAAAGACTTATCCAATTATTTTCTTTATTTATCCAACGAAGTTGACGGTCGATACGCACAAAATATTTCGTATAACCCGGGCGCTTAATAAGATTAACAACATAACCTCCATTTTTTGTTCCCTCCTCACCAAAATTGATAAAAACGCGTATCGGTTCTTCTGAAGAATTTTTCATCTCAATTAAAATATAATTGTTTTGACGGTCTTTATATTCGATTGGGACAAAAGTATATTTGCGCTCATTTCCATCTTTAATAATTTCCGAACCAAAAAATACACTCACTACAGATTCGCGCTTTAATTGCGCATCAATTTTTTCGAGCATCATTTTTGGATATGCTTCGTTAGGATATATCGCTAATGCATTTTCATAAGCAACAATTGCTTCCTGAAACATCACTCGATTATAAGCTTCATCTCCTTGCTTGATATACGCATTATAGGCTTTGTCGCTAGCTCCCAGCAAATCTTTAATTTTCGCTATTTGTGCAGGAGGATAACTTTCTTCAGGAATTAACTGATTCGCTTCTTTATAAAAAGGCAGGGCTTCAACAAAATTGCGCTTTGCAAATAAATTATCCGCTTTTTCAATGGCTTTATTATACGCCTCTTTCTGCAATTCGAATTGACCCAATTGTGCCAAAATAGCCTCAATTTCTGCAATCTTTATTTTCGGATATTCGTCGTACGGCATAAGAATACCGGCACTTTCATATTTTTCTTTTGCCGAATTGTATTTTTTAAGCAGAAATAAACTGTCGGCTGAAGCTATCAACTGATCATATTTCGTACTTCGTTTTTGCGTGGCAAGCATATGGTTAATGATTGCAATTTGCTGCGGTGGATATTCTTCTTCGGGTTTTAGCGCTTTGGCTTCTTTGTATAGTTGCAAAGCACTTCCATATTGTTTATACGAAAAATAATTGTCGGCTTTCGCTAAAACATCCCGATATTTTTTTTCAAATTGATCCGCTTGAGCCAGTATTTCATCAATACGAAGCAGTTGATTCTTAGGATATTCTGCATCCGGTTTGATTTCCAATGCTTTTTTATAGTGCGTAATAGCCAAAGGATATTGTTGAGCCTCAAAACTCTGATCGCCATTCAATATCGCCTCTTGATAAGTCATTTCCAAAGCGCTTAATTCTGCTAAAAGCCGATCGATTTCTTCTATCTTCGCTTTTGGATACGACTCCTCTGGTTTTAATTTAAGTGCGATAAGATAATCGGCCTTGGCTTTCCCATATTCGCTTTGCGAAAAACTTTCATCAGCACGCCGTATAGCATCTTTGTAATTGGTTTCCAAAGTGGCTAAATCCGATAGCAAAAGATCGATTTTATTTATTTGTTCCGGTGGATAATTTTCGTTGAGTTTTAATGCTTTTGCTTTAAGATAAATATCGCGAGCAGCCTGCCATTCATCCAAATAAAACGCACTATCAGCTGATTTGATGTAGATTATATATTGTGCATCCGTGGTTTTCTGAACATCAAGAATTTGATTGATCTTTTCGATTTGTTGCTTTGGATAAAGTTCTGCCGGTTTTAGTGTAGAAGCCTGTTTGTATTGCGCAAGCGATAAAGGATAATTTTTTTCGTTATATAATTTATCCGCCGAACTGATAAGACTATTGTATCTTGTATTTGTTTCGCGAATATCCTTTTGCTCTACAATAGTATTGATATCTTCGATTTTATACAAGGGATACTGTTCATCAGGCTTAATTCTATTTGCCGCTAAATAGGCTTTTCTTGCTTCCGGAAATAGCTTACTCTCGAAATAAGTATCGGCTTCCTTTATTGCCGCCGTATAAGCCGCAATCAATTCGTTTTCTGCTTTTAATAACTTATTTGCTTCTGCCAATTGTTTTTTGGGATAAACCTCGTTTTTCTTTAATGCCAATGCTTTTTCATAAAAAGAAATGGCTTCTTTCCATAGTTTGGCGCCATACAAACTATCGGCCTTGAGCACATCAGCCTGATATATCTTTTCTTCGCGGTCTTGAGCTACTAAAACTTTATCTATTTCAGCTATTCTATCCAACACGTAAGTGGCTTCCGGTTTAATATTTTTTGCTTTGTAATAATCAAATAAAGCCTCATTAAACTGACCATTTGCAAATTTTACATCTCCATTAGTCACTAAATCGGCAAATTCCTTTTCTCGTTTTACAAGCGCTTCTAATTCAGCAATTTTATCGATGGCGAAAGTTTCTTCTGGATACAGCTTTTGTGAATCTTTTAATGTATTAATTGCTAAAGCGTATTCGTTGGTTTGAACAAATACATCGGCTGCACTTAATAATTCATTATACTTTGCGCTTTTTTGTTCTTCAGCAAGCTTTTTCTTGCAGGCCTTTTTTAGCTCTTCTACTTGCCTATTGATATCGCGAAAGGCAGCTAAATCCATAGTGAATTTTTGTGAAGATTCTTTAAAAGAAATTGTGGCAACAGGTCGGTCGAGAAGCGATAAATCGATAGAACATATGGGGAACAACTCAATCGAAATCTCAAAACGATAGTCTTTATTCAAATCCGTGTTATCAGGCATACGGGTATCCAATTCGATGATCTTTTGAATATATTTTTCTTTCTTAAATGCTAAAACGTAGCGACTATTTAATTTTAACTTTAATTGATGACTGCCAAGTTTTGTAAAATCAACCCTTTCTGTTTTTCCCTGCGCTGTTATTTCAACAAATACCTGAGCTAGCGCCTGACCATTATCGCTAACATTACAAATTAAATCAAGCGAACCTGTAGCTAATAAGCTATTGATTTTCCGAATTTGATTATGTGGATATTCTTCGGCAGGTTTTAAATTTAACGCATTGATATACAAATCATAAGCCTGCTCATAGTTTTGTTTGTCAAAGGCTTGATCCGCGCGTTCTATTTTTGATTTATAATCACTATTTATTTCATTGAGCGTGGCCGATTTACGCTGATTGGCTTCATCCATTTTTGCCAACATATTGCTCGGATAGGCTTTTTCCGGCCAAATTTTTTGTGCCTCTTCGTATGCTTTTTTCGCATTTTCGATATCCAAAGCAATATAATAAGCATCTGCTTTTTCAACAACTTGATTGTAGGCTTCTTCTATTTTAATGGCTTCTCTAACTTTGGGTATTTGCGCCTTTACGTAGGTATCATTTTCAAACAATATTAACGCCGCTAAATAGTTTTCCAGTGCCAACTCAAACTGATTTAGCGCAAATTGCTTGTCGGCATTTGCCACCAGTTGATCGAATTCTTTTTTAATTTCGATCTGCTGTTTTAGCAACAATCTTACTTGGGCAAGCTCAGTTAATATTTCAGTATTTTCCGGAGCCAATTTATTCGCACTTTCCA
>JAFGHU010000168.1 GCA_016929955.1 Bacteroidales bacterium | reverse complement strand
GGTTAATAAAGGAATTAAACCTGTTATGTGCATGTGTTATATGACTTTGGCGCTGGGCGCGGAAAAGGGTGAACCAAACAATTATGATGAATATAAATCAACTATAAAAGCCTTTGTTCAGCATTATAAGGATATGGGTTATACTGGATGGGCATGGGAATCGCACAATGAACCTGAAGGATTTACCAATCTTACGCCTCAGCAAACTTATAAAATGTATAAGTATTTTGCAGATGGAGTTAAGGATGTTGATAATACTGCCAGAGTTGGTGGTTTTGGTGCGGTTGGCCCAGATTGGTTGGGATACATTAATTCGTTTTTAACCGAATATCTAAATGATATTTCAAAACCCGTGCTCGACTTTTTTTCTTTCCATCAATATGGAAAATCATCTTGGGAATATGTTCCTGTAATTGAAAAAGCTTTTACGGACAAAGGACTCCCAATACCCGAACTCTACATAACTGAATGGAACAGTTATTGGGGGAATGCTTTGGGTGAAGGTAATGGTGGATTAGTTGGCGGAGGTTATGATACCGAAATTAATGCCTCCTATGTGGCAAAGAAAATATTTGACGCTATTGGCTGCCAAAACATAAAGAAAATATATTATTGGAATTTTGCCGATCACGATCCGAATAAAAAGTTTGCAGGTGGAAGTGGATTATTTACTGTTGACGGTCATTGGAAAGCAAGTGCAAATACATTCTTATTTTACAATAAAATACACAGTCAAATTGTTTCTTCTCAATTTTCGGGTGTCGGAAGTGAACAACATAATTTTTATGGTATAGCCACTAAAAGTGAAACCGATAATAAAATGGCAATAATTTTGTGGAATTTCCAACATATTGATGTTGCAGTGGATATTGCCTTGAATAGTTTGCCTGTGTTGCCCGAAGGACAGTTTTATAAAATTGAAAAATATGCAATTGATAATACTAACGGCAATTATTACTATGACTTTTTACATGGGTATAGTGGAGAGGGAATCGGTCCGCACGAAAAAGTGTCTGTAATTGATTCATTTATGGTACAAGCAAATGATGTTATCCATAAAGACTCTATTCCGGCCTACGGTGTAATTCAATATATTATTGAACCTTCATCTGTTATTACGGAAATTCTGACTTGTCAAAAAGAGCAGTCAGATTTCATTAATGTTTATCCTACCTTATTTGATGATTTGATTAATATTACTTACACTTCAAGTAAGAATGAAAATATTTGTATCTCAATTTTTGATATAAATGGGCAACAGATAGAAAACATTGTGCCTGTTTCTCGAAAGCCTGGAAAGCACAGTTTGAAATTTAACGGAAGCTTTCTGAAGACTGGCATTTATTTCGTGGTTTATAGAAGTGATACACACATGGAAGCTATAAAAATATTTAAACGATAAAACAATATGTATTACTTATTATTCTTAAATAATGGCTACAGAAAACTATCCTTACAAAAGGTTCTGTTACCGTGTATTGTCTTTTTTTTTAACATATTAATTGGAACTTCGGTGGTTTTTTCGCAGCAGTGGAAAGCACAATGGATATCGAACCCCGATTGCCAAAACGCTACAAACACTTGGTTGGCATTTAGGAAAGAGATAACGCTTAACCATAAGCCAAACAATGCAATGTTGCAAATTGCTGCCGATTCTAAATACTGGCTTTGGGTAAATGGCGAACTGGCTGTTTTTGAAGGTGGTGTAAAACGCGGTCCCACACCAAACGACACCTATTTCGATGAAGTAGATATTGCACACTTTATGACTGAGGGCAAAAACTCTCTGGCCATTTTGGTTTGGTATTGGGGAAAAGATGGTTTTTCTCACAAAAGTAGTGGAAAAGCCGGCATATTGATACAAGGGCAAATTGATGGGCAGTTGATAATTAGCGACAAAAGCTGGACAACCATCGTTCATCCCGCCTATGAATCTACCGGAAATCCTCATCCCAACTTCAGGCTACCCGAATCTAATATCCGTTTTGATGCCAACAAAGATATTGGAAATTGGACTTCAAAAGATTATAAGCAACTCGGTGGATGGAAAGCTACCAAAGAATTTGGTATTCCGCCATGTGCGCCATGGAATAATTTGTACCCAAGAATAATTCCCCTGTGGAAAGATTCGGGGTTAATGCAATACACAAACCACTTACAGTTTCCTTTTGTGAGCGATGGCAGCCTAATAATATGCGAATTGCCAGAAAACATACATATCACCCCTTATTTTGAAGTTGAGGCTTCGAAAAGCATTGAAATAGCTATTCAAACCGACAATTACCTTGGTGGAAGTGTACCAAATGTGCGGGCCGAATATATTACGCGTGAGGGTATACAAAAATACGAAAGCTTTGGTTGGATGAACGGACAACGCGTTATATACAACATTCCAAAAGGTGTAAAAATTTTATCACTGAAATATCGCAAAACAGGCTTTGACACCGAGTTTGCCGGAAATTTCATATGTTCCGACCCATTTTTTAACAAAATGTGGCAAAAAGCGCAACGTACACTTTATGTTACCATGCGCGATACTTACATGGATTGCCCTGATAGAGAACGTGCTCAATGGTGGGGAGATGCTGTTATTGAAGGTGAAGAAGCCTATTATGCTCTTTGTACTAAAAGCCATTCGCTATTAAAAAAAGGTATTTACGAACTTATTAATTGGCAGCGCTCAGACAGTACGTTGTTTTCGCCAATTCCGGCCGGAAACTGGGATGTGGAATTGCCTTGTCAAATGCTTGCAAGCATTGGGTATTACGGCTTTTGGAACTACTACATGCACACCGGCGATTTTAAAACCATTGCTGATGTATATGATGGTGCTAAAAAGTATTTGAGAGTTTGGAAGTTAAATGAAAATGGAACGGTTCAATTTCGCAAAGGCGATTGGACATGGGGGGATTGGGGTATTGATAAGGATATGCTTCTGCTCGAAAATGGTTGGTATTATCTGGCACTTAAAGGTCTGAAATTAATGGCAACAGAACTTGGTAAAATTGATGACGCATCAAGTTTTGAAAACGAAATGCTTGAATTTAAAACAGCATTTAACAGTGGTTTTTGGAATGGATTGGCTTATCGCGATCCACTATACAAGGGCAAAACCGATGACCGCGTACAAGCCTTGGCGGTTATTTCCGGTTTGGCCGACAATGATAAGTATCCTGCTCTATTGGATGTATTTAAAACAAGCGATTATGCCAGTCCTTACATGGAAAAATATGTGATGGAAGCTCTGTTTGTAATGAACGAAGGACAATTTGCTCTTGAACGTGCCAAACGTAAATTTGGCAAAATGGTTGAAAGTGCCGAATTTTCAACCCTTTGGGAAGGTTGGGGGATTGGTAGCGAAGGCTATGGCGGTGGAACGACCAACCATGCGTGGAGTGGCGGCGGATTAACCATTTTATCCATGTATGTATGTGGTATTTCGCCGGTTAAACCGGGTTATAAATCCATTAACATTGCTCCTCAACTTGCAGGCCTATCGTTTGCCGAAACAAAGTTAGCCTCTGTTTTAGGCGAAGTGGGCGTGTCGCTGACTTCAACAGACAATCAAATTTCCATAATTGTAAAAAGTCCGGAAACATCGCAATTAATTGTTGAGTTACCCGCAATGTACACGGTTACATCCATTCGCCGACAATCAGCTGAAAAAAACAATGCAAAACAGCCAAAGCATAAGTCTGAACTATCTGCAAGCAAGGCTAACTTGGGAAAGGCGAAATTTGATATAGAAGGGGGCAACTGGGAAATTGTTGCAAAGAAAAAATAAAACGCTAATTATTAACAATGTATTAAAATAAACTATGAACGTTAGATGTATTTTTATTTTGATGTTTTTTTTGTTGCTTGGCTGTTGTGTGCCAAAAGAAACGCCTCGAGCAGTAATAATCCTCGATGGAATTTGGCAATTTGCAATCGATTCTGTTTCTGTTGGAGAAACAGATAGGTGGTATTTAACAAGCTTTACCGATTCCATCAAATTGCCCGGAACAACCGACTTGGCCAAAAAAGGAAACCGAAACAATTACCAGTGTAAATGCCTGATCAATGCTATGGGAATGGCGTTTCATGATAAATGCCGCCCCTACGAAGATTCTACTGCTTATCATTACACACGCGAATACCCTTTTGTTGGAAAAGCTTGGTATCGCAAAGAGGTAACCATCCCTGCGGAATTTGCCAACAAAGTGGTTTTATTAACCCTTGAGCGCTCTAAAGTATCGCGCGTTTGGGTAGATAGCACATTTGTTGGTCAAAGTAGCGTTTTGTCGGCAAAACAGATATTTGACATTTCAGATCATCTGAAACCGGGCAAACACACCATTACAATCATGGTCGATAACGACCCTTCATTGGTATCAACAGGTTTTTCACATATTTACAGCTATGATACTCAATCAAATTGGAACGGCTTACTGGGCGAATTGAGCATAAAAGCATTTCCAAAGTGTTTTATTTCCCAGACCAATGTTTTTCCTGATGTTGAAAACCAAATGGCAGTTGTGAAATTGAGGATAGAAAATAGAACAGGTGAGGAACCGAGGTTTAAAATTGTGTTATCGACAGAGCTTATTGGATCAACAAATACGCATAAACTCGCCCAAACAGAGTTCTTTGCAAACTTATCAGCGACAGATTCGGTGCTTTCTTTCAATTACCCAATGGGCGAATCGCCTGAGCTTTGGAGCGAATTCAATCCGGCATTATACAAAATGAAAGTACGCATCGAAACTTCGGACAAAAATAGTTATACAGATGAGGTTTCCTTTGGTATGCGAAAATTTGTTGCCAATGGCACTCAATTTCAAATTAATGGGAACACTATTTTCCTGAGAGGAAAAAACGACGGTTGTGTATTTCCACTTACAGGATATCCTCCAATGGACACAGCAGAATGGATCAGATATTACAGGATTTGTAAGGATTACGGTATTAACCATGTTCGTTTCCATTCGTGGTGCCCTCCACGAGCTGCATTTACTGCAGCAGATGTGGTCGGTATTTATATTCAGGCCGAGCTTCCATATTGGGGCAACTACAATCAAAACGACAGCAGTCTTATCAATTTCATGAAAAATGAAGGGGCTACCATTTTACAACAAAACGGGAACAGTCCATCTTTTTGTATGCTTACACTCGGTAACGAAAACAATGGTTGTAGGTCTGTTATGGACGGGATAGTGGCTGATTTTAAGTTAGAATATCCACGCCAATTGTTTTCCTTTGGCACCAATTCAAAATTTACGAACCCAATGCCTGGTACTAACGACGATTTTTGGGTAACTGTTTGGACAAACGGCAATGAACGAACAAAGCCTGAAAATCATGTAAGATCCGCATTTGCTACCAACGAGGACGAAACAAGCGGGTTGATAAATGCCTTTGCGCCTTCAACAAACCGAAACTATATTCAGGCTATTAAAAACTATAAACTACCAATTATTGGTCATGAAATAGGGCAGTTTCAGATATATCCTAATTACAAAGAGCTCGTTAAATATACAGGAGTGTTAAAGCCTTGGAATTATGAGGTTTTTAAACGGGGGTTGGAAAAAGCTGGAATGGGGCATCTGGCCGAAGACTTTTTCTATTCAACAGGTCAATCATGCTTGATTCAATACCGCGAGGAGATTGAAGCAGCCTTGCGAACACCAGGTTTTGGCGGATTTCAAATGCTCGACTTACAGGACTACCCAGGGCAGGCCACTGCGTTGGTCGGAATTCTTGACCCATTCATGGATAGCAAAGGAATCATTGAACCGTATAAGTTTAGGGAGTTTTGTTCGGAGGTGGTTCCGTTGGCCAAGATGTCTAAATACTGCTATTATAATACTGATACCCTTAAAGTGGAGGTTTGTATTGCCAATTACGGTTTGAAAACTTTTGAACAAAGTAAATTAGTATGGCGATTGTATGGTTTAACCAATGGCCTACTTGTCGCATCTGGTGAATTATCCAACATTGAAATCCCTTCGGGAAATCTGACAAATGTTGGGAAAATGCTAATTCCTTTAATTACTGTTTCAACGGCCGAAAAGTTGCAATTATCTATTCAGGTAGATGGCACTCCTTACAAAAACGAATACCCTGTTTGGGTTTATCCTGGCAATGATATCAAACCTGATTTTGGAACTATTGTAGTTGCCAGTAAAGTGGATGTAAAAGTTATTTCCGCTCTTAAACAAGGAAAAAATGTTCTATTGTTCCCAGATCATCAGAGCATTAAAGACAAATCCTTGAATCCACAGTTTATTAACGAGTTTTGGAATTGGTACATGTTTCAAGGAATTTGCAAAAGCAACAACCGCCCGATATCGGCAGGTACAATGGGTTTGTTAATCGACAATAAGCATCCCTTGTTCAAGTCATTCCCAACCGAAACGCACTCGAATTGGCAGTGGTGGAATTTATCTAAAAATGCGCGTCCTCTAATTTTGGATTCATGGGATAAAGATATCCAACCCATAGTTCAAGTCATTGATAATGTCTATCGTAATCACAAATTGGGTATGTTATTCGAATTCAGATGTGGAACCGGTAAGGTTTTGGTTTGCATGTCCGATTTAAAAGCTGTTGGTACAGAACCCGAAGTAAATCAACTGTATAATTCTATTGAAAAATATATGCAATCCGATGAATTTAATCCTCAAACGGAAATAGAATTAGGACAAATTGTTGAATTGTTATGATAAACAATAGAAGAAATGCAACACAAACAAGCATGAAATTTTTTTTTAAGCCGAATTTAAGTTTCAAATGCAACTTTAGGTTTAGACAAATTTAAATCGAAAAATTCATTTGGTATTAAGATATTTAATTTTTTCTTGGTCTATTATTAAGACTATTTTTAACCATTTGGATTTAAGTTACGGTTACTTCCTCAACGGAGGATTTTTTTGGAAAACATTGATAAATCAGTTCATTTGTGTTTTCATTTGCACTGCGTTCCTACGAATGGTACGAATGTGCAAAGTAGAAATTGGTTCCTAATTCCAATTTATTTCGTAATTGTATTATGATCAATAAATTCTTTTTTTAATGCTTTTTTAAACGATTGATCGTTCTTGTATGTTTTGTTTTATTGTTTGAGTTGGGTAGGGGAGGAGCTTTGTGTGTTTTGATTTTAAGTTAGAATCGATTTTGATGTATTTTTTTACTGTTACCACAAAGCTCTCTTTCATCTGAAATTGTCCGATAGAAAAATTAAAACATCGATTCCGTACTATACTTAAATCATATCAACAGACTGAGTTTAAAAAACTGAATAATATGGTAACTGTTTCGCTCTTGTTAAACAATTTAAATAATTACGTTTGTGTTTAATATTAATGATTTACATATCGAAATTGTTAATTTGTTTGTATTTAGGACGTACTTTATTGATTCCGTAAAATTTTCGCCAAAATAGCTTGGTATCGGCGGATTTGTGTATGATAAAAGAATGAATCCGAATATTGTTATTAGTTTCATCTTAATGTAATGGTTTAAAGTTATCGCGCATTTTGTTTATTTAACTTTTGAGCTTTTTCATGTGTTTCACAAATAAAACGAGTTTCATTTATTTATATCGTTAAATTATTTCTTTTTTTTGTAATTTTCCGGATGTTTGTCTAAGCATTTTTAGTAACAATATAGAAAATATAAATCAATGAAGCAAATTTTTGTACTGCTTTTATTTGCGATTATTTTTTTACCGGCCACCAGAGCTGCTAACGAATTAGATTCAATATTGCGAATTTTGGATGAGGTTATCGAAAACGATGCTGTGTATGTGGCGCGAAAAAAGCAAACAATAGATAAATTGCATCAAATGCTATTTGTTCCCAATTTAACTTTAAAGCAACAATACGATATTAATAAGAAATTATACAACGAATATAAGACTTTTATTTCTGATTCGGCTTTAATGTTCGCACATCGAAATTGTGGCCTTGCTGCACGGATTGGCGATAAAAAGTTCGAGTGGGAGGCAAATATTGATTTGTCCGTTCTTTATTCGCAAAATGCTATGTTTTTCGAGGCTAAAGAATTGCTCGATTCTATTTCGGGGGCTTATCTTAATGGTTGGTTGAAAATAAAATACTTCGAAGCTTACAAATATTTATATTCGATTTATCCTACCGATTCGAAGCATCACCAAAAATTCGTTTTGTATCGCGATTCGCTTTTAATGATGCCAAACAAGGAGCAGGATTTTTATAAGATTAATCTTATCGAAAAATTAATTGATTCTCATCGTTACGATAAAGCTCGAGCTATTGCTATCGAAATGTTGGAGGCAACTTATGTCGGAACTCAGAAATATGCAATCCTGACTAATATTGTTGGTCGAATATATATGTTGGAAAAAAATCAGAGAATGCAGATTAAGTATTACGCCATTTCGGCCATTTGCGATGCTAAAAATGCAATTAAAGAAAATCTGTCGATAAAAGCATTGGCGATAGCTTTTTATAAAACAGGAAATATAGATTTGGCTTATAAATATATTCATAAAGCAATGGAGGATGCTTTATTTGGAAATATTTATTTTCGTACCGTAGAGATTTCCCAGATTATGCACGTTATCGAAGGTGCATACCAGCAAAAAATAAAAACTCAAAACAGAAATCTCTTTGTATTACTGTTGATAATTAGTTTGTTACTTGTTTTTCTTATTGTGGCTGTTGTGCTTGTGTATAAACAGATGAAAAGTACAGAGCGAACTCAAAAATCATTGCACCTTGCGAACATTAATCTTAAAAATATTAATGTTAAAATGGTTGACGTTAATAATAGGCTCAAAGATTCGAATAGATTGAAAGAAGAATATGTGGCGCGTTATATGGACGAAAGTTCCTCCTATTTGTCTAAGCTCGATGAATACCGAAAAACATTGAACAGAATTGCATCCACTGGTAAGCTCGATGAATTGTACAGCATACTAAAATCGTCACAGTTTTTTGAAGATGAAATTCGGGATTTTTACACAAATTTCGATAAATCTTTTCTCGAAATATTCCCAACCTTTGTAACCGAGTTTAACAAATTACTTAGAGATGATTCTCAAATAACCCCAAAACCCAAAGACTTATTAAATACTGAATTGCGCATTTTTGCCCTTATCCGTATTGGAATTACGGATATAACAAAAATTGCGCAATTTTTACGTTCGTCTACAAGTACAATTTATACATATAAAACTAAGATTCGAAAAAAATCACTTTACATGAAAAATGATTTTGAAGAGATGATTATGAAAATTGGCTTAGTAGATAAATAGCTGTTGTTTGTATCATTTCAAATAAGAATGGTAGAGCTTTGTCAAAGTTAGCTTTTATAGTGGTAAAAATCTCGAATTTTAAGAATATATCAAACTATTAAACTTTGACAAAGCTAACTAGTGTTGGCCATTGTTTTGCTTAAATTGCTAAATGTGTGTTTTCTAAGATTAATTGAAATGTCTTTATAACAACTTTGTGTGTCTTTTCATAAAATTGTTCTTATTTCGTTTTTATCGGCGGATAACACTTGCTTACGTTTTCGGCCTCTACGGTCTGTTTCAAAAGGAAAACATTGATTTCGTTATCCTTGTATGTTTGACAAAACTCCCAACCAAGTTCGCCCATAAAATTTAGAGCATCAACAATGCTGTTAAATTTAACAACATTACCATCTTTATCAACAATACACGACGAGGTTATTAGTCCGCTTTGTTTTTGGCCTAAATCTATTTCTATGATAGTTTTGTCGGACAGAACAGATCGTTCGTTAATTTGGCAGTAAATCGTTTTTTTAGGTGGTGTTTGCGAATATACCCCCATG
>JAFGHU010000167.1 GCA_016929955.1 Bacteroidales bacterium | reverse complement strand
GTTCCTTTCGAAATGCAGCCCATGATGGAAAAAGAAGTGATACCGCGCGTAAAAGCAAAATTTAAAACACCTGTAATTCTTCATAAAACGATTATGACACAAGGGGTTGGAGAATCTTTTCTAGCTAAACGTATTGAAGATTGGGAGAATAGCTTACCAAAAAACATTAAACTTGCTTATCTGCCTCAACCCGGTATTGTTCGCTTACGATTATCCGCGCGTGGCGAAAACAAGGAAAAATGCAAAAAATATATTGCGGAATTGGTCGGAAAACTGGAATTGATAATTGGTGATCTTATCTTTGCCTATGACGATGTTTTATTGGAAGAGGCAGTTGGCGAAACGCTAAAAACACACAAAAAAACCATAGCTACGGCCGAAAGTTGCACCGGCGGATATATTGCTCATTTACTAAGCAGCATATCCGGAAGCTCGGCCTATTTTAAAGGATCTGCAGTTACTTATGCCAATGAAATAAAAGAAACGATATTGGATGTTTCAAAAGAAGCTTTACTGAATGAAGGCGCTGTGAGCGAGGCCGTGGTAAAACAAATGGCTTTAGGCGCACGTCGAAAATTCGGAACGGATTATGCCTTAGCCACTTCGGGAATTGCAGGGCCTGATGGCGGAACAATAGATAAACCGGTAGGAACCACCTGGATTGCAATTGCAGGACCCAATGGTGTCCGTGCCAATAAATATCATTTTGGCGAACATCGCGGCCGAAATATTCGTCGCGCTGCATTAACAGCCTTATTTGAACTTAAAAAGGAAGTTGAACGAACTGCTAAGGATCAATAAATTATTCGTAATTTTATAAACAAATATCAAAAATGAAAAAATCAGGACTAGTTCTTATTTTAATCTTTATCAGCGCTGCAACCTTTGGACAGTTTGACACTTATTTTAAAAATGAAACGCTAAGGTTAGACTATAGGCACGCAGGAAATGCAGATCGGGAATATTATTTTATGGATGAATTGATAGCCGAACCTTACTGGGGAGGCTCAAAAACCAATTTGATCGACACTTTCGAATATGGCAATTATTTTTTTGAGGTGTATGATCAAGCCAGTGGCATCTTGATCTATTCGCGGGGTTATTCGAGCTTATTCGCCGAATGGCAAACCACACTGGAGGCAAAGAAACTCGACAAAAGCTTTGAAGAAACCATTGTTTTTCCTATGCCAAAAAACAAAGTGTTTGTAAAACTATATGCCCGTTCGTGGCAAGGCCAATTTGTTGAACAAGTGGAATATGAAATTGATCCAAAAGATTATTTCATCAAAAAAGGACTAAAAAATAAATACCCTGTTTATCAAGCACTGAATCAGGGCGATCCTGCCGAAAAGGTTGATATTGTGATTATTCCGGATGGATACACCAAGGAAGAAATGGATTTATTTAAGCAAGATTGCGATAAGTTTGCCAAAGTATTATTCGATTATCATCCTTATGCGGAGTATAAAGACCGCTTTAATATCTCAGGAGTTTTGGCGCCATCCGAAGAATCAGGTGCTGATATTCCGAAGGAAAATATCTGGCGAAATACTATTTTGGGCACAAGTTTTTATACTTTCGACAGTGAACGCTATTGTATGACAACCGAAAATAAAAGTGTTCGTGATGTTGCGGCAAATGTGCCTTACGATCAAATTTACATTCTTGTAAACACAGAAAAATACGGAGGAGGAGCCATTTTTAATCATTATAATATCAGCGTAAATTCAAACAAGAATGCAGGCAAAATCTTTATCCATGAATTGGGTCATGGTTTTGCCGGTTTGGCCGATGAATATTACGATAATTCAACTTCTTATAACGATTTTTACAATTTAGAAGTAGAACCCTGGGAACCCAATATCACTACTCTGGTAGATTTTGATGCAAAATGGAAACACTTAATTGCCGACAGCATTCCAATTCCAACGCCCGATTTAGAAAAATACTATTCTGCCATGGGCGTTTTTGAAGGTGGAGGTTACTCTGCCAAAGGTATTTATCGTCCAAAAAAAGACTGTTTAATGAAAACTTTTAATGGCGATATTTTTTGTGATGCTTGTTCTGAGGCTATACGAAAGATGATTAATTTTTACTCAAAATAAGCCATTTAATGAAAGGCATATCTGGACAGTTTTAACTAATTTTGCACCCTTTAAAAACGAAAGAAGAAATCAATGGCAATCACAAAATTAAATCAACTTTTTACCGAGCTAAAAAACAAGGCAAAAAAACGTTTGGTTGTAGCTTATGCAAATGATGCACATACCATAGAAGCTGTGAATAAAGCAGTAGATATGGGCATTATTAATGCTACTTTGGTAGGCGATATTGACATCATAAAAGCCATTTGTGCTAAAGACAATATTGATAGCGCAAAGTTTGAGTTGGTGCAAGAAGCCGATCCTCAGCAAGCTGCACACAAATCTTGTCAATTGATTAATGAAGGCAAGGCCGATTTTATTATGAAAGGCTTAGTAAACACCGAGCAATATATGCGCGCCCTTTTAAATAAAGAAACCGGCTTAATGTTGCCAAAATCGGTGCTCAGTCACGTTACGGTTTTGGAAAGTCCGGCCTATCATAAGCTACTCGTTTTTGGCGATGTAGCCATAATTCCGGCTCCCGAAATGCCCGAAAAAATTGCCATTACAAATTATCTAATCAAAACGGCACAATCTTTAGGTATTGAAAAACCAAAAGTAGCTATTCTTGCAGCCAGCGAACAAGTCTCATTAAAAATGCAAGCAACTATTGATGCGGCTGTTCTCTCTAAAATGAGTGATCGCGGGCAGTTTAAAAACGCTTTTATTGATGGTCCTTTAGCTCTGGATGTAGCTATTGATAAAGAAAGTGCTGAAATTAAAAAACTAGGTGGCGATGTGGCCGGCGACGCCGACTGTTTGGTTTTCCCAAATATTGAAGCAGGCAATGTTTTTTACAAAACGAACACAAAACTTGCCGGTGGCGTTTTAGGTGCAATGGTTCTTGGAGCTCGCGTTCCGGCTGTACTTTCTTCGAGAGGCGATAGTGTTGAAACAAAATTAATTAGCATCGGATTAGCAGCTTTACAAGCTTAATCCACTAACTATTAATACATGAAATTAAGCGACGGTATACGTGTAATAGCAATTAATCCGGGGTCTACCTCAACCAAGATTGCGGTGTATGAAAACGAAACTCCTGTTTTGATTAAAAATATTACGCATACTCCTGAAGAATTAGCTCCTTTTGAAAAAATAACGGATCAATTTGAATTCAGAAAAAATATTATTTGCAAAACGCTTCGCGATGCTGAAATCCGAATGGATTTGGTTCGTGCCATTGTTGGACGAGGCGGATTAGTAAAGCCTATTGAATCAGGCGTTTATCTTGTAAACGAAAAGATGAAGCAGGACTTGATTCATAGTCCTTTGGGTGCAGAACATGCCAGCAATTTAGGAGGTTTAATTGCGGCTGATATGGCAAAAACGATTCCTAACGCCAAAGCCTATATTGCAAATCCGGTAGTTGTTGATGAATTTGATGATATTGCCAGATATTCCGGTCATCCTTTGCTACCAAGAACTTCTATTTTCCATGCATTAAATCAAAAAGCCGTTGCCCGGCAACATGCGCGCTCATTAATGCAGAAATATGAAGATATGAATCTGATTGTGGTGCATCTGGGAGGTGGAATTACTGTTGGAGCACATAAAAAAGGCCGCGTTGTAGATGTGAATCAAGGCCTGGATGGCGACGGCCCTTTTTCGCCTGAACGCACAGGAAGCCTTCCTGTAGGCCCATTAATTCGCCTGTGTTTTAGTGGAAAATATACAGAGGCCGAAGTCCTTAAAATGAATAAAGGAGAGGGCGGTCTTGTTGCTTATCTTGGAACAAACAGTGCTTACGAAGTAGAAAAGCGCGCTCAACAAGGCGATGAAGAAGCAAAAAAAATATTTTCTGCGATGGCCTATCAGGTAGCCAAAGAAATTGGATCTATGTTCGCAGTACTTTGTGGAGATGTGGATGGAATACTAATCACTGGTGGTGTAGCACACAGTAAATGGTTTGTTAATGAAATATCGCAACGTGTTCATAAAATGGCTCCTGTACATATTTATCCCGGAGAAGATGAAATGCGCGCACTGGCTTTTAACGGATTACGTGTTTTACGAGGCGAAACCATAGCCAAAGAATACATTTAATGTGATAATTCGGTAATTCGATAATGTGATGATGTGATAATTCGGTAATGTGATAATTTGATAATAAAAAACAAACAAATACGAACATTTTATAAAATGTATATCAACACATTAGCACATCAGCACATCAGCACATCAGCACATCAGCACATCAGCACCTTAATAATTAGCAAATTAATAGCATGGGAAGAAGATATAGAAAAAACAGAGATCTGCCTGTATTAAAAAATGTTGAAATAGAAAATTTTGCTGCTGAAGGAAAATCTCTGGCACGCATCGACGATAAAGTGGTATTTGTTCCTTTAGCGGTTCCGGGCGATATTGTTGACATTCAACTAACGCGCTCTCGTTCTTCATTTGCCGAAGGAAAAGTGATCAAAATTCATAAAAAATCGGATTTACGCATTGAGCCGGCTTGTAAACATTTTGGCGAGTGTGGTGGTTGTAAATGGCAAATGATTGATTATAACAAACAACTGGAAGTAAAACAAAATCAAGTACTTGAAAATTTTCAGCATCTGGGCAATTTCGACTATCCTCCGCACTTCCCTATCCTTCCATCTAAAAACAGCTATTTCTATCGCAATAAACTGGAATTTACTTTTTCGAACAGGAAATGGTTATCCGACTATTCTAAAGAGATGGATTTTAACGATCGCAATATGGACGGACTGGGTTTTCACCTGCCCAAAATGTTCGATCGGATCTTAGATATCGAAAATTGTCATTTACAAAAAGACCC